>NZ_LVYY01000013.1:0-468914 GCF_001909085.1 Paenibacillus sp. P32E | reverse complement strand
GTGAAGAAGGTTATGCCTTGGCCGTCCGCCGAATGACAGAACCAGAAAGCGTGTTTGGACAACTGAAGAACAACCGGGGCTTCCGGAGGTTTCTGCTTCGCGGCATGGAAAAAGTGACGCTTGAAGTCGGGTGGCTTTCACTTGCTCATAATCTGCTGAAGCAAGCTGCCAATGACCAAAAACACAGATCAGCGATCCTCCAATAACGGGAGAATCGCTGCTTTGCTCACTTTTTGAGGTCTTAAGAATGAAGAAAGCTGTCTAAGTCATAGAAAATCCACTTATGGGACAGCCCCTTTTACCGGGTAAAGTTGATCTATTTATTTCTGGATGAACGCAAAAAAAGATCGTGTATGGCTCAGCCATACACGATCTTTTTGTTACAGCAGCTTGGTGTTCTCCGGTTCAGGCTGGAGAAACCGAAAGCATACTCTGAACTACTCGATCAAACCAATCTTGCTAAGGAGCTCGTAGAGAGCAGCAGCAGCTGTCTCACGGGTTGCTGGAGCAGTAGGATTGAAGGTCGTTCCAGTTTCACTGCCGATGATGCCGGCTTTGGACAGGGATTGCAGGCTGTCCTTCGCATAAGGTGCTACTTTGGCACTGTCGGTGTAAGCAGTGAACGAAGGATTAGCGGACTTCAATTCGGT
Organism: Paenibacillus sp. P32E; assembly: GCF_001909085.1. Classification (NCBI taxonomy): domain Bacteria; kingdom Bacillati; phylum Bacillota; class Bacilli; order Caryophanales; family Paenibacillaceae; genus Paenibacillus; species Paenibacillus sp. P32E. The sequence continues at coordinate 468,264 of NZ_LVYY01000013.1, read as the reverse complement.
TCCTGTCAGCTTAAGCGCTCTGTCTAGAATAACAGCAAGCTCTTGACGGGTTACCTTTTGAGTTGGAGCAAATTTGCCTTTGCCAATGCCCAGAATCAGGCCTGCTTTGGAAGCAGCGGCAACATCTTTAGCATACCAGTCCGATGATTTCACATCGGAGAAGGTAACGCTGGCATCGGTGCGCAAACCAAGTGCACGGGTCAACAGTGCGGTGAACTCAGCGCGTGTCAGATTGCTCAGCGGCGAGAAAGTTGTTGCCGAAGTGCCTTGGATAATCAGCTTGTCGGCCAAGGTCTGAATCGCAGCAGCCGATTTGGAAGCAGCGATATCCTTGAAGGCAGCAGCCGGTTTGCTTACTGCGGCATACACCGAGAAGCCAGGGCGGCTAACCGTAACGATTGTCGTTCCATCCGTCTGAGGCGCGAATACAGAAGCAACCGGGGTTACCAGTCCGTTCTCTTCAAAGAGCACGCCTGCAGTTTTTGGCTGGATTGCACCAGGTACTGTAAAGGATCTCTTGATGAAAACATTATTTGGAACGTTCAAGTAAGTGCTGCTTGTAGCTGTAGTCCAGGAAGCTTCAAAGGAAATCGGGGTTCCGATTACCGTCGAACCAGGGGTACTTGCAGATAGCTTGCTTGCAGCATCAGGCTGTTGCTTAATGTCAAGCTTCAAGCTTTGGCCAGCAGGAGAAGCTGAGAGCAGGGATACCGGCAAGGATACAGCGGAACCGCCAACACTAACAATGATTGAGCTATCCGAATGGATGCCAGCCAGTAGCTTCACTTGATCAGCAGTCAAGCTTAGTACTGCAGATTTGTCAGAGATGGTGCCTACAGAGATCACAACGGCTGACTTGGAGGCAGCGGCTTTGGCCAAAGCTGTCTTCAGATCACTGTCGTTAACGGTTACCGTAGTGACACCATCCTTCGATGCGGTTATTGGGGTTACAGTTACCTGTGTTGCCCCTTCTTCCACAAGGGATTTAGCTGTACCAGGGATCACTGGTGTTGTCGGTGCAACTACACCACCACCACCACCACCGCCGCCGCCAGTTGACGGAGCAGAACCAGTAACAAACCGGAATGAGGTATAAGTGCTGTAATATGTGCCTTCTTGGTTCAAATCAATCTTGATAGGTCCTTTAGTATTGTCTTCTGCAGTGATAGCCAGAATCTCAAGCTTATAGATCCCATCAGTAATTGTTGCTACTGCAGGGTTGCCTTTGGCATCAACGATAGGATCACCGTTGCTGTCATAGGGCTGGTAAGTGGCCCCGATAACGGTGCTGTAGCTGCCAGGTGCAAAGAATTTATCCGGTGCGCCCGTAGTGGATACCTGGAAAGAGCCTTTCTTGGCGTCGTCCATACCCACCAGATTGACTTCATAATAGTTGATGTCTTTAGCTTTCAGTTTGTACGAAAGAACAGCGGGTGAACTGGTGTACACGATTGGCGAGCTGATCACCGCTTCCTGTACGCCTGTGCCCCAATCAGGCTGTTCAGCCTTATCATTGACATGGACAGTAAATGGAAGATGCAGGGTCGGTTGTCCTGGAGCTGTCAGAACAACTTTACCTTGGTAATCCAGTTTCGGATCAGCATCAGCTGAAACGGCAACATTCAAATTAAATCCGGTTGTACCGTATGCGGATGCTGTTACAGTGGTTGTGTCCAATGTGGCAGAAACCTTATTCGGATCACCATAGTTCCATTCAACAGAAGCAGTGTATGCAACGCTGCTCTTGCTGATGTTCTTCAACTGCAGTGCTTTGCTGGCCGTAGAGCCTGGCACCAGCACTCCAAAACTTGTTGAAGGATTGTAGTTGGTGATTCTTTGAGATAGATAGTTCTTGTCAAGAATAGAGATAGGTTCTACGGCTTCGAGCAGTGCCGGAGTCAAAATCGCATTTTCAACATTGGCCCGTCCAGGACCTTGAAGGTACAGGTCTTCCGGATCTCCATTGTGGAGGATCGGATCTGCAGTGTTCGCCAGAGCGGCACGAATATCAAATGGTGTATATTCCGGATGCGCCTGCTTGATCAGCAGTGACAGGCCTGCGACATGCGGAGTAGCCATGCTGGTACCGCTGATCCGGTTGTAGGCTTTGGAATAATCTCCACCATAAGCTGGCCATGTAGACAGTACTCCGTCACCAGGAGCTACGATGTCTGGTTTGATGCTCAGGTTGCCATCGACATTTGGACCCAAGGAGGAGAAGGTGCTCATGGTATCCCCTGTTGTCATTTCATGGTTATAATTTGAACCAAAAGTGAAATAAGTAGGGTTAGCTCCATTAGCAATAATCGCTCTGGCCAGCTGACGGCCTTTTAGGCCTTCAATATCGAACGTAGGAATATTCTGGTAACCATTGCCTAAGTTCACGCCGATAAAGCCGGAACGATCTTTGTAGCTTTCGTCAAGAATCGCTTCACTTTTACCATCAACTTTTTTAGCATTACCGTTGAAAATTACAAGTGCTTTGGCTCCATGTGCCTTTGCATTCGCAATTTTGTCTGTAAAGGCCAAGTCGCCACGGGATATCAAAACGATGGAACCGCTGATATCTTCTTTTGGATAATCTTCATCAGCCCCGAGGTCAGCGTATACGACACGAGCGGGCTTAGTGCCAATAATGCTTGCAAAGTCAGTTTGTGCCAACTCGAAAGCCATCATGTGGAACGGATAATAGGTCTCATAAGTAACTGAAGTAACAGAATTTGCGATTTCCGCCTTGAACTGGCCGGAGTAGGCATCGATCGGACTAGTTACGGAACCTACAGAGATTGCCAGCTGGGATGTAGCCGGGGAACCGAGCGAAAAATATCCGGCCTCTCCATTATTACCGTTCGCGATGACTGCTACAACGCCAGATAATACGGCGTTATTGATCGCAATCGAATCCGGGGAGTTCACATCTTTTTCGGAATCGGAACCCAATGACAGGTTGATAACATCCATGCCATCCTTTACTGCATGTTCAATACCGTCAATAACTTGAGCGGATGAACCGGAGGATGTGCTTGGTTTATCCAGATTGCGTCCCAGTACCTTGTACACATAAAGCTCTGCGCCAGGGGCTACACCTCTTTGGGCAACATCACCTTTGGCGGCGTATTGTCCAATAATGGTGCCGGCTACATGGGTGCCGTGATACGTTCCGCCATAGCCTACGCCATATGGATCTTTATCGGGGGTCAGCGGAACTTCTTCATAAGGATCATTGTCCTGATAAAAGGAGTCATAGCCGCCTTTGTAAGCTGCTGCGATGTCCGGGTGCTTATAGTCTACACCAGTATCGATGACGCCGACTTTCAAGCCTGCACCATTAATTCCGTGATCCGCAGCCCATGTGGCACGAATCTGCTCGAGTGGAGCATTGTCGTTTCTATAAGTAGTATCGGTTACTGTCTGATCAGGAAGAGTGTACCAGGTGCTGTTCGGATAAATGGAAGTAACGCCAGAAATCTTTGCCAGCTCCGGAATCTTGTTCGCCGGAACGCTAACTTCAAAGCCGTTCAATATGGTGTCATACTTGTAGTTGACGGTAAGGCCAATGCCTTTGGCTTTAGCCTGGTCAAGCACACTGGTCTGCTGGCTCTTTACCGCAGCTTCCGTAGCGGTTTTGGCTAGAGCTGAGATTCCCTGCTTCGCCGCGTATTTGCCGACAGCAGCAGGCTGGCCGCTTAATTGAACAATGACCCGGACATTATTTGAGGATTTGGTGTTGATCTGTGGAGAAATAATAGTCGGATTTGGTTGAATCAAAGATGTTAGATGATTGCTAAGTGATGACGTCTGCAAGCTGCTGGCGGCGAAAGCCGCACCCGGAATCATACCGGCTGTCACGCCCAGTGATAAGGCTAGTACAGACAGCTTACGAGGTAGTTTTGTCCACTCCAAATGTAATCCCCTCCAAGTTATGTTGTTAATTCTGGCTCACATCTCTCCTGCTTCAGACAGTCAGTGCGGATTCTCCTTTTCTATTGATCCCTTTTATTTCCGTCTAGATTAGTAGGAAAAATATTAAGAAGATTTTACCACCGGTAAAATGTAAAATCCACATAAAATTTATGAAGTCTTGAGATGAAACCGTTTTTGATGATGTGAAATGTGACGTGGGTATCCTTATAATGGAAATATTTAATCAGAAAAACTTGGATATATCTCCAGGGAAAATATACAAGCCTTGATTGCGTTAGAGAACATAACATGTAAATGACTGTAAGAAGGTATACCATCAATGTGTAAACCTAAATTCTAGTGATTTATCATCTCCCTTTGGCAGTTTGTTTCTTTTCGGTAAAGTAAGGCATCAGAATGTATAAAATTAAGTTTATTTTACAGTTAAGCAGGGGGTTGTTATATACTACTTTTGTACCATATTAAGGAAAAAATATGGAGATGTCCCCTAAATCCTAGTTTTTTTGTAGGAAATGCAGAAGGGTTATAAGGCAATGCCACTTTTGACAGGATACGCATAAATTTCTCCCCCTGAAACCAAAATAGAATGGTACACATGGCGTGTGGCATTCCAGGAAGGCAGGGATATAGATGTCCGAAAAAAATATACTGGCTTATTTTAAAAGTCCTGAAGCTGCAGAGGCAGTCTCCCGTAAGCTGCAATCCCTCCGGGTTATTGATATGTCGATAGACCGGTTCAGCAAATATCCGGGAGGCGCCCGATATTCAGGAAATAATCCGTTGACGGGGGATATTCCAAGTCTGGCAACCATGACGCTTAATTCCACGCTGGATAGTCATTCTGCCGGAATTTTGGCGGCAGCGGATTCAAGTGCCAGCGGGATGAGTCATGGCGGAGAGGGAGGGCCGACAGGCCGAGATATTTTGCTGACGGTTGTGCTTGATTCAGAGGTTTTTGATCAGGCGCTGTCCTTAATTGAAGAGGCTGGCGGAACGATCTGATGCCTCAGGGCTCTATACAAAAATGTTTTCTTATAGGGATGAATCTATATGGGAGGGGGGAATTCTAATGGACAGAGAGAACTCGAAAATCTTCTCAAAGACTGACAAAATGAAAATGCTCTATGAAGCGAAGGCCGAGGATGTTGTCTATTCTGCGGCAGAAGCAGACACGGATGACCTAGAGGCGCAGGACCGCTCACTGGAGGCTGACAAACGTCAGCTTCATGAGATTCTGAAGAAGGAATAGACCTTAAGATATTATAGGAGATACCCCACGGCTGTGGGGTTTTTTGTGTTTAGGTCAGAGAGTGTGGCAGGAGCATTACTAGCAGGGAGAGAAGTATCTGCTTCCGCCAAGGAATACGTAGTATAATTAAGCACACAGGGTAAATAGGGGGATTACTATGGATAACATCGTGTTATGGAGCGGGCTGGCTCTGGTGGTGGCACTGCTAACCTTTTTGAACCAGAAGCAGGTCTACTCTTCCAAAGTAAAAAGGGCTTACGGAGAGCTGCGTGAACTAACCGTTAAGATCCGCAGCGGGCAGTCGGAGAACGCTGATGTGAGCCGCTGGGAGAGCGCGCTTGCGGAGATGGGTAAGCATCCGAATGAATTCAACAAGCTGGAGGCGGAGATTGGCTTTCGCCGGGCTTTTGTCACATACCTGGAGCAGCACTATCCTCAGGACCCGAGATTGCCCGAGTTGCGGGAAGCCGCAGCTTTCCAAAAGGATTCTGTCTGGGGTATTAAAATGGGGGACTATGGTTCGAAAAAGTAACTGTCCCAGAAGGATGGAATGGGATGGTGTACCGTTTCTTCTTTTATAATGGGAGGAATAAAGAACGTTGGTTGATGGAAATCTGCCAAAGAGGGGCCTGCAGCCATTTGTGGCTGCAGGCCCCTCTTTGGACTAGAACTCATAGCTATCGGTCAGGCTTTCTTTGCTGCTGCAGCTTTTGACAAGAATACTGAGGGAATAAAAGCAGCTACCGTGAATCCAATCGACCACCAAAAGGCTGCATGAAATGCGTCTGCAACCGTCCGGGCATCTGGTGCTGAATGGCCCGAAAGCTGATGTGCGATGACAGTTGCCAGTATGGCCGCTCCAAATGCTCCCCCGATGGTCTGGAAAATCCGTATTGAAATACTTGCATGTGGAACCTGATCCTTGCGTAATCCGTTATAGGCCGAAACCATAACGGGAATCAGGAGTCCGTTCAGAGCCGCGCCCCTTACCAGCAGCGCCGCTGAGAGCAGAAGCTGATTGGTGTCGGGACCCGCGAAGGCAAACGGCAGTGTTGCCGCTACTGTAACAAGTAGACTTAGGATCACGATGATCCGCGAGCCCATTTGGTCGGACAGCCTCCCTATCCAGCTTCTGGTCAGCAGCATGCCAATCCCCTGAGGGATTAGCAGTACACCCGTATAGAGCACACTTTCACCACGTACCTGCTGATAGTATAATGGCAAGAGGAGCAAAGCTCCGTTCATGACCATGCCTGCAAGGAACACTGTAGCATTCGAAGCGGAAAAAATGCGTGATTTGAAGAGACGCAGGTCAAGCAGCGGTGCTTTTTTGGTACGTAAAGCGTAGATGATAAAGGCCGTCATAAGGACGAGACTTGTCACCAGGGGAAGGATTACCCGGCTGCCCTTCAAACCGCCATAATTACTGATCTGGGCAATGCTGTAAATGAGCGTGGCGAAGGCTGGTGACAAGAGAAGAAGACCGGCTATGTCGAGTGACTGTTTGCTTGGGGACGGCTTGTCAGACGGTATTCCCCGCCAGGCCAGCAAAAGGGCAATTATAGTAATGGGAATATTCACATAGAATATCCAGCGCCAGCTTAAGGCGTTAATCATGATTCCGCCCAGGACAGGACCGAGAATGGGGCCCAGTAAGGTTGGCACACTGATAATCGACATCACCCTTCCGAGATTTCGGCCACCCGTGGTCTGGACAAGCACTGTTTGCAAGGTAGGAATCAATATCCCTGCGCCGACTCCCTGCAGAAGCCTGAAGCCGATCAGACTGCCAGGATTCCACGCCAGAGAGCAGAGAACGGAGCCTGCAAAAAATACAACGAGTGCAAACATATATACCTTTTTGCCGCCAAAACGATTGACAGCCCAGCCGGAAACCGGTACTGCCATGCCCATGGTCAGAATATATCCGGTAATTACCCATTGAATGACCGAAACAGTGCTGTTCAGATCATATCTGAGTGTGTCTATCGCCACATTGACCATCGTTGAATCAAACAGCGGCGCTAGAGCACCGAATACCAGTACAAGGGCTACTTTGAGTACATCAGGATCGAGCTTTTCAATCTGTGCTTTTTGAGGTTTGGCTTGAATATCTGACATGTAAAGACTCCTTCCATACACCTTTTAAGGTACGGTACGTACCGTACCTTATTGGTAATAAGGTATACTATCTTTACCTGAAATGCAATGAAAAAATGGTGAATATATATGAAAGAAGGAATAGCTATGGATCAAACACAAAATGATCTGTTATCTCCACCTGAGCAATCAAAGGGGGAGGAGGATCAGCCCAAGGGCGCACGCCGCCGTGGCGATGTCCTGGAGAATGCTATTTTGCAGGCTGCCTGGGAGGAGCTTGAAGAGGTTGGATATGCCCAACTGACGATGGAGAATATTGCGGTACGGGCAAAAACAAACAAAACCGCCATATACCGCCGCTGGCCGAACAAAGTCAAGATTGTGGTTGCGGCCATCGTCAAGCATGTGCCCCAACCGGATATTTTTGCCCCGGCAACAGGTGACCTTCGCAAGGATGTGATTAATCTGCTTCAGGGAATCTCGAAGCCCATGCAAAAGATTGGCGCGGAAACCATGCATGCTCTGATGGTGGAGTACCACGGCAATGACCTGTCCTCGCAGCTGATGCGTCCAAAAACTGAAGATAAGCTGAACATCGCCATGAAGAACATTTTAAAAAACGCGCAGAAGCGTGGTGAGGTCAGACTGGAACAAATCAATGAGCGGGTGATTTCTCTTCCTGCAGATTTATTGCGCTATGAAATCCTCACCACCCATGAGCCGGTATCGGATTCAACGATTTTGGAGATCGTGGATGATATTTTTTTGCCGCTGGTTCGTCAATAGTTGCTGCCGATAAGCTGTATATTTGAGTGGGAGCCTATTTCGGCAATAATTGTTAGGCAGCAACCATCATAGAGGACAACCAAACTCCATATGCATAACTGTAGATGATTCCATTTATGCAAGGGAGGAATAGCCATTGGATGAATTTGTGGCCCGGTCGCTAGATGAAATACGTTTTTGGTCCAGGATCATGAAGGAGCATTCCTTTTTTTTGGGTTTGGGGTTTAGGGCTGAGGATACGCAGCTCAAGAATGAAGCCAACCAGTTTTACGCTATTTTTGAGGAGATCGAGCGCAGGTCCTATGAATTCCAGATTGGGGTTGATCCCCACACCATTCAGGCTTTTAATACGGAGGTTCGTATTGCGGCGACCAATATCTGGGCGTTCAAAAGAAAAGTGCTGGGCCTGATCCTGCAATGCAAGCTTCCGGGACAAACGAATTTTCCTTTACTGGTGGATCATGTTAGCCGGGAGGCTAATTATTTCAGAAACCGCTTGGAGGAGCTGAATTCGGGAAGACTCGAACCGCTGCCTGATGCCATAATTGATGAGAATGTCTTTTTCCTGAAGATCATGGCTGATCATGCCAAATTCATTGGTCATTTGCTGGACCCATCAGAACGGAAACTGGTCGATCAAGCACGGGAATTCAGTAATGATTTTGATAAGCTACTGTTTCAGGCCATGGATTTGAGCCACATGCGACCGCAATCTCAAACACCTCCGCTCCTCAGCCAGTTCGTGGACGAAAATCGGGTATCTGTAAAATCATTGCGTGATTTCAAGAAAACCGCACGTGATCTAATCGATGAATGCCGGATCAAAAGCATCATTCACCCTTTACTGGCGGATCATGTATTCCGTGAAGCAGAACGCTTCCTCTTTATTCTCGATATGTTTGATCAATCGTTATCCGGTGTTAAAGTGAACAAACGGGAAATCCTGCATTAAATATTCCGAATGAAATTAGCTGCAAAGGCTCAAAACCGCCGGCAAAAAGTCTGCGGTTTTTTTGTTTTTTGTGGAGGAAGTATAAAATTGTTTTTTTACCGTAACGATTTATGGAACAATTTCTTCATTTTTGTAATCCAAAGCTCTGATTTAACCGTTAATATGAAAAAGGGATAAAGTGAAAATTTGAAGTTCGCAGGATCATAAATTTGAGTGTTACGGGGAGAAGTCATTATGGAGAATGTATCGGCCCAGGAAGTTACAGATGCCCTCGTTATTAGAGCTTTGGAAAAAAACCTCGCCTTGATCCGCTTTAATCTTGAGCGCAAAGTGGCCTATGTCAATGAGGTTTTCGCCAACTCAATGAAGTACAGATCACAGGATATGTACGGAATGCAGCACCGTGAATTTTGTTTTCCTGAATTCGTGAATAGTCCGGATTATGAAATGTTCTGGCAGGATTTACTCTCCGGCAAGAGCTTTCAGGATAAAATCGAACGGATGGACTCCGAGGGCAATCCGGTATGGCTGGAGGCTACGTATATGCCTATTTTTGATGAGACAGACAAACTGGTCATCGGTGTGACCAAGGTCGCAACTAATATTACCTCTAGGCAAATCAACATTAGCGATGTAGTGGAGCGAATGCAGGAGATGGCCGACAGTCTGAATCAGCGTGCAGAAAAAGGGATTGAGCGGAGCCAGGAGCTGCTGCTGAGCATTGACAAAATCGCCGGAGTCTCGAGTGAGAATACCGTGACGCTGGTCAATCTGCAACATAAAGCTGGAGAAATTCAAGGTGTGGTACAGACGATCCGTGATATTGCCTCGCAAACCCATCTGCTCGCGCTTAACGCGGCAATTGAAGCTGCACACGCCGGTGAATTCGGGCGCGGGTTCGATGTGGTGGCCAAAGAAGTCCGAAAGCTGTCGGCTATGGTTCAGGATTCTATCACTGAGGTACGTGACAGCGTAAAAGGTATTACAGAGGAGATTGGCAGAATGTCCTCAGGAATAGACCAGGTTCAAAATAGTGTAGAAGAAAGCCAGCGGCAGGTTGAGGTCGCCCTGCAGGAGTTCACCGGAATCGCAACCTCAGCGCAGGAACTGGATACCCAAGCCCGTGAAGTGCTGAATATTATCTGACCGGACTATATAAACAGCATGGACCTTTTTACGAAAGGTATCCATGCTATTTTTTTTGATTAATACTCCAGAAATGAACCTTTTACAGGGCTGGTTTGTTGAATACATAAGGAAACAAGAAAGGAGGGCGCATGAGTTGGAGAGCAACCGGGAAGTGTTCGAAACCTACAATAAGGATGTGTACCGGACCTGCTATTACATGGTGCATGATGCGGCGGATGCTGAGGACCTGTGCCAGGAGGTTTTTATTACGGTTTTTCGCAGCAATTGGCAGAGTATTGATTATCTCAAAACCTGGATCATGAAAATCACGGTGAATGCCTGTCTGAATCATCTGAAGCGCCGGCGCAGCCTGCAGCACAAGTTGGCGGACAATCTTCATCTGTTTCAGGGAAGAGGTATGGCGAAATCAGTAGAAGGGCTGATCGAGCAAAAAGAAACCTCGCAGGAGTGGGTGGTTCATCTCTCTCGGCTTCCTGTGAAGATCCGGGCGGTGCTGACCTTGAGGTACATGCACGACTTCAGCCTGGCTGAAGTGTCGGAGGCGCTGTCCATTCCGCTCGGAACAACCAAATCAAGACTGCACAAGGGCCTGAAGCTGATGAAGAACGTGCTGCTGGAAGCTGGGATGCCGGAAGAGGCGTGGAAAGGAGAACCTTATGAAGCAACTGGAAGATGCACTCAAGCGTCAATTAAATGAAGACCAAGCCATAACTTATCCTGATTTCGATGAGATGTGGACACACATAGAGCAAGCAGAAAGCGACTCCTCCTGGTTACAGGCAGGCAGAGCTTCTGCTATTCCCCGCCGTCCAAGAAGCTGGAGCAAAATTGCAGCTGTAGTTTCGCTTAGTGTGCTTGTGGCTGCGGCTCCTGTATATGCGGCGATTCACTATGATTGGGGTAACCTTTTACGCAGCAATGAGGGGATTCAGGCCGCATTGGATCAGAACCTTGGACAGTATTTGGGCCAATCCATAACTAAGGATGGGGTGACGCTTACGCTTCAGACAGCCATTGTGGATGAGAACCGAACGGTCATACTTTATAGTCTAGATGTTGGGAAGCATAGAGAAACCGATTTCTGGAATGTGAAGGGTATGACCTTAAAGGGAACGAATAGCAGCTACAAGGAAGGTGAATATAACTACGAGCAGTGGGATGAGGAAAATCAGCGGTATAACGGTTATTTTGAGAGTGATTGGACACCGGGTCAGGATACAGCGAAGATTATTTTAACTGCAGATGCAGTGACAGCCGTAAGTGTTCAGGACCTGGAGATTCCACTTGACATCAAATCCATGGAGATGCAGAGCTTTCCAATAGGCAAGGGGGGCATGCAAAAGGTAGAAGTCCAGCCCTTTACCCAAAGCAAAGATAAGCTGCTGCTTTCTTCGGCCGTTACTTTCGATGATCCTATGAACAAGGAAGGGATATTTCCGCAGATTGTCGCATACAACGGCACGACTAGGGTAACTGATTTGTCAGGTGGCACCTTTGGTGAACCGGGGGAACACGGGGAATACAAGATGAGGCAGTATTTAAAGACGGACGATATCACTGCAGGGCAGACTGCCTTCAAGCTGGAGTACTCTAAGCAGGAACAGAACATCTCCGGACCATGGTCCTTTGACCTGCAATTGAGCAAAAAGCAGATGGAGAGCGGAACGCATATAAAGGCACTGCAGCTTCCGCTGGAGACGGGCGATACAGAGAATACGATTGAAAAATTGGCGGTTACCCCCACGCAAATCCGTCTCTCTGTAAGAACTGAGGGCAAAAGCTTCAGAAGGCAGATGCCGTATAAAAAATATTTTTTAGAGGTAAGCGGCAAAACGCTTGAGGGGAAATTTTTTGGATATTTGAAGGACGACCCTACTTTACTCAATCTCCGTTTTGAGCGTCCTGCAGGACTGTTGGTTGACGAGGGCACACCGATCACTTTTGTTGGAAAATATAAAGTGACGATTCATACCGAAGATAAAGCTCCGACACTTTTAAAGAATATATCGACCCAGAAACAGACCTTGATCCGCGATGTTGGCGGTTATCCTGTGGAGTGGACGTATTACATGCAGGGAAAAGACCTGTACATTGAAACTGGCAGTGACGACCCTCATTTTGGCGGGATCAACCAGACTCATCTGGGCGAGAGCTACGACAAACTGCCTGGCAAACCCGTAACCGCAAACTTTAGCGGGGACGGGAATAATAAAGCCATTGATGTCTATAAAGACTTTAAAGACAGAGAGGTTTCCCTCTATATGTACTACTACACAACAGACGATCCGGACAAAGAGACGCGGGTACAACTGCAGCCTTAAATCCGCTGTGATTATTAGAAAAAATACGTAAACGATTTTTAGCATTGGAGGTGTCCAGACCCATTGGGGGGTGAGGGCACCTCTTTACTTTTGCAACGAATCCCCGCTGACTACGTATGGTAAGGGAGGCTTTTTACTGGAAAAAATAAGGAGGATCCCCCTATGAGCAACACCCCTTTTGCCGGCCCTGAGGTGCAGGGAGAGATCAAGTTTTCTATCTTAATTCCCGCACATAATGAAGAGAAATACATAACCAAATGCCTTCAGTCCATTGCGGCGGCGGCGGAGTCTTTTCCGGATCAGGTGGAGGAAATTGTCATTCTTAACCGCTGTACAGATACAACCGAAGAGATAGCGAAGTCTTATAACTGTATAGTTATTCACGATGACCGCAAAAATCTCTCACAGATCCGAAATGCAGGTGCCGCAGCCGCCAGAGGAGAAATACTGGTCACGATTGATGCGGATAGCCAAATGACTGCGGGTATGCTGACCGAGATGGACAGACTGCTCTCGCTGGGAACTTATATCATGAGGGGGCACAACGGCCAGATTCGAGCGAATGTCTCTGGGGATTGTGGTGTCAACGCTCATGTTGATGATCCCGCTCGTTTTTAAATACGGGGCTATATCTGTAGGGATCTTCTGGTGCTACAAGTCTGATTTTGAGGCTATTGGGGGATTTAATGAAGAGCTGCTGATGACCGAGGATGCCGATTTCGCCTTGCGACTGAAGAAGTGGGGGAAGCGGAACGGCAAGAAATTTGGTACGATTACCAAAGCCCATATGATTACCTCCTGCCGTAAATTTGACCAAGCGGGCGATTGGGTGCTGGTGAAGCGTCCAGGGCTGCTATTGGCTTATTTAAAAGGAACGGACCCCAAATATGCCGATGAGGCTTATTACGAGAATCATGAAAGATAACTGCCTGCCGCGGGAAAAAGGAGAGAGACTGATTTTGAATATTACACGTTGTGGCTGGGTCAATGAAGACCCGCTGTATATGGCTTATCATGATGAGGAATGGGGCAAACCCCTGTACGATGACCGGAAAATGTTTGAGCTGCTGATGCTGGAAGGGATGCAGGCCGGATTGAGCTGGTATACGGTTCTGAAGAAGCGGGAGCACTTCCGTGAAGTGTTCGACGAATTTGATCCGCAGAAGATTGTGCTGTATGACGAAGCGAAAATTGAAGCGTTGATGCAGGATACGGGAATCATCCGCAACCGGCTGAAAATTAATGCAATTATTCAGAATGCGGTAGTGTACCAGCAGATTTGCCGGGAAGAGGGGAGTTTCGCTAAATATCTCTGGACTTTTATCGGCGGAGAGCCAGTGATTAACGGGTGGGAAACACGGTCTGAAGTTCCGGCTACCAGTCCTCAGTCCGACCAGATGAGCAAAGCGCTGAAGAAGAAGGGAATGAAGTTTGTGGGCTCTACCATCTGTTATGCGTTTATGCAGGCCTCCGGCATGGTGGATGATCATACGACAGATTGTTTTTGTCACCAAAAAGGCCTGATGTCCGGGAGATAATCCGCAGTTTGGCGCTACGTGGGGAAGAAATGGTATACTGTTAAATATTCAATTGTTACAAAACTTTTAGGAGGACCCACACACATGTTATGGCACGAACTGACGGTACATACAACAGAAGAAGCACAGGAGATGATATCCAATCTGCTGTATGAAGCCGGAGCAGGCGGTGTTTCCATTGAAGAATCAGGAACGCTGAATAAGGTACGGGACACCCGTTACGGTGAACTATATGATGAACCGCTCAATGATATCCCTGAAGGGGAAGCGGTGATTAAGGGCTATTATGCCGAAACTGTCTCCATGGACGATATTATCCAAGAACTGGCTCCAAGAGTTGCGGAGCTGCGCGAGTTCGGGATTGACCCCGGCAAAGCGCTGATTTCCTGGAAAACGGTAGATGAAGATGAATGGGCCCATGCCTGGAAGCAGTATTTCAAGCCACTTCGTGTATCGGAACGGTTGACCATTAAGCCGACCTGGGAGGAATACACGCCTCAAGGCCTTGATGAAAAGATTATTGAACTGGATCCCGGCATGGCCTTCGGAACCGGAACACATCCAACCACGGCACTCTGCCTGCGCGCACTGGAAAAGCATATCCAAGGCGGCGAAGAGGTGATCGATGTGGGTACTGGCTCCGGCATTCTTGCCGTAGGTGCGATGCTGCTTGGCGCTAAATCGGTGTTGGCACTGGATCTGGACCCGGTAGCGGTAGAAAGTGCGCGGGAGAATGTGGCGCTGAACCGGCTGCAGCAAGAGATTACGGTAAAGGAAAGCGATCTTCTGTCGCTCTTGGGCGGCGAGCGGGCTTTGGATTCGGCGGCCGGAGAGATGTGGCCTTCAGCCAGACCCGGCCATGTGGCGGAACCTGAGGCTGCTTCTGCTGCTCCGTCTAACGAAGTGGGCCTTGGTGTTACCTTGCCGGTCAAAATTGTGGTCGCCAATATTTTGGCAGAGATTATTGTATTATTCACGGATGATGTCTACCGTGCACTTCAGCCGGGCGGAATCTATATTACCTCCGGCATCTATAAGGATAAGGAAGCGCTTGTTGCTGGAGCGCTGGCAGCTTCCGGTTTTGAGATTAGGGAAGTATCCCGTGAAGAAGATTGGGTGGCGTTTACAGCCGGAAAGAGGTAAAGATGGATTTCTTGCAAAGTATTATACGTATTCCGCTGCAGCAACTCCCGTTCTTTCTGATTACAATTGTAATTGCATTTACGGTGCATGAGTTCAGTCACGCTTATTTTGCCAATAAATTTGGCGATCCTACCGCACGGATGCTGGGCCGGATGACGCTCAATCCTGCGGTTCACTTTGATCTGTTCGGAATTATTCTGCTGCTCATCGCCGGCTTCGGCTGGGCCCGTCCGGTTCCCGTGAACCGCGACAACTTCAGCCGTCCCCGCCTGATGGGCGTGATCGTCTCAGCAGCCGGCCCGATTAGTAATCTGCTGCTGGGAATCTTGGGTTCCTTCATCTATGCCATATTGCTGGGAACCGGAATCATTGATTCCATTACAAACGAACAATTGCTTCGGGCGGTTGTCTGGTTTTTCGGGATTTTTATCCAGTTCAATTTCTTTCTTTTTTTGTTTAACCTGATTCCGCTGCCGCCACTGGACGGGTACCGCATTGTGGAGGATGTGGCGCCCCGTACTATCCGCGGAAGTTTGCAGCAATACGAACAGTGGTTGTCCTTTGTTTTTCTGCTGGTTATTTTCATTCCCGGGCTGCGTAACTATACAATTACCCCAATGAACAATTGGTCTATACAGATTGGGAATGATTTCCTCAAGCTGTTCCTGAAGCTGTTCGGAATGTGAAGCCTGTAACTGGGACTATTCACAGCCAGGCAAACGTTGTATGATGTAATGTGGCATTTTTAGAGGAATATAGGTGTACAGAGCGGCGGCAGGGAACCTGAGAAGCAGGAACGCTGCCGCTTTTATGCTGAATAAAGACAGGATGATGAGAAGATGCAGCGTTATTTCGTTACACCGGAGCAATTTCATCCGGAAACGGTGGTCATTAGCGGCGAAGACGCCCGTCATATCGCGAAGGTGATGCGCGGCAAGGCCGGGGACAAGCTGATTGTCAGCGATGGAGTGTCCCGTGAGGCGCTGGTGGAAATTGCCGGGATTGAAATAGGTGAAGTGAACGTCAATATACTGGAAATGCTGGATATGACGCATGAGCCGAGGATCAAGATTACCGTGGCCCAGAGTTTGCCTAAGGGAGACAAGCTAGAGACCGTGATTCAGAAATGCACCGAAATTGGTGCGGTGGGTTTTGTTCCCTTTCTCTCCGAGCGCACGATTGTTCAGTATGATGAGCGTAAGGAGAGCAAACGGCTGGAGCGATGGCGCAAAATCTGCAAAGAGGCTGCCGAGCAGGCACACCGGAACATCGTTCCGGAAGTGCACTCACCGCTCAGCTGGAAGCTGCTCTTGAAGAGCTTCAGTGAGTATGACGCCGTGTATTTCTGTTATGAAAAAGAAGAAGGCCTGCAGCTCCGAAGCGCTGCTGCTCCCTGGCTCTCCGGACTACCTCAGCAGTCGTCCGGCAAGGTGATGGTAGTCGTCGGCCCAGAGGGTGGTTTTAGTCCTGAAGAATGCCGTGCTGCCGAAGAGGCTGGAGCGGTTTCAGTCGGGCTTGGACGGCGTATTCTGCGCTGCGAGACGGCAGGCATGGTTGCCGCAGCCTGTATACTTTATGAATCCGGAGAAATGGGGGGAGTTTGAACAATGCCATCCGTAGCATTTTATACTTTAGGTTGTAAAGTGAATTTCTATGACACTGAAGCCATCTGGCAGCTTTTCAAAAATGAAGGTTACGAGCAGGTTGATTTCGAAGGGCCCGCCGATGTCTATTTGATCAACACCTGTACGGTAACCAATACGGGCGACAAAAAAAGCCGCCAAATGATCCGCCGTGCTGTGCGCCGCAATCCGGAAGCGATTGTTGCCGTTACCGGCTGCTATGCACAGACCTCGCCTGGCGAGATCCTTGATATTCCCGGTGTCGATCTTGTGATCGGCAACCAGGACCGTGAGCATATCATGACTCATGTGAAGAATATTCAGGAGTCCCGCGTGCCGGTGAACGCTGTCCGCAACATTATGAAGACGCGGGAATTCGAGGAGCTGGATGTGCCTGGCTTTGCCGACCGTACGCGGGCTTTTATGAAAATTCAGGATGGCTGCAACAACTTCTGCACCTTCTGCATCATCCCCTGGTCGCGCGGATTGTCGCGCAGCCGTGATCCGAAGTCGATCGTTGCCCAGGCGCATCAACTTGTGGAAGCCGGATACAAGGAGTTTGTGCTCACCGGCATTCATACCGGAGGCTATGGTGATGATCTGGACAACTACCGTCTCGCTGACCTGCTCTGGGAGCTGGACAAGGTAGACGGGCTGGAACGGGTTCGCATCAGCTCTATCGAGGCCAGTCAGATTGACGGGAAGCTGCTTGAGGTCCTGAACCGCAGCTCCAAAATGTGCCGACATCTGCATATTCCGCTCCAAGCCGGACATAACGAAGTGCTGAAGGCGATGCGCCGTAAATATACAACAGAAGAGTATTACGCCAAAATGGAGCTGATCCGCCAGGCGATGCCGGATGTAGGCATAACCACTGACGTCATTGTCGGCTTCCCGGGTGAAACCGAGGAAATGTTCCGCGCCGGTTATGACTTCATGAAGGCTGTCAACTACTCCGAAATGCACGTATTCCCTTATTCCAAACGGACGGGTACGCCGGCAGCACGGATGCTGAACCAGGTGGACGAAGAGATTAAGAACGCCCGCGTACAGCAGCTGATTGACCTCTCCGAAGAAATGCAGCTGGCATACGCCCGCAAGTTCGTAGGCAAGACAGTTTCCGTTATTGCTGAAAGATCAGCCAAAGACGCTCCAGAACGCAGCACCCAGCATGGCTTCAGCGATAACTATCTGCAGGTTTTCTTTGGCGGCGATGATTCGCTGCAGGGAGAGCTCTGCCAGGTGAAGATTACGGAAGCCGGAGTGAATGAATGCCGCGGTGAGCTGGTCAGTGTAAGCCGGAGCGGGCTTAGTCAGATCGTGTAGAGGGATTAGATTATGAACGGACATAGAAGAGTTCCGGTTAGTGTTACTTTTTCCAGCTTAGCTGCAGTTTAACTCTACGCCCCACTTTGTGGGGCTGTTTTTCTATTTGGGTAATAAAATCAGAGGGGCATATGCTTACGAAGTAAGTTTTGCCTGAAGCACAATCATGAAGTAATGCAGGCAAAACTTTTAGGAGGATGAATATGGCGTACAAGCAGATTTCAGCGGGCGGGGTAGTCTACCGGACTGGGGCTGCCGGTCTGGAAATTCAGCTTATTGTGGACCGTTATGGTAAAATTTCGCTGCCCAAAGGCAAGATGGAGCAAGGCGAGACCGTGGAGGAGACGGCACTGCGTGAGATTTGTGAAGAGACAGGGACGGTCGGAGTGATCAGAGCACCGATTGATGTTATTAAATACACGTTTCAGCATCCGGTTCACGGCATAGTGAATAAGGAGGTTCATTACTTTCTTGTAGAAGCTGTAGGCGGAGAGACCAAGGCTCAGACCGAAGAGATTAACGCTGTAGAATGGCATGAACCGGCGGTGGCCTGGACCCGTGGAACCGGGAATTCATACTCCAATAATATCCGTATTTTACGCAAAGCATTATCGATGTTAGGGATAAAGACAATATAGTTAGAAAGTCCTGAATTTGGCTTGAACTCAAAATAAAAGGAACTAAGGGTAAAGACTCGGGCTCTAATTGTCGATATAGTGGAAGAGTGTGGAAATCAAGCACTAATAATTTCAATGCCTAAGGAGAGAACAAATGACTGTGTACAGGAAAATGACGAAAATGCTCCTCATTATGATATTGCTGACTGTTGTAGCTCTTCCGGTAAACGTCTTCGCAGCTACTGGTGACATCAATTCCATTGAATTCGACAGCTCTGCAAAAATAGAGCTTACCGTAGGCCAGACACCTAAGCAGCTTAAGGTATATGCCAACGTGGAAGGCTCCTCCTCCAAAAGAGATGTGACGGCTGCGGCCACGTGGACTTCCTCCAATACGAGTGCAGTAAGTGTACTCTACGGACTATTGAAGCCCGAAGGTGCAGGTACGGCAATCATAAGAGCAACCTACAACAATGCAGTTGCTACGATTGAAGTATCTGTAAGCTATCCCTATAAGGAATTAACACTGGAGCGCAGCTCCGATGGCAACTATAAGCTGGGCGACACCCCAGAGACACTGCTGGTCAAAGCCAAAGTCGTTGGCGGAGATTCGGCCACTTCTGTAAAAGATGTGACTGCTGATGCGGACTGGACCAGCTCCAGTACCAATGTACTGACCATTGATGATGGCAAGATTACCCTTGTGGGTGAAGGATCGTCAACCATCACAGCGAAATACAAAGGCTTGACTGCCACCTTCAAAGCCGTGGTACAGCTGCCCTATTCGGCTATTGTCTTGAAGGCTAAAGACGCAGCTGTGAAAGAGCTAGAACTAGTCGTTGGAGATTCTCCGCTGCAATTGAGTGCAATGACCAAAGCCACAGAGAGCAGCCCGGAGAAAGATATTGCTAAAGATGCCAACTGGACAACCTCTAGCGAGAGCATTGCCAAGGTAGACAAAGGTATGATTACAGTACTCGGTCCTGGTAAGGCTGTTATTACAGCCAGCTTCCTGGGCGTGTCCAAATCGGTTGATGTCTATGTGCGTTCGCCGTATGAGGCGCTGCAGCTCACGCCGGATGGAGATCAATTCCTGTTCCTTGGGGAAAGTCTGAAGGTTAAATCATTTGTGCGGGATGCCGTGAATTCAACCAAAAATCAAACAGCAGGCACAATCTGGACTTCTGACAACCAACTGACAGCGACAGTAACGGCCGACACGGTAGCTTCTGAAAATGCTGTGGCAACACTAACAGCCAAAGCAGTCGGAACGGCTGTTATCAAAGGGGATTATCTGGGTGTCAATAAGTCGTTCAAGTTGACTGTATACCCGAATCTTACAGATATGACTGTAGAAAAAACTGAGCAGGAGCTCTACACGGCGGATACTGTAAGCCTGCCAAAAGTAAGCGGAACGAAATATGACGGAACGAAGCTCGACATCAGTGATCAAATAGAGTGGACTTCCGCCAACGAAGAAATTGCTCAGATCAAGGACGGAAAGCTTGTCGGCGGTAAAGCCGGTACGGTAACCCTTACAGGCAAGATTAAGGGGAATTCAGTAACTGCTCCTTCTTCTGCGATCCGGAGCAAGAGTGTTGAAGTCAAAGTGACCGTTCTGAATAAAGTGCTTGTATTGATCGGACCAGAGGAAGCACTGGGACTGGTTATTGGTGAAGAGGAGCCGCTGCCTGCGGTTCAGGCAGTGCTTGAGAACGGGGATGAGCTGGATGTTTCCGCGACGGTAAAATGGGAGCTTAGCGGCAGCAATGCTGTAATCAAGCAGACTACTGCAGGCAAAACCCTTAAGGGATTGGCCAAAGGATCTGCCACATTGAAGGGAACCTATTCCAACAAGACAATCAGTATTCCTGTAATAATTGAGCAGAAGGTCGTCAAACTGCTCATAGAGCCAAGCACACTTGAAATGAATCTCAAGTCCTCCAAAGCAATTAAAGTGACTGGAACCTTCTCTAACGGAAAAACAGCGAATTTCTCCGGTGCTATGGATTGGGTCTCCTCCAATCTGGAAGTGGCTACGGTTAAAGGAACATCTGTAAAAGCTGTTGGCGAAGGTACAGCAACACTTACCGGGTCTTACCAGGGAATCACGGCAACTGTCAAAATTACCGTGGTACCTAAGCTGACCAAGATTACCATCAGTGAAACCAGGCTGTATCTGGCAGCAGGTGCTTCCCAAGCTGTGGTAGTGACTGCTCTGTATGATACCGGCAAGACAGCCATTGTCACTGGAAGCACGGTTTGGACAAGCTCCAAGCCTTCCGTGGCCAAGGTGAACGATTCCGGAATGATCACTGCAGTTAGCAAAGGAACAACCTCTATCAAAGGCAAGTTCAACAATAAAACAGTAACAGTATCTGTTACAGTAAAATAGGATGTTTATCCGGTACAACCGGATCTTCTGACGCAGAACATCAAGACCTGTTAATCCGCCTTTATGAGGGGATACAGGTCTTTTTTCTTAGCGCTTAAACAAGCATTAGAACTGTAGGGCTGATTGAAGTATAATGGTACAGCGATAATGCATTCTGGACAGTTATCCCTGTAGCCGTTGCTCCAGCCGGGTCCATACCGGCAGGTAGCACAGCGGCAGCACGCCAAGTGAACAGACGACATTGAAGATCGTCTGGGCATGGGCGAGCTGAGCGGCAGGACCGCCGCCGATCCAGGCAGACAAGGATTGCAGCGGTTGAATGAAGGGCAGGAACAGCAGGGCGCCGCCGACATTCAGCACGACATGTGACCCGGCGACGAACTTGCCGGAAGCCGAGCCCCCGATAGCGGCGATGATGGCGGTGACGCAGGTGCCGATGTTGGCCCCTAGCACGACGGCGATGCCAAGCGTCGGCGGCATTACCCCGGAGCTTGCAAGGCCCATCGCCATGCCGATGACCGCTGCACTGCTGTGCAGCATCGCGGTCAGGCAGGCTCCGGCAGCCAAGCCCCAGAGCGCACTGGTTGCCGCATGGTCCAGGAACCAGCGGAACAGGCCGCTGGCCTGAAGTGCGGGACCGACAGACTGCATGACTGCAATGCCCCATAGGACCATCGCGAACCCGGCCACCGCCAGGCAGATGAACTGCAGGGGGGTGGAAATCCTGCGTATGGTGTCCGCCAACCTTGAGCCTTGGGACGGCCGCTCGCTGAGCATAACGGCTACCGCCCACATACAGAGTGATACGACCAGCAGCGGCGCAGCCATCGAGCTAAACTGCAGGCCGATCAGCTCTGTGGTCAGGCAGGTGCCGATGTTGCTGCCCAGGATGATACCCAGCGTCCGGGCATACGTCAGCAGTCCGGCGTTAACCATGCCGATGGTGAGCACCGTTACGGCAGTGCTGCTCTGCAGTAGTGCTGACAGCAGGCTGCTGGCAATCAGGCCTTTTAGGGGCGTGGAAGTTGCTTTGTGCAGACTTCTCGTAAGCAGAGGGCCGGCGAGCCTCGCCAGCGCAGCCTCCATCAGTTTCATGCCGGCGAGGAAAATGACAAGACCATATATGACAGGGAACAGCAGATCACGGATCATAGGGACAAGCTCCTTTGAACGGGGTTGTACACCAATATATGAATGCAATGAAGTGGACATGTATACAAATCAATAACAAGAACAGGGAGTTGAAGGTATTGGCATCGGTTATTCTGGAACGCAGCCGTAAAAAAAGACTGGAGCAGGGCCATCCGTGGGTCTATGCGAGTGAAGTCGCATCCGTAGACGGAGATCCGCAGGCAGGAGGATTGGTAGATGTACTTAATCATCAAGGCAGATTTCTCGGGACAGGGTATTACAATCCTGCTTCGCAGATCCGGGTAAGAATTCTAGCTCAGGGTCCGCTGGCGGCAATGGATACCGCTTTTTTTGCCGAGCGGTTTTCGAGCTGTCTGCACCATAGAGAACGGTTTCTGCCTGGAGCGGATGCGTACCGCCTGGTATACGGGGAAGCTGATTTTTTGCCCGGGCTGATCATCGACCGCTTCGGTGATGTCCTGGTAGTGCAGCTGCTGACGCTGGGCATGGACAAGTGCCGCGACCAGATTGTACAGGCGCTTGTAGAGGTTGTAGCGCCGCGAGGTATTTATGAGCGCAGTGATGTAAGTGTACGCGAGCTTGAAGGATTGGAACAGAGAACCGGCGTGCTGTACGGGGAGTGTCCGCGCCATATCACTGTGAGTGAGAACGGCCTCAAGGTGATTGTAGATATAGAAGAAGGTCAGAAGACCGGATACTTTTTTGACCAGCGGGAAAACAGGGCTTCCATTGCTCCGCTGATCCAAGGCTGGGGTGGACGAAGCGGCATTACCCTCCAGGAGGTTACGGCAGAAGATGGGACGCTTCAGACTCTTCCGGTTAACAAAAGCGGCAAACCGGTCACTTTCCCTTACTGGGACGGTGCAACAGTACTGGAATGCTTCGCACATACCGGCAGCTTCACTCTCCATGCGTGCAAATACGGGGCCAAGAAGGTCACCTGCCTTGATGTATCTGCCCATGCGATTGAGAGCGCCAAAGCTAACGTGGAGCTGAACGGCTTCACCGATCGTGTGGAATTTGTGGTCGACGATGCTTTTGCTTTCCTGCGCAACCAGGTCAAAGGCGTGGAAGAACGCTCTGAGCGGGCCACCGGCAAAACGGATACCGCCAAACCGATGACAGCCGGAGGTGGGCGCACCTGGGATGTTGTTATCCTGGACCCGCCTGCTTTTGCCAAGACCAAGAGTGCGGTTGCAGGCGCTTGCCGCGGTTACAAGGACATCAACCTGCACGGTATGAAGCTCGTCAACGAGGGCGGCTATCTCGTAACGGCAAGCTGTTCCTATCACATGCAGCCGCAGCTGTTCCTAGACACTATCGCGGAGGCCGCCAAGGATGCGGGTAAAGTGCTGCGTCTGATCGAGTGGCGGGCCGCAGGCAAAGACCATCCGCAAATTCTCGGTGTGGACGAAGGCCATTACTTGAAATTTGCCATTTTTGAAGTACACAGCAAATAGATCTGTATAGAAGAGCCTCTCCGGCTGCGGAGGGGCTCTTTGTGTAAAAAGGAGAATCCAGAATATCCTAGATGGAGATATGCAAAGAATGGCAAACGTATGTTCTTGCTGGAAGAGGTATGCTATAATATTGGGACGGATTCACTTGAATATTTTCGGATTATAGATGGAATATGAACAGAACCTGTTTGCATTCCTATACGCAGGTAGCACCTATAAAACTCGTATAGCATGTTATAGCTTTAACTATTTCTCCGCTACGGAAGGGGTTTACTGTGATGACAGTACACTTTTTGATTGGCCGCTCAGGTAGCGGCAAGACTACGAAAATATGGGAGGATATCTCCTCCCGTCTCGAAGCGGAACCACTGGGTGTGCCGATTATTGTGCTTGTCCCGGAGCAGGGCTCCTTCGGTGCAGAGCAAGGGCTGCTGAAGACGGGCAAGACGAAGGGCAGCATCCGTGCCCAGACGCTGAGCTTCTCGCGGCTGGCCTACCGGGTGAAGCAGGAGACCGGAGGCAGCGCGAGTCTGCCGATCAGCGAGGAAGGCAAGAAGATGCTGATCTACAAGATCATCAGCCGCCGCAAGGAAGAGCTGAAGCTGTTTGGTCAATCAAGCGACAGACCGGGCTTTGTAGAACGGCTTAGCCAACTGCATACGGAGCTGAAGCGCTGCTGCCTGGGCACTGCTGATCTGGAGGAGCAGATCGCCCGAATGCGGGACTCCATAGGGCGAAGTCCCATTCTCGCAAGCAAGCTGGATGATGTACATATGGTGTTCCGAGAGTTGGAACAGGAAATGTCCCGGCTGTACATCGATGAGGAGGATCGGCTGGCTGAGCTGGCTGAACATATTCAGGAGTCTTCTTATATTCGCGGTGCGGAAATCTGGGTGGACGGTTTTCACGGCTTCACAACACAGGAATTTGCCGTGCTGCGGGAGCTGATGCTATATGCCGCTAAAGTCACGGTCGCTTTGACACTGGACCGGATATATCCTGCGGGCATGCAGCCTCATGAGCTGGAGCTGTTTCATCCCGCAGCAGTAACCTGTATCAAGCTTCGCGGAATGGCAGAGGAAATGGGCCTGACGGTATGGGATGAACTTCTGGCACCACCGGTGCTGCCGCGTTTTGCCGGAAGTCCTGTCCTTGCCCATTTGGAGAAGGGGTTTGGCCGGCGAATCCGCTGGAACGGTGCCGCTTCAGAGGTTACAGATGCGATTACCCTTACTGCGGCAGCTTCGCGCAGAGCCGAAGTAGAAGGAAGCCTGAGGGAGATGCTCCGTCTTGCTCGTGAGGAAGGTGCAAAATACGGGGAGATGGCAGTATTTATGCGCAATATTGCCGACTATGAACAGCTTGTGGTTCCCCTGTTCCAGGACTACGGAATCCCATTCTTCCTTGATCAAAAGATGAATGAGCTGCATCATCCGCTAGTAGAATTTATCCGCTCTGCCTTTGATGTGGTACGCAGACGGTGGCGGTATGAGGATGTGTTCCGCTGTGTGAAGACGGAGCTGTTGCTGCCGATGGACTACAGTGTGACGCGCGCCGATATGGATGCACTGGAGAATTATGTGCTGGCTTGCGGTATTCAGGGCCACCGCTGGACGAATGGCCGGTCCTGGAAAGGAATTCCGAGTCTGTCGCTGGAAGGCGAGAGAGTCGTGGATGAAGTGCTCCTGGCAAGAATGGAAGCATGCCGGGAGATTATTACAGGTCCGCTTCAGGCTTTTGAGAAGCGGGTCAAAACAAGCCGCAGCGGACTGGAACTGTGCAAGGCGGTTTATTTTCTTCTGCAGGACACGGACGCCGCACGCAAGCTGGAACAGATGAGTGCCAAGGCGTTAGGGCTGGGGCAGCCTGAAGCGGCCCGCGAGCATACCCAGCTATGGGGAGCGGTACTGGATCTGCTGGATCAGATTGCCGAGATGATGGGTAACGAAAGAATGGAGTTTGACATTTTTGCCGGGGTACTGGAGACAGGCTTGGCTGAACTGAAGATGGGGCTGGTGCCGCCTGCGCTGGATCAGGTGCTGGTGGGAACTATGGACCGCACCCGGGTATCGGGAGTCAAATATGCCTTTTTACTGGGATTCAATGAAGGGGTTGTTCCCGCCCAATTCAAGGAAGACGGCATCCTCTCGGAAGGGGAACGTATGCTGCTGGAGAATGCCGGGATGGAGCTTGCTCCAGGTTCTTCCCGCAAGCTGCTGGATGAGCGTTTTCTGATTTACAATACACTCACTACAGCAAGCCGTAAGCTTTGGATCAGTTATGCGACAGCGGATGAAGAAGGCAAGGCCCTGCTGCCATCCGAAATGATCCGCCATTTGCACGGCATGTTTCCAGGGGCACTGAAAGAGCAGTTTGTTTCCGGATTTCCATCAGCTGCGGCTGAATCGGCAGAAGAAACTGAGGCGCTTGAAGCGCTGCATACGGGTTTTGTGGGTCACCCGGAACAGACGCTGCGCATGCTGATTATGCAGCTTCGGCAGTGGCGGCAGGGCGTGGACATTCCCGCACTCTGGTGGGATGTTTATAACTGGTTTATCACGGATGAGGAGCATGGATCGAAGCTGGTAAAGCTGCTCGGTTCACTGTTCTACCGCAATGACGGAATCCGGTTGAAGCAGGAGACCAGTCTGCGCTTATACGGCGGAACAACAGTGCGGGGCAGTGTATCTCGCATGGAAAAATTCGTCGCCTGCGCCTTCTCGCATTTCGCTTCCTACGGACTGAGACTGAAGGAACGCCAGCTCTACAAGCTGCAGGCCCCGGATATCGGTCAGCTGTTCCATGCCGCTCTCAGCGATATGGCTTTACGGCTGCAGAAGCAGGGACGCAGCTGGGGAAGTATGACGGCGGAGGAATGCCGCCGTGAGGCCGGGGAGACTGTGGACAGGCTCTCACCGCTTCTCCAAGGTGAAATCCTGATGAGCAGTAAGCGTTACGGATATATCTCCCGCAAGCTCAAGAACATCGTCGGCCGCGCCTCTGTGATCCTTGGGGAACATGCCAGACGGGGCAGCTTTGAGCCGGTGGGGCTTGAGCTTGATTTTGGACCGGGCAAGGACCTTCCGCCGCTTAGAATCACCCTGCCAAACGGCTGCGTGATGGAGGTGGTGGGCCGGATTGACCGTGTGGATATGGCCGAAGGCGAGCAAGGCATTCTGCTGCGGGTCATCGACTATAAATCCAGCCAGAAGGACCTCAAGCTGCATGAGGTCTATTACGGGCTGTCGCTGCAAATGCTTACCTACCTGGATGTTCTGCTCACCTATTCGGAGCAATGGCTCGGCAAGACTGCTCTTCCTGCCGGAACGCTCTATTTCCATGTGCATGATCCGCTCTTGACTTCAGCGAATGGCATGAACCGCGAGCAGGCAGAGCAGGAACTAATGAAGCGTTTCAAAATGAAAGGGCTGCTGACGGCTGACCGCGAAGTAGTCTCGCTTATGGATACCACTCTGGACAAGGGGCATTCCTCGATTGTACCGGTGGCACTGAAGAGCGACGGGAGCTTTTACAGCAGTGCTTCGGTCGCTACGCCTGAGCAATGGGGACATCTGCTGACCTCGGTACGCAGCACGATCACCGATATCGGGACACGCATTACCGAAGGTGATGTGGCCATTCAGCCTTACCGGATACAGCAGGAAACAGCCTGCACCTTCTGCTCTTACCGGCCGGTATGCCAGTTCGATGAGGCTGTGGAAGGCAATGCTTACAACATTCTCGGCAAGCCGGGCAAAGAAGTCATCTGGGACCTGCTATCCCGCGAAGGAGGAGAAAAGCCATGATACGAAAAGCGGAACTAGAGCCCAAACCGGAAGGAAGCCTATGGAGCGACGACCAATGGCGCGCTATCGCTGTGAGCGGTGATGATATCCTGGTCGCGGCGGCGGCAGGCTCCGGCAAGACTGCGGTGCTGGTCGAACGGATTATCCGTAAAATCAGCAGCGAAGAGAACGGGTTCAGTGTAGACCGGCTGCTGGTGGCCACGTTTACAAAGGCAGCGGCTGCTGAAATGCGGCAGCGCATCCGCGAGGCACTGGAACGAAAGCTGGAGGAGGAATCCGGGGATGAAGAAGGGAGCCAGGGCTATGAGCATCTGCGCCGCCAGCTTGCCCTGCTCGGCAAAGCTTCGATTACGACGCTGCATTCCTTTTGTCTGGAAGTCATCCGGCGTTATTACCAGCTCATTCCCATTGATCCGGGTTTTCGGATTCTGAATGAGCATGAAGCAGAGATGATGCGCCAGGAGCTGCTGGAGGAGTTGCTTGAAGAGAAATATGGAGAAGTGAGAGAAGACGGGGAAGATACTGTTTTTGTACAGCTGGCTGACTGGTTCAGCGGTGAACGCAGTGATGATGCTGTGCATGCGCTGGTACAGCGGCTGCATGATTTTGCGCGCAGCCATCCCTGGCCGGCGGAGTGGCTGCGGGGTACCGCTGCGGATTTCTCACTGCCGGACACGGAAGCCCTTAGCCACACGCCATGGGTCCAGAGTATTATGGCGGAAGCGAAGCTGACACTGGACGGGGCTGCGAGTCAGCTCCGCCAGGGCCGGGATATCGCTTTGCAGCCCGGGGGGCCCGCTCCTTATGCTGAGAATCTGGCTGCGGATCTGGAAATGGTGCAATCGCTGCAGGAAGCTCTGGAACTCCGTCCGTGGGCCGAGTTGTATGATATTTTTATGGAAATATCGTTTGGAAAGCTGAAAGCCTGCAAGAAGGACTCGACCGATCCCGGGCTGCAGGAGACGGTGAAGGATCTCCGTGACAGTGTGAAGAAGAACCTGCTGGAGCTGCAGAAATCCCTATTTGGGCGCCCGGCCGAGGCCTTTTTGGGCGAGCTGCATGAGGCGGCACCGCTGATGCGGGAGCTTGCGGAGACGGTAATCGAATTCGGTGAACGCTACCGGATTGAGAAGGCAGGCCGTGGCCTGGTTGATTTCAGTGATCTGGAGCATTACTGCCTGAAGATCCTGCGCCACGAGGATTCTGCACCTGGTCATTCCGTGCCATCGGATGCGGCGATGGAGTACCGGGACCAGTTCGACGAAGTGCTGCTGGATGAATATCAGGATACAAATAGCGTGCAGGAAGAAATTGTGCGCCTGATCTCCCGCGAATCCCCGGGCAACCGCTTTATGGTTGGAGATATGAAGCAGAGCATCTACCGTTTCCGGCTGGCGGAGCCGGGACTGTTTCTGGATAAATACCGGAGCTTTGGCTCAATCACAGGCAACAAAAGTGATGGCGTAACCGGGACTGGGGAGGATGCCAGGGGGGATGAAATCCCGGATCCAGGCAAGACGGAAGGCGGCTCGGTAATCGATCTGGCCCGCAACTTCCGCAGCCGCCTGGAGGTGGTTAATGCGGTAAATATGATTTTCCGGCAGATTATGGACAGTAAGGTTGCTGAAATAAGCTATGATGAGCGCGCAGAACTGGTCTACGGAGCACATTTCCCGGGGGCTGAGGAAAAAGGGCCAGATCTTTATTTTGCCCCTGAGCTGCTGCTAATCGACCGGGGGACATCGTTGTCCGGACGCTCAGAAGAGCTGGCTGAGGACGGGGAGCTTCCTCCGCAGGAGAATGAAGCGATTGAGAGTGAAACCGCACAGCTTGAGGCGAGGGCTATTGTGCGGCGCATCTCGCAGATGACCGGCATGAGCGGCGGTGAGCCGCTGCTTATTTATGATAAAGCCCTGAAGATCATGCGCCCGGTTGTTTACGGCGATATAGTCATTCTGCTGCGGTCCGCGCGGATCTGGACACCGCTGATGATCGAGGAGCTGCGTCTGGAGGGTATCCCGGCGTATGGTGACCAGAACAAGGGTTACTTTCAGGCTACCGAAGTAGAAATTGCCCTTTCGCTGCTGCAGATTGTGGACAATCCCCGTCAGGACATCCCGCTGGCTGGCGTGCTACGTTCACCTGTGGTGAATTTGCGTGAAGAAGAGCTGGCTTTGGTGCGTCTTTGCAGCAATGGTTCATTTTTTGATGCTGTCCTTGCGGCAGCCGGGGAAGAGAACAAGGCAGACTATTCTTCAAAATCTTTACATGCGGAAATACAGCAGGCAGCAACAGGACTGGCAAAGGCTGTTCAAGCCGAGAGTGCTGCTGCTAATGAAGCAAGCCTGGCACAAAGCGGTGGATTAGCGGAAGATAGAGCCGCTGCCGGAGGCACGCCGGAGATTCCTGTGCAGCTTCAGACGAAGCTGCAAGCTTTTCTGAAGCTGCTTGAGGGCTGGAGAAATGCCGCCCGGCAGGGCAGTCTCAGTACATTGATCTGGCGGATTTATGGTGAGAGCGGCTATCTGGAGTGGGTCGGCGGCCTGCCTGGAGGCTTTCAGCGCCAGAACAATCTGACAGCACTGTATGACCGGGCTGTACAATTTGAAAAAGACACCTCTGCGCGAGGATTGTTCCGCTTCTTGGTGTTCATGAACCGGCTGAGAGAAAACGGCGGAGACTTGGGCGTGGCCGGAGGAACGGGCGAAGAGGCCGGTGGAGTCAGAATTATGACCATTCACAAATCCAAGGGTCTGGAGTTTCCGGTGGTGTTTCTGGCCGGGATGGCGAAGCCGTTCAACCGTCAGGATTTGTATTCCCCGTTCCTGATGCATAAAGAGCTAGGATTCGGACCGCGTTTTGTAGAACAAGATACCCGGGTCAGCTACCCTACACTTCCTTATCTGGCCATTAACCGCCGTTCCCGGCTGGAACTGCTGGCAGAGGAGATGCGTGTGCTCTATGTCGGATTAACCCGGCCGCGTGACAAAATGATCCTTGTCGGCACGGTAAGAGATTTATCCCGCACCCTTGCAGGCTGGAGCAGCGTGCAAGCCCGTGAAGAATTACTGCTGGAGGACCATTTGCTGGCCCGGGGACGCAGCTATTTAGATTGGGTAGGACCGGCACTCATCCGGCATCCAGGAGCAGCTATTCTCCGTAAGCTGGCAGGAACAGAGGGATCTGTATCTGCGGTACTGCATAATGATGCTTCCAATTGGAGTATCTCAGCGGTGAACGCGGCAGAACTCAGTTCCGGCTCTCTTGCTGCGGCTGGTACAACGGATCAGAATGAGGAACGGTATACTATGCTCGAAGCATTGAAGTGCGGCCGCAGTGTGGCATTTAAGAGCACAAGTAGAGAGACTGATATCACCGCACGACTGAACTGGGTCTATCCTTATGCCGCCGCATCCGGGATTCCCGCCAAAACATCAGTCACCGAACTGAAATCGATGCTGTCCATGCAGGAGCAGCCTTCCTATGATTTGCTGGAAGAGTCCCGGCTCCCGGCTTCGGGGAACAGCCTGGCACGCGGGGTGGCAGGAACAGATAGTCTGCATCTGCGGCGCCCAAAATTTATGGAGAAACGTGGCTTGTCGTCTTCAGAGCGGGGAACGGCCTATCATACGGTCATGCAGCATGTTCCGCTGGAAGGTGTTGTAGACCGTGTTGTCCTGGAAGCCACAATAGCACGTCTTACACGGCTTGCCATTCTCACAGACGAGCAGGCTGAGGCAGTTGAGCTTGGTGAAATTGAGGCGTTTTACATGGGGGAAATGGGCCGGAGGCTAATTGGGGCTCCCTGGAAAAGAAGAGAACAGCCTTTCAGCTATATGGTTCCGGCAAGTGAGGCCTACCATGGACTCATTGATCTCAATGAAGCGGCAGCGGGACTTGAAGCTTCTGAAGTAAGCCCGGTCATGGGGGAATCCGTCCTGATTCAAGGTGTAATCGACTGCCTCTTCCGGGAGGAGGGACGGCTGATTCTGCTGGATTACAAGACGGATGCTGTTGTGGAGCATCAGGGCGGAATTGATTCTCTGAAAGAAAAGTACCGGTTTCAGCTGGAACTGTACAGCAAGGCGCTGCTGAATATTCTCGGGGAGCCGGTCAGCGAGATTTGGCTGTACTTTTTTGACGGTGGTCATGCTGTAAAGCTATAAATCGATCCATATTTTTGTTGATGAAACTATAAATCTATCAATTGAGAAATACCGCATGAGGGCGGGGAAAAGAGGACGACAATGCGCATATTGCATACGGGGGACTGGCATCTGGGCCGGACGCTGGAAGGAAGAAGCCGGCAGAAGGAGCAGGAGCAGTTCATCGATGAGCTGGTAGAGATTGCCGATGATTCCCAGGCAGATCTTATTCTGATGGCGGGAGATGTCTATGATTCCGTGAATCCACCGGCAGCAGCAGAGCAGCTGTTCTACGATGCTGCCGCCAGACTTACGGCAAATGGCCGTCCGCTGGTGGTCATTTCCGGCAATCATGATCAGCCTGAGCGTGTAGTATCCGTATCCCCGCTAGTCCGCAGACAGGGCATTACACTGGTGGGTTTGCCTACCTCTGAGCCGGTGACGGTCCATGCCGTACGTACAGGAGAAATCGCCAAAATCGCTGCCCTTCCATATCCCTCCGAAGCCCGGCTGGGCGAACTGCTCGCCGGGGATAGCGGAGAAGATGAGCTTCGTCTTGCCTACAGCGCAAGGGTAGGCAGGCTGATGAACATGCTGGGGCGGGAATTCACACCTCATACGGTCAATTTGGCGATGAGTCATATCTATGTCCTGGGCGGGGTAGAGAGTGATTCGGAGCGTCCTATTCAGGTCGGCGGGGCGTACACCGTTGATCCCTCAGCGCTGTCATGCGGCGCACAATATACAGCGCTTGGGCATCTTCACCGTGCCCAGCGTGTGAAAGGCGACGGCATGATCCGTTATAGCGGATCGCCTCTGGCCTACAGCTTCTCTGAAGCGGGTCAGGCCAAGTCCGTGGCATTGCTTGAGATTGCACCTAGCGGAGAACCTTCCTTTGAGGAAATCTATTTGCGCTGCGGCCGTCCTCTGGTGAACTGGAAGTCTTCCGGCGGGTTACAGGAAGTATACAACTGGCTGGACGAAGGCCGGGATGCAACAGCTTTTATTGATCTGGAGCTCCGCCTGACGGAAGCGATGTCGCTGAATGATATCCAGCGGCTGCGCAAATCCAGAGAGGGGATCATCCATATTCGTCCGGTGTATCCGCAGATGGAGCAGGAGCTTGAGGAGATGGCCCGCTCGCGCATGCCGGTGCAGGAGCTGTTCCGGAGATTCTACCAGCGGCAGACCGGCGGGGCAGAGCCTGAGGACAGCCTGATTGAACTGTTCCTGGAGCTGGCGGAAGAAGAGCGGCGCGAGCCTGCGGAAGGGGAGGACAACTGAAGTGAAGCCAATTCTACTAAAGGTAGCCGGGCTGCAAAGCTATAGAGAGCAGCAGGAGATTGATTTTGCGAGTCTGACCGAGACAGGACTATTCGGTATTTTTGGGCCGACGGGAAGCGGCAAATCCAGTTTGCTGGACGCGATCACACTGGCCATGTATGGCAAAGTGGAACGGGCAGTGAACGGGACACAGGGAATCATGAACCATTCCGAGGACCAGCTTAGCGTGGCATTTACTTTTGAGCTAACTTCCTCAGCAGGCCCCCGCCGTTACCGGGTCGAACGGAAATTCAAGCGGACCGGGGACCAGTCCGTGAGCAATACAATCAGCCGTTTCATCGAGGTTGCAG
The DNA here is from genome assembly GCF_001909085.1 of Paenibacillus sp. P32E. Lineage (NCBI taxonomy): Bacteria > Bacillati > Bacillota > Bacilli > Caryophanales > Paenibacillaceae > Paenibacillus > Paenibacillus sp. P32E. The sequence goes on along the minus strand of NZ_LVYY01000013.1, from coordinate 434,945 downwards.
ATGACGGTGATCACGTGATGGCCGATAAGCTGGCAGATGTTACACGCTGTGTAGAGGAGCATATCGGACTTAAAATGGATGATTTCACCCGGGCCGTTGTGCTGCCGCAGGGTAAGTTTGCTGAGTTTCTGTCACTGCGCGGTGTAGACCGTAGACAAATGCTCCAGCGTCTTTTTCATCTGGAGCAGTACGGTGACGGGCTGGCGCTGAAGCTTAGCCGCCGGGTGAAGGAGAATGAGGCTGCACTGCGCGCACTGGAGGCTGAGCAGCAGGGGCTGGGCAGTGCAGGCAAGGCGGATGTTGAGGCTGCTGAGCAGCGCCTGCAGGAAGCGGTCCTCCAGGCGGCAGATTGCCGCAAGCTGCTGGATGAGGCGGTGCTGCGGGCGGAACGCTATGCCCGCATCCGTGAGCTGCAGGACGAGCGATCCCGCCGTGAGGGTCAGCGGCAGGCTTTGCTTGCGCAGGAGGCAGATATCCTCCTGCTGGAGCAGAAGCTCGGCAAGGCTGACGAAGCCGAGAAGATGCTGCCCGCGCTGAAGGCCTGGCGCAGCGCAGAAGAGGGCTGGAAGAGCCGATTGGCCCGTGCGGAGGGCCAGGAGGTTCAGGCTGCCGCAGCCGAGCGGAAGGCGGCGGAGCTGGCCACGGCGGAAGCGGCGGCGCAGGCCGCGCTGGCCGCGGAGGAGCCCGCCCTCCGGCAGGGGGCGGATACCTACCGCCGCGCGCTCGAGCTGGAAGCTGAGCTGGGCGGACTGCGGCGCGAGCGCACAGCGGTGCTGGAGCGCCGCGATGAGGTCTCCCGCGGGCTCGCTGCCCGGCGGGAGAGCATGGCCCGGGAGCGTGAGCTTTTGGCCAAGGGCCAAAAGCGCCAGCAAGAGCTGCAGCAGAGCCTGCAGCCGCTGGCGGTCCGCTCCCAGGAGCGGCAGACGCTGCAGGAAGCCATGCAGCGTCTTCAGGGCCTGCGTTCCGCCTCCTCCCAGCGGGAGACAGCGGAACGGGAACGCGCCGAGCGCGCCGCGGTGCTCGCGGCGGCAGAGGCGCGGCTCGCCGCCGCCGGCGACCGGCGGCGCTCGCTTGAGGCGCAGCGCGGCGCGGGAATCGCCGCCGCAGCGCTGCACCTGGAAGAGCTGCGCGCCGGAGAGGCCGCAGCGGGAGCCGCCGCCGATCAGCTGGAGCTTCACGGAAGCACGCTTGCGGCGGTGCTCAAGGGCCAAGAGCGGCACCGGCTCTCTCTGTCGCTCGCCAGTGAACTGCAGGACGGGCAGCCGTGTCCGGTCTGCGGCAGCCAACATCACCCCACCCCTGCGCTGGCAGAGGACAGCGGGGAGCGGGAAGAGCTGGAGCGCCAGCTTGAGCAGTCCCGTGCGTTAGGCAGACGGGCGCTTGAAGCGCGTCATCTGTTCCGCAGCCTGCTGGAGCAGGATGTGACCTGGCTGGAGCAGGTGTACGGCGAAGGGGCAGCAGAATCCTTCGCAACACCTGCAGCTGCGGGTCTGGAACAAGGCAGCGCTATCGGCTCAGCCTCGTCTTGGACCTCGGCATCTTCAGATCGCCCTGTAGCCCTGGCCAATCCATCTGGAGCTTCGGCTCCTGCCGGTCTCTCTTCTGATCCTGTTTCATTCAGCACTAATACAGTTTTGGCTGAGCAGGCATTATCCGGATTGGAAAATGATTATTCTGCTCTAAAAATCCGCTCCGGCGAGCTTCGCCGAAGTGCGGCAGAATGGCAGCGCTCCTTGCAGGAAGAGCAGCAGCTGACTCACAAGGAAGCAGCGGCGGCGGAAGCCGAAGCAGCTTGGGTGCAAGGCATTACAGCCAAGGCCGCGGATCTGGCACGGCAGCTGGATGAGCTCCATAACGAATGGACGCGGCTCTTTCCGGAGCTGGCTCCGGATGATGCAGAGCATGCCTACCGTGAAATGCAGAAGAAGGATGAGCAAGCTGAAGAAATCAGGGGACGGCTGGAGATTAGCGTCAAGTTTCTGGATGACAAGAGCACTTCCGTACAGGTGCTTCAAGAGGAAATAGCGTCCTTAGACAAGGAACTGGCCCAGTGGAACGCACAGCTGGAAGGCAAAGAGGCGCTGGAGAGCGAGAAGGAGCAGCGCCTCCTGGAGTGGACTGGCGGCAGGTCTGCTGCCGTTTTGCTGGCGGAATGCGAGCAGCGCCTGCAGGCGCTGCAGGCGGGTCTGGACAGCAGCAGGCAGTCTCACCGGACAGCAGCGGAACAGGCACAGCATGCGGTGAAGGAAGCAGCTATCAGCCGCCAGGCGGCGGAGTCTGCCCGGGAGCATTATGCTGCGGCTGCCTCGTATTGGGAAGACAGTTTGAAGGCCTCGCTGTTTGCTTCAACCTTTGAGGTAGAAGGTGCGGCGCTCACCCCTGAAGAGCGGACGGAGGCGGGAGCCCGGGTGCGGGCCCACCGTGATGGTGAAGCAGAAGTTACGCTGCAGCTGCGGAATATTGAAGAGAAGCTGGGAGGGACTGTTCTAAGCACAGAGGAATGGCAAGAGAGCCAGGAAACCCTGCGCAGATGCAAGGATGACGATGAGGCCGCTTTGCAGGGCCGGGCACGTGCTGAACGTGATCTGGAAGACTTGCAGCACCGCCACGTCCGATGGATGGAGCTTGAAGGGAAGCGTGCGGAGCATGCTGAGCTTCAAGACCGGCTGTCCAAGCTGCAGACCGTGCTGAGGGGAAACGCCTTTGTAGAATATATTGCGGAGGAGCAGCTCATGCAGGTATGTCAGGCAGCATCACAACGGCTTCGTTTCCTGAGCAAGCAGCGTTATGCGCTTGAGGTGGATTCCGGCGGCGGGTTTGTCATTCGTGATGACGGGAATGGCGGAGTAAGACGACCTGTATCCACCTTATCCGGCGGAGAAACGTTCCTGACCTCTTTGTCCCTGGCACTGGCGCTTTCGGCTCAGATCCAGCTGCGTGGGCAGTATCCGCTGCAATTCTTTTTCCTGGATGAAGGCTTCGGTACATTGGACCCGGATCTGCTCGACACAGTAATCACATCACTCGAAAGACTGCATAACGACCAGCTCTCCGTTGGGATCATCAGCCATGTTCCTGAGCTGAGGGCACGTCTGCCCCGCAAGCTCGTTATCGTTCCGGCAGAGCCGGGAGGCGGAGGTTCGAGGATTATTTTGGAAAAAATGTGATGCCTGATATACAATGTGATAACTGTCACAGATACAGTATCATACCCTTGTTATAATACAGCTAAGCCGACATCATTTTGAAACACCTCGGCGGACGTATGACCGGGAGTTTTGCTCCTTTTCATACGTCCGCCGCCGAATCAGCTTTTTGAGCTGATAGGGTGTTTCTTTTTTTTTGTCTTTTTTTCATGGCAGAAATGTATAATGAATTCCCAGCAATCTGTATCTATAACAGAGCTGATGATCTTCAAATTCCATGATTTATATAAAATGAGTTTTTGAATTTTCTATTATGGATCTGCTGTGACTACAGACAGTCCACATTCCTACTCCCTATGCTTCCACATTCTCCCTGAGCCAACTCCCCGTTGCCACCGTTATCGTCACTGTCACAGTCACCTGTCTTTCCCAATCCGCAATTATCCTGTATGATAAGAGACATAAAAATAATGATGCCGCGAAGTAAGCCATTCTCGAGCACGGATTAGCACAAGCTGGATTCACCTGCTGGCTTTTCACCACAACTATAGGAGGAAGCGTCCCGATGGAAACCGTGTTTAGCAAAATCATTGAAGGTTCGATACCTTCCAAGAAGGTATTCGAAAATGAACGGATTCTGGCTTTTTATGATATTGAGCCTGCAGCTCCGGTACATGTGCTGATTATTCCAAAGAAGTTCATAGCTTCCATGAATGACGTTGCACCTGAGGACCTGCCGCTAATCGGTGAGATTCATGCCGTGGCACAGCAAATTGCTGTCCAGCTTGGGATTGCAGACAGCGGATACCGCCTGATTAACAATTGCGGACCGGACAGCGGACAAGCCGTGCCTCATCTCCACTATCACTTGCTTGGCGGGGCCAAATTAGGCGCACTTGTCGGAAATTCGGCATCTCACGCCTGACAGATTTTAAATACGGAAATACCTGGCCGAAAAAAAGAATAACACGAAGGTTGACACCATATTTCGCTTTGACCTATAATGAAATTTGATGAACCGTGTTGTTATGCTCTTGGACGGTCTGGTCGGAGGGAGGGAAAACTGGTGTCTGAAACGAAAGTTCGCAAAAACGAGACAATTGATGCTGCACTTCGTCGCTTTAAACGTTCCATTGCTAAAGATGGTGTCTTGGCTGAGGTGAAGAAACGCAAGCATTATGAAAAGCCAAGCGTAAAGCGCAAGAAGAAGTCTGAGGCTGCTCGTAAGAGAAAGTTTTAGGAGGATTACCCACGCATGAATCTTAGCGAACGATTAAACGAAGATATGAAGCAAGCGATGAAGAGTAAGGACAAGTTCACACTCTCCACGATTCGAATGGTTCGTTCTACAATAAAGTATCTTGAAATAGATTTGAAGAGAACATTAGACGACAACGAAGTGCTTGATATCCTTAGTCGTGAAATCAAACAGCGCAAAGATGCCCTCCAAGAATTTGAATCAGCGGGTCGCGACGAGCTTGCCGCGAGTACGAAGGCAGAAATCGAGATTATCATGAAATACCTACCTGAACAGCTTTCCGAAGAAGAAATTAAAGTAATTGTACAGCAGACCATCCAGGAAACCGGTGCTTCTTCGAAAAGTGAAATGGGTAAGGTGATGAGCGCACTGATGCCTAAGGTAAAAGGTCGCGCCGATGGTAAACTCGTGAACCAGGCGGTTCTGCAATTTCTGCAATAATATAACGCTAGCACCCCTTTATTAAGGGGTGTTTTTCATTTTTCGGGGAATTTATGCATGTATAGGTTTATAAGATTATGTTAGGGACACATTCTATGAATAGACTTTGATGTGTCTCTTTTTATGCTGCATTCTTTAACTTCGTTTGAAACGCTTGTGTCTAAGGGGCGTACTATGCTCTAAGAGCTGGAATTATGTGAAGAGGAGGTAGAACCTTGGACAGATTTCGTAAAATCGCGGTATCCAGTATTTCCTTTCTCCTATTACTGCTGCTGCTGATACCGATAACGGGTGTGGCAAGCGCAGATAAGGCTTCACCGCGTACATCGGCAGCTGCGCCTGTGTCCAAGAATGGACCTGTATTTATCATTCCGGTAGATCAGGAAATTGAACGTGGGCTCCAGAGCTTTCTGGAGCGGGGATTCCAGGAGGCGGCAAACTACGGGGCTGTTCTGATTTTGCTGGAAATAGATACACCGGGCGGACTCGTGGATTCAGCCGAACAGATCGGCATGATGGTACGCGACAGTAAAATTCCGACTGTAGCCTATATCAGGGGGGATGCCGCTTCGGCAGGCAGCTACATTGCGCTGAACGCAGGAAACATCATTATGAAACCGGGTAGTATGATTGGTGCGGCTTCCCTGGTGGACGGCAGAGGAAATAGTGTGGAAGACGCTAAGATCACGTCCTATTGGAAATCAAAAATGGTCGGTGCCGCTGAGCTGAACGGGCGTGATCCGGAAATAGCTGCCGGGATGATGGATAAGAATATTGTCGTCAACAAGCCCGAGCTTGGTGTGAAAAAGGCACAGGGCGAGATTATCGCACTAAGCAGCGATGAAGCGCTCAAAGCCGGGTACGCAGACAGCATCGCAAGTACGCCTGAAGAAGCGATTACCTCACTGGGCTATTCCACAGACGACATTTTTCGCGTGGAGCATACCGGTGCGGAAAAAATGTCGCATTTTCTGACCAATCCGATTGTGATGACGATTCTGCTCTTCATCGGAATTGCGGGAATTGTCATTGAGATGCTGGTTCCGGGCTTTGGTGTTCCGGGGATTATCGGCACATTGGCCTTTGCGCTTTATTTCTTCGGTAATTACGTGGCGGGCTTTGCCGGTGCAGAGACCTGGCTGTTGTTCATTCTGGGACTTGTGATGCTGATTCTGGAGCTGTTTGTCCCGAGCTTTGGCATACTCGGTATCCTGGGCTCAGTACTCCTCGTAGCGGGCGTAGTAAGGGCTGCTTACAGCTATACACATGCGTTGTTCAGTCTGGGCATTGCTTTTGCGGCAGCGGCAGTAGTCATTATTGCTGTGGCTGTCACTTTCAAGGAGCGGGGGATATGGAACCGGTTTATTCTGAAGGACAGTCTAACCAAAGAGCAGGGATTTGTGCCTGTATTGGAGAAGCTTAGTTTGATTGGAGCCTCTGGCGTCAGTATAACACCGCTTCGTCCGGCAGGAACGGCTAGTCTGAATGGGGAGCGGGTGGATGTGGTTACCGAGGGCTCCTTTATTGACACAGGTGTTTCCATTTCGGTGATCAAGGTCGAAGGCGGACGAGTGGTTGTGAAGGAAGCCGCGAAATAAGAATTGTGAAATTACATTTTAACGGAGGTTGGAAGAGGTATGATTGAAGCGTCTACTATTACGATTTTGCTGATCGCGGTTGTTGTAATTGTTGTATTGAGTGTGTTTTTCAGCTTTTTCCCGGTCATGTTATGGGTTTCAGCCTGGGCTGCCGGAGTGAAAATCAGTATTATTACCCTGGTGGCGATGAGACTTCGGCGGGTTACGCCAAGCCGGATCGTCAATCCGCTGATCAAGGCAACCAAGGCGGGGCTTGGCGTGAATATTAATCAGCTCGAAAGCCATTATCTGGCGGGCGGGAATGTAGACCGGGTTGTGAATGCGCTAATTGCCGCGCAGCGTGCAGACATTCCGCTGGAATTCACACGTGCCGCTGCAATCGATCTTGCTGGACGCGATGTGCTGCTGGCGGTGCAGATGAGTGTTAATCCGCGCGTGATCGAGACTCCGATTGTAGCCGCAGTAGCCAAGAACGGTATCGAGGTTAAGGTAAAAGCGAGAGTAACCGTACGCGCCAACATTGACCGCCTCGTCGGCGGTGCAGGTGAAGAAACCATTATCGCCCGTGTAGGGGAGGGGATCGTCACCACAGTAGGTTCAAGTGATTCCCATAAGGACGTGCTGGAGAATCCGGATTCCATCTCCCGGACTGTATTATCTAAGGGACTAGATTCGGGGACGGCTTTTGAAATTCTGTCCATAGATATCGCGGACATTGATGTAGGGAAGAATATTGGTGCCTATCTGCAGACCGAACAGGCTGAGGCAGATAAGCGCATTGCCCAGGCCAAAGCAGAGGAGCGCAGAGCAATGGCTGTCGCCCATGAGCAGGAAATGAAGGCCCGTGTCGTTGAGATGAAAGCACTTGTAGTCGAGTCCGAGTCCAAAGTGCCGCTGGCTATGGCGGAAGCGCTGCGCTCTGGCAAACTTGGAGTTATGGATTATATGAATCTCAAAAATATCGAAGCTGACACCCAAATGCGCGGCTCGCTTGGCAAACTAAACGACGGTGATGACAACACCCGTCCAACCAATAAATAAGGGGATGTGAGTCCCATGGGCAGCTTGATTTATGTAGCAGCGATTATCATCATCGCAATCATTTCGAGTCTGAATAAGGCGGGTAAAAAGAAGGGGGACCCCGCTCCGCGCGGAGGAATGCCTACTTTTGGCAGTGGAGGCGGGAATCCCCTTCAACCTTCCGGGCGAACGCAGAGCAAGCCGAAAAATGAGCGCAGTGGTTTTCCTGTTCCCGGAGGCGATTCCCCTAACCTTAGCAGGCCTTTGGCTTCCTTCCCGGAAACGGGGGATGAGGCATCTCCGGCATGGCCGGAATCTGCAGAGTCGCCATCCCCCGATTACCAAACCGGTGAAGGTGTTTCTTTAGAGCAAGCCTGGGGAGATGGCGTACAAGTCCGTGCAGAGCGGATGGAGCGGGAGTTGAAACGCTTGGAATCGCAATTTACCGGAAGTGCGTCCACCGTGAGCTCTGGAAACGCCGGTAAACGGCCTGATGCCGCCCAGGAGGTTGACCGGGATTTCAGGGCAGACCGCAAGGCGCTGCAGGACGGTCTTCGATGGGCGGAAATACTGGGTCCCCCGCGATCGCGGCAGCCCCGTACTTTTCGCAGATAACCTATGAGCTTCGGATTCCTATGAGGGGTCCGGAGCTTTTTTGCTTCATGTTAACCTGCACTTGTTATTCGCTTCCCGAGTTCTTCTCATAAACAAAAGCGCTCCCGCATAAGGTGTACAGAAGGCAGGAAGGGGGAGAAGTCTACTTATGACCCGTATAGGCCGCAGGCTGCGGGGATGGACAAACGGGGTGCTGGATCTTCCGCAGGACGTACTGCAGGAGCTGCCCCGAATCACCCTGATCGGCAATAAAGAACTGTATATTGAGAACCATCGCGGTGTGCTGCATTTTTCCTCCGGGCAGCTGAAGCTGGCGTTAGTTAACGGTTCGCTGGAGATTTCCGGCGAGGGGCTGATGATACGCAATATATTAGGCCAGGAGCTGACGGTAGAGGGAGTTATCGGAGAAATCAGATATAAGGGAAGCGAGGAGAAAACATGAAGGAACCGCCTCTGTCATCACTGCGGGGGTTCGTTACACTGCATGTGACGGGACCGCAGGTGGAAAAGTTTATCAACGCCGTAACCGAAGCAGGAATCGTGATCTGGGACGTGAGGCCTGCCGGCAACGGTGCTTCCCTGAACCTGTTACTGGATGACTTTTTTGTCCTTCGGCCGCTCTTGAAAAAGACAGGCTGCCGCTCGCGGGTCACAGCCAGATACGGACTGCCGTTCCGGGCGGCCAGGCTGTGGAAACGGAAGTTTTTTGCCGCAGGCGTGCTGCTGTTCGGAATTGGCCTGCTGCTGTTATCCTCGATGGTATGGACCATTCGAATTGAAGGCAACAACCGGATTGCTTCTGAGGATATCCTGCAGGCCGCACGACAAGAGGGGGTATACCCCTTCCAGTGGATTTGGCGAATGAATGATCCGGACAAGCTCTCCAAAGCGCTGACCTCAGAGCTTCCGGGTGTCTCCTGGGTAGGGGTGCAGCGGACTGGGACGAGCGTCAAAATCCAGATTGTGGAGTCCGACCAGCCGGAGAAAAAGCCTCTGCTCAGCCCGCGGCACCTGGTCAGCAGGACCGATGCAGTGGTCAGCGAAATCTACGCGGAGCAGGGCAGACCTGTAGTAAGCCGAAACACACGGGTTAAAAAAGGGCAGATATTGATCTCCGGCACACTGGGTGATGAAGAAAATATGGAATCTGTTGTTGCTAAAGGCGAGGTGAAAGGGCTCGTCTGGCATGAATACAATATAGAGGTACCGCTGAAAAGATCGGGAAGCTCCTATACTGGAGAACGGAAGGACCGCACCTATCTGGTGCTTGGCAAATGGGCGATTCAGCTGTGGGGATACGGTGTTTCCGGCTTTACAGAATCACGTACGCTTACGGAGCATGATCCGCTGACGTGGCGGTCATTCCAGCTGCCGCTGGGGCTGATGACCGAGAAGGAGATGGAGGTCCGTAGCACAACTGATACACTGACACCCGAGGCTGCGCGGCAAGAAGGGATTACGGGGGCGAAGAACGATATTTTGGCCCGTTACGGCACGGACAGCACCATAAAAAGTCAAAAAATTTTGCATGAGAAGAAAGACAATGGTAAAGTTTATATGAAAGTGCTCTTTGAAGTGGAAGAGAGAATCACGGAAGAACTTCCGATAGTAAACAACTGAGGAGAATGAGGCTACTTGTCAGAACAGACTGCAAGCATTCGTATATCTTTGCAAAATGCGGGAGAAGCGCAATCCCTGTTCGGCCCGCAGGATGGTTTTCTGAAAATAATCGAAAGTGAAATTCCTGCCGTGATTGACTCGCGTGAAGCTGAAATTACGGTTCGCGGAGCGGAGCGGGAAGTGGACATGCTGGAACAGCTGTTTGGTGTGCTGCTCTCCCTGATCCGCAGCGGCTACATACTCAGTGAACGGGATATTCAGTATGCGGTGGAGCTGGCCAAGGATTTCCGGGCCGACCAGCTGCTTGATTTGTTCAAAGGTGAAATCACGACCACCTTCCGTGGCAAACCTATCCGGGTCAAAACGATTGGCCAGAAGCATTACGTAACTACCATCAAAAAGCGGGACATCGTCTTCGGCATCGGTCCAGCCGGTACCGGCAAAACCTATCTTGCCGTTGTGCTGGCTGTTACAGCGCTGAAGGAAGGCTCCGTCAAACGTATAGTCCTTACACGCCCGGCTGTGGAAGCAGGAGAGAGCCTGGGCTTCCTTCCTGGCGATTTGCAGGAAAAGGTAGATCCGTACCTCCGTCCGCTTTACGATGCCTTATACGACGTTATGGGCCCCGATCAGGTCGCTAAGGCATTGGAACGTGGGTTGATTGAGATCGCTCCGCTTGCTTACATGCGCGGGCGTACGCTGGATGACTCCTTTATCATTCTCGACGAAGCCCAGAATACAACCCCGGAACAGATGAAAATGTTCCTGACCCGCCTTGGATTTGGCTCCAAGATGGTAATCACGGGGGATGTCACCCAGATCGACCTGCCGCGCGGCAAGAAATCGGGCCTGATCGAAGCCAAAGCGATTTTATCCGGCATTGATGAGCTGGGTTTTGTCTATTTCGCAGAACAGGATGTAGTCCGGCATTCCCTGGTACAGAAAATTATCGTCGCCTATGAACGCTCTGCCGAAAACCGCGAATAAAAAAGGGGACTGTCTTCATGGCCTCAAAGCAACCATCCAAATTAAGCGGATTTGTATACAGCAACAACGGCTGGAAGTATAGCGCGGTAACGCGCTATGCTCTTTTCCTGTTACTTGGGCTCATTTTCTACTTCAGCCTGTCGTCAGATCTGGTACCCAAGAAGTATGATATCAAAGAGGGAACCCACAGTGCCAAGGAAATCACAGCACCCAAGCAAATCCTAGACACCAAAGCCAAGCTTAAAGCCCAGGAAGAAGCGGCTGAGAATGTAACCAACCGTTATGCAATCATACCAATGAGAGCGGATAATCTCGTAACCTCCCTGCTCGACCGGATTGACCGGCTGAACCAGGATGATCTCATCTCGCAATCCGACAAAACGGCTATTTACCGGGAGGAGATTCCTCAGCGGGCCAATGATTTTATTTTGAATTTTGTGACCTCCAGCCGAAGTTCCGGTACCTATTCCGAACATCTGCTGGATGAAATGCAGTCGGTGATCAAGGATCAGACGTATGTTATTCCAGAAGAGACCTTTATCAAGATCCCGCGTCTGACCTCTCAGGATATAATCGAGATGAAGCCGGTTGCCCGGGATATCGTAACGAAGCTAATGAACGATCAGATTACAGACGCCCAGTCTGCACGTGCCAAAGTGGCTGAGCAGGTCAGCGTCAGTTCGCTTAGCCAGCGCACGGCCCGTGAGGTTGTGCAGGAACTGGTGCGGCTCGTGATTACAAGCAACAAGTTCTACGATGAGGATGCGACCAAAGAAGCCAAGGTACAGGCCCGGGAGAATACGCCTGATGTGTTCATTGAGCAAGGGGATGTACTTGTTGCCAAAGGGGAGCTAATCACTCCCGAGTTATATGCACTTCTGGATGACAACGGCCTGCTGAGCAACGAGGTTAATTATTGGCCGCAATTTGGTCTGCTGCTGCTTTCGGCTATGCTATCCTTTGGCCTTTTGACCTTCATCCGTTATAACGGGGGAACCTCCGGCTTTAAGTACAATAACTCCCAGCTGCTGATGCTGGTGCTGGTATTCATAATTACGATAATTACGATGAAGCTGGCTGCGTTCCTGCAGACAGATGTACGTTCTTATGTCGGTTTTCTGGCCCCGGTTGCTATTGGTGCAATGTTAATCACCATGCTGCTGGATATGACCCTGGCATACTTTTGTTCCATTTTGATCAGTATACTTGCCAGCATCATCCTAAATGTGCAGCAGAACACCGTGTTTGATTTCACCTTCGGGTTCTTTGCACTTATCGTTTGTTATGTCGCCATCTTTGCCACACACCGCGCGGGACAGCGTTCCACGCTCCTCAAAGGCGGGATCATGGTATCCTTGTTCGGCTGCTTGACTGTATTTATGCTTACGGTGCTTGGCGGAGGCGTCTGGAATCAGACGCAGACGCTCTATGCGATTGGCTTCTCTTTTGCCAGCGGTCTGCTGACTGCCGTGCTGGTTATCGGTCTGATGCCTTTCTTCGAGGCTACCTTCGGTATCCTGTCGGCGCTGAAGCTCGTCGAACTGTCGAACCCGAACCATCCCCTGCTGCGCAAGCTGCTTACGGAAACGCCGGGTACTTATCATCACAGCGTGATGGTTGGCAACCTGTCGGAAGCGGCGGCGGAGGCTATTGGAGCAGATGGACTGCTCTGCCGGGTCGGCTCCTATTATCATGATATTGGCAAGACCAAACGGCCGTTTTATTTCATAGAGAACCAGAACAACATGGAGAATCCACATGATTCGATCGAGCCGATGCTCAGTAAATCAATCATTGTGGCACATGCAAGGGATGGGGTGGAAATGCAGAAGGAGTACAAGCTGCCGAAGCCAATCCGCGATATTGCTGAACAGCATCACGGCACAACATTCCTGCATTATTTTTACCACAAGGCACTGAAACTGGCTGAGGAAAAGGGTGTGGAGCCCGATTTCACCGAAGAGGACTTCCGGTACCCCGGACCGAAGGCTCAATCCAAAGAATCCGCCGTGGTCGGAATCGCCGACAGTGTGGAAGCCGCCGTCCGCTCGCTCCGCAAACCTACAGTTGTGCAGGTAGAGACGATGATTGAGAAAATCATCAAGAGCCGGCTGGACGATCATCAGTTCGATGAATGCGACCTCACGATCAAGGAGCTCGATATTATCGCGCGGACACTGAAAGAGACGGTAATGGGGATTTTTCACTCACGGATTGAATATCCCGAGGATGTGAAAAAACCGAAAAAAGAGGAAGGGGCCGTAACAACATGAGTTTAGCAATCGTTTGGAACAACGAGCAGGAAGAGCATCTTATAAGCGATGAGCTGATCACCCTACTGGAGAATATTCTGCAAAAGGCAGGACAAATGGAAGGGATTGACGAAGGCGAAGTGGATCTTACTTTTGTCAATAATGAGCGTATTCACGAATTGAATATGGAGTACAGGGGGATTGACCGTCCGACGGATGTACTCTCCTTTGCCATGAACGAAACCGGAGAAGATGAGCCGGAAATTATATATGTTTCCCAGGACAATGGGGAAGGAGAGGATGTGCCTTATGTTCTGGGCGACATCATTATCTCTGTGACCCGGGCGCAAGAGCAGGCGCTGGAATATGGACATTCCCTGGAACGCGAGCTTGGTTTCCTGTTTGTCCACGGTTTCCTGCACCTGCTGGGCTATGATCATCAGGATGAGGCTTCGGAGGCTGAAATGATGTCCAAGCAGGAGCAAGTGCTGGTCCAGGTCGGGTTGACCCGCTAATGGTCAAGAATACAGCGGTAGGCCATAAAAAGTTCTGGCACTCTTTTCGATTTGCTGCGCATGGCATAGCTTCGGCGTTCAAATCTGAGCTGAATATGAAGGTGCACAGCACTTTAGCTGCATTGGTGCTTGTTGCCGCTGTTCTATTCAGACTTCCCCTGTCCAGCTGGATGCTGCTGTTGCTTGTGATTACGCTCGTTTTGACCGCTGAGCTGCTGAATACCGCCATTGAGGCGACGATTGATCTGGTCTCCCCTGAGATACATCCCTTGGCTAAAAAGGCGAAGGATACCGCCGCAGGTGCTGTACTGCTCACGGCAGTCTTTGCGGTCATCGCCGGAATCTATGTATTTTATCATCCTGTGATGGACTGGATCACCGGACTTATGTCATAATCAGTGTACAACTTGAGCTTATGGGAGAGGCGGACCCGCGTTTTGCGCTCCGTCTTTCATTGTCTTTACTTCAAAGCCAGTTTGTACGAAGTTATTCAGTGAAGTAATCCTAACAAACTCTTAGGAGGACAACTATGGAATCTGCCCTACTCTTACAAGAAGCGATCAAAGCTCGGGCCAATGCCTATATCCCCTACTCCCGTTTCGGTGTCGGTGCAGCATTGCTGGACCAGGACGGCCACGTGCATCATGGCTGCAATGTTGAGAATGCCGCCTTTGGGCCGACAAACTGTGCCGAACGGACTGCGCTTTTCCGCGCCATTGCGGACGGCCACAAGGCTGGAAGCTTCAAAGCGATCGCAGTCATTGCGGATACAGACGGACCAGTATCGCCTTGCGGCGTCTGCCGCCAAGTGATGGTAGAGTTATGCCCTCCAGATATGAAGGTCATTCTCGGCAACCTGAAGGGTGACATTCAGGAAACCACGGTGCGGGATTTGCTTCCGGGCGCGTTTGGACCCGCCGATCTGGAGCAGGGCCAGGCTCCCGAGTGAGCCGGGAATTACGGATCGATTCAGGGACTTACTAAGCGTATGCTACACTTCTTACAGCAGAGTTCGAGAATACAATAGATTGGTTAATCAGCCTTTTAAATGCGAATTCTAATGGGCAAAGTGCAGCAGAATAAGAATTGAGCTTCAAATGAACAGAAGTATTCATTTAGCACTTTAGTAAATTTGTTCCACAGTCAAGCGTGTTCCCGTAGGGAACTTAAGCGCTCCACCCTCTATCCCTTATTCCCATACGCCTACAGTTACTGCCACGCCCATTTCAGGGTGTCCAGAGGGCCGGGGCCCTTGGGGTCCCCCTTGGCTAAGGGGGATTTAGGGGGATCGAAACGCCTTTAGGGGGATCGAAAAAGCTTTTGCAAAAGGGTTAACTCATGAATTCAGGAAGGAAGATCATATGAAATTCAAATCAGGGTTTGTCGCCATTATCGGCAGACCGAACGTAGGCAAATCGACACTCATGAACCAGGTGATCGGACAGAAGATCGCCATCATGTCGGACAAGCCGCAGACAACCAGAAACAAAATACACGGGGTATACACCGCTAATAATTCGCAGATCGTATTCCTGGACACGCCGGGTATTCATAAAAGACAGTCTAAGCTGGGCGACTATATGAATCAGACGGCGATGAGCACACTGCATGAGGTAGAAGCTGTGCTGTTCCTGGTGGACGCTTCCGAAGGCATGGGCGGTGGTGACCGCTATATTGCCGAGCAGCTGAACGGAATCAAGACGCCGGTCATTCTCGTGATGAATAAAATTGACAAAATCGAGCCGGAAGCTCTCCTTCCGATGATCACCGAATACAACAAGCTGCATGAGTTCGCTGAAATTGTACCGATTTCAGCCAAGCTCGGCAGTAACGTGAATACACTGCTGGATCAGGTGGCGAAATATCTGCCGGAAGGCCCGCAGTATTATCCCGATGATCAGATTACCGACCATCCGGAGCAATTCGTCTGTGCGGAATTGATCCGTGAGAAAATCCTGCATCTGACCCGCGAGGAAGTGCCGCATTCCATCGCGGTTGCGATTGAGGACATGCGTGTCGAATCCAATGGCGTTGTACATGTTTCGGCTGTCATTTTTGTCGAGCGTGATTCCCAGAAGGGGATTATTATCGGCAAGCAGGGTGCTCTGTTAAAAGAAGTGGGCAGACGGGCCCGTACGGATATCGAGAACCTGCTGGGTTCGAAGATTTTTCTGGAGCTGTGGGTAAAAGTGAAAAAAGACTGGCGTAACCAGGACCGCGTTCTGCGTGATTTGGGCTTCCACAAAGACCTTTAAGATCCGCATCTGCGGCTTTTTTGAAATATACTTGGCAGGAATTGCAAGGATAGATCCTGGCCTATCGCACATCCTATTTCTGAAGAGACATCGTGTTTCCGAAGAAAGGATGAATACGAATGCGAGACTTTTCGTGGAAGTATTTTGCAATGACTGGAGATGTCGATGCTTATCTGCTGTACAAAGAAGCCGCAGATCCGCTTAGTGGCAGTATAGAGCTGCCCGCGGAGGAAGAGAAGGTCCTTGATGAAGAAGCACAATAAGGACTGGTTGCTTGCCGAGTGGTTGGGGGAAGAGGCATGCTATACAGGGTGGAAGGGATCGTCATCCGCAGCATGGACTACGGCGAGGGGAACGCGATTATTACGCTTTGCACCGAGAACGCCGGCAAAGTAGGCGTTCTTGTGCGTGGTGCCAAAAAGGTTAAGAGCCGCCATGCTGCCTTGATCCAGCTGTTCACTACCGGAGAATTTGTGTTTTTCCGCAACAATGGGGGACTCGGAACACTGAATGCCGGGGAGATTACGAAGTCTCACCATCCGCTTCGTGAGGATCTGGTTAAAGCGGCCTATGCTTCATATGCCTGTGAGCTGCTCGACCGTGTGCTCCATGATGAGGAAACCGGCAGCTTCTGGTACCGGCAGCTCTCGGCTTGTTTGAATGCGATCGAGGAAGACAAAGAGCCAGGTATCATTACTAATGTTTTTGAAATGAAAGTTCTGCAGGCAGCAGGCTATGGCCCGCAGCTGGATCATTGTATTGTTTGCAGCTTGGACAAGCCTGACGAGGAACTCCGGCTCAGCCCCCGCCTCGGCGGTGTCCTCTGCCGCAGTTGCAGGCATAATGATCCTCCGGCAATGGAGGTCTCCCCCCGTGCACTCAAGCTGCTGCGTTTATTCGCTGCTCTTGATCTGACACGGCTTGGCAGCGTAGATGTGAAGGAAGAGACACGGGCTGAACTCAAAAAGATTATGCGGGCCTTTATGGACCATCAGCTGGGGCTGAAGCTGAAGTCGCAGAATTTTCTGGATCAGCTTGATAAATACAAGATTTGACGAAATGCAAAAAATCCGTTACTATAGGTTCAGTTTCTTTTATAGTTGCGCCGTTATAGCTCCTAACATGGAGTAACGTGCAGTGATCGGGAAAGTAATGAGCAGCTTGTCGCTTAAGCGAGCCGGGGGTAGTGGAAGCCTGGCGGGACAACGTTCATGAACATGGCACCCGGGAGTACGCAAGCGGCCAAATGAAAGTGGATTTCGTCATTATGGATGAGATCAAGTAGGGTGGAACCGCGGGAGTAATTTCAAGCTCTCGTCCCTATGTCTGTATATCAGGCATGGGGGCGGGAGCTTTTTTGCCTTGTGATGAGCAAGGATAGAAAAGTGACGCCTCCATCGCACAGCAGGCAAGATGAACCATGGCAAGAGGCGCAGTTAAACTTGTGAAGCGAAGGAGTCGGTAGTATGAATTTTCAGCAGATGATTTTGACGCTGCAGCAGTTCTGGTCTGCACAGAACTGTATTCTCGTCCAGCCGTATGATACGGAAAAAGGGGCAGGAACGATGAACCCTATGACCTTCCTGCGTTCGCTCGGACCAGAGCCGTGGAAGGTAGCTTATGTGGAACCTTCACGCCGCCCGTCAGACGGACGTTACGGGGAGAACCCGAACCGCCTGTATCAGCATCACCAGTTCCAGGTGATTATCAAGCCTTCGCCCGACAATATCCAGGAGCTGTATCTGGACAGTCTGAAGGCGCTTGGGGTAGATCCACTTCTCAATGACATCCGTTTTGTAGAAGACAACTGGGAGAATCCGTCGCTGGGCTGCGCAGGCCTCGGCTGGGAAGTATGGCTGAACGGCGAGGAGGTTACACAGTTTACCTACTTCCAGCAAGTCGGAGGAATCGAGACCAAACCGGTTGCGGTTGAGATCACTTACGGAATGGAACGGCTGGCCTCTAACATCATGAAGAAAGAAAACGTGTTTGATCTGGAATGGGTGGACGGCATGACCTACGGTGATGTATTCCATCAGCCGGAGGTTGAGCACTCGACCTATACCTTTGAAGTCTCCGATGTCAAAATGCTGTTCACACTTTTTAATACCTACGAAGAGGAAGCACGCAGAGCTATGGAGCGTCATCTGGTGTTTCCGGCTTACGATTATGTGCTGAAATGCTCGCACACCTTTAATCTTCTGGATGCGCGCGGAGCCATCAGTGTAACCGAACGAACGGGATTTATTACCAGAGTCCGTAATCTTGCCCGCACCGTAGCGGCAACATATCTGGAGGAACGTGAGAAGCTTGGCTTCCCGCTGCTGAAGAAAGAAGGTGTTGATCTTGTCTAAAGATATATTGTTCGAGATCGGTCTGGAAGAGGTTCCCGCACGCTTTATCCGTGCTGCTATGGAGCAGCTTCAGGACAGAACATCTAAATGGCTGGAAGCTTCACGCATTTCCTATGGCGGAGTCAGCGCATATGCAACACCGCGGCGTCTTACGGTTTTGGTGAAGGATGTTGCCGAGAGACAAGAAGATATTAGCGAAGAGGTGAAGGGGCCTTCACGCAAAATCGCGCTTGACGCCAGCGGCGAATGGAGCAAGGCGGCACTCGGCTTTGCCCGCAGCCAGGGGGTATCCCCGGAGCAGTTAACCTTCAAAGAGTTGGCCGGAGTGGAATATATCTACGCCACCAAAAACAGTGTCGGTGTAAATACCTCCTCGCTGTTATCTGAAGGACTCAGCAGCATTGTCAACTCGATGACCTTTCCCAAAAATATGCGCTGGGGAGCGTATGATTTCAAATTCGTCCGTCCGATCCGCTGGTTGGTTGCCCTGTTCGGTCAAGAGATTATCGATCTTGAAATCACCGGTGTCAAAGCCGGAAATGTAAGCCGGGGACACCGGTTCCTGGGAACCGAAACAGTCATCGCCGAGCCGTCACAGTATGTGGAGACTATGCGCAGCCAACATGTACTGGTGGATGTGAAGGAACGTGAAGAACTGATTCTGAACCAGATCCACAAGCTGGCTGAAGAAAAGAACTGGACCATCGCGATCAAGGAGGACTTGCTGGAAGAAGTATTGTTCCTCGTAGAAACTCCGACCGTCTTGTTCGGTACGTTTGATGCTTCCTTCCTGAACATTCCGCAGGAGGTGCTGATCACCTCGATGCGTGAGCATCAGCGTTATTTCCCGGTTTTTGACGCGTCAGGTACGCTTCTGCCATTCTTTGTGACCGTTCGCAATGGTAATGCCCAGTCGCTGGACGTGATCGCCAAGGGAAATGAGAAGGTTCTGCGTGCACGCCTATCGGATGCGAAGTTCTTTTATGGAGAGGATCAGAAGCTGCAGATCAGCGATGCGCTGGCCAAGCTGGAAAACATCGTGTATCACGAAGAGCTCGGCAGTGTCGGAGACAAGGTTCGCCGGATACGGGCCATCTCTGATCGTTTGGCCTCTAAGCTTGCACTATCCGAGACAGCAACTGCTGAAGTAAGCCGGACCGCCGATATTTGCAAATTCGATCTGGTTACACAGATGGTCTATGAATTCCCTGAGCTTCAAGGCACCATGGGTGAGGATTATGCGCGCAAGGCGGGTGAACCTGAAGCGGTTGCCAGAGGGATCTTCGAACACTATCAGCCACGGTTCGCAGGAGATGCGGTCCCTGCCTCTGAAGTAGGAATGGTTGTCAGCCTTGCGGATAAAATCGATACCATTGTCGGCTGCTTTTCGATCGGTATTATCCCGACAGGTTCACAGGACCCGTATGCGCTTCGCCGCCAGGCGGCAGGTATTGTGCAGATCGTACTTGAGCATAAGCTGGCCATCTCTTTGCAGGAAATTTTTGATGCGGCGGTGGATGTGCATGAAAATTTACGCAAAGAGAAACATTTTACCCAAGACCTGCGTATAAACCTTTACGAGTTCTTCGGACTGCGAGTGAAACGTCTGTTATCCGACAATGTGCGCTATGATGTTGTGGATGCGGTGATTGCTGCAGGTTTTGATGATATCGTGGCTGTAGTAGGCAGAAGCCGTGCGCTTATGGATACTGTGAATGGTCAGGCTGATTTCAAAATCACCGTAGATTCACTGACACGGGTAAGCAATTTGGCAGCCAAAGCGGCTGAAGGAACCAGCGTAGATCCTACTTTGCTGAAGGAAGAAGCGGAGCTCACGCTTTATGAAACTTGGCAGGCTATACACAAGCCGTACCAGGAAGCGCTGAGTGACAGAAATGCAGAGGAAGCATTGCGGATTCTGTCCGGTCTGAAGGATGCAGTTACCGGGTTTTTCGATTCCGTAATGGTCATGGCCGAGGACGAACAGATTCGTGCGAACCGTCTGGCGCTGCTGGCTGGTATTGATGCGGACTCCAAAGCCTTTGCCGATTTTGGCAAGCTGGTGTGGTAATCTCTTCCTGAGAAGACCCTTATGTCTGTATCGGAACCGAAAAAATGTACAACTTTGTGCAGTTATGGTATAGATCGATGGTTTGGGGGATAAATATACGGAACGGTGCCAATGCGTAAGTTGACATCCGTTCCGTATTTATGCTTTTCAAAGCAGGATTTCTGTTCGGCAAAGCGTATATATATTACACGGGAAATTGGTGATGCTCATGGAAGGTTCCCAGGAAAGAAAGATCGTAGTTGACGGGGATGCTTGTCCGGTGAAGCAAGAAATCATTACGGTCGCCCGAAGCTTCAGGATCCCGGTAATCATGGTCTCATCCTACGATCATGTGCTTAAGGGTGAAGAGGGCGTCTCCATCGTTCAGGTGGACCGCGGGGCAGATAGCGCCGACCTGTATATCGCCAACCATATTTCTGCAGGAGACATTGTCGTTACGCAGGATTTTGGCCTTGCTGCACTTGCGCTTGGCAAACGCTGCAGGGTTTTGTCTAACCGCGGACAGGAATATGACGATTCCACAATGGATTTTATGCTGGAGGGCAGGCATGCCAGGGCCGTGGAGCGCCGGCGGGGACACTATTCCAAGGGACCTAAAGCGATCACCACGGAAGAAAAAATTTATTTTCAACATAAACTGACAAAACTTTTAACACTTTTGCAGGAGAATGTACAGCTATAGCGAATTATATTTACTTGTTAAGAGATGAAGGTGGTTGAAGTGGCTAGCGGACAAGGTAATATTCCGGAAGAGGTTATCGAGAGTGTGCTCGCACGGCATGACATTGTCGATACAGTCGGTAAGGTTGTTCATTTGTCCAAGCAGGGGAAATATTTATGGGGCCTCTGCCCGTTTCATTCGGAGAAAACTCCTTCCTTCACTGTAACCCCTGATAGGGGTGTCTTTCATTGCTTTGGCTGCGGTATGGGTGGAAATGCCATCAAATTCAGGATGGAAATCGAAGGATTATCCTTCCCCGAAGCAGTTCGAATCATGGCGGAAGAAAGCGATATATCTGTTCCCGAAGGAGCAGGGGGGATTCAGTCTCCTCCTGACCCTGAGCGTGACCGGCTGATTCAGGCCTATGAGCTGTCGGCAAAATTTTATCATTTTCTGCTGAAGAATACGGAATACGGCACTGCCGCCATGGATTATTTGAGATCCCGGGGCTTCAGCGACAAAATGATCGACCAGTTCCAAATCGGCTACGCACCGGACCGCTGGGATACACTGCTGCAGTTCCTCGAGAAAAGAAATTTTGATCTCGCTGAGATGGAAAAGGGCGGACTGCTGTCTGCCAGAGGCGAGGGGAAAGGGTACGTTGACCGCTTCCGCGGACGTGTCATTTTTCCGATTGCCAACCGCACAGGGAAGGTAATTGCTTTTGCCGGAAGAATTCTCGGAGAGGGTCAGCCGAAATATTTGAATTCCCCGGAGAGCAGATTATTTAACAAAAGCCGGATTCTGTACAATTTGCACCAATCCAAAGCATCCATCCGCAAAACGCGGCAAATCGTCCTTTTTGAAGGCTACGGGGATGTCATTTCGGCTTGGGAAGCAGGTGTGCATAACGGCGTAGCTACCATGGGCACCTCACTTACAGATGGGCATGTGGCGTTGATGAAGAGCCTGGGTGATGAAATTGTTCTGGCGTATGACGGCGACAAGGCGGGACAAGCTGCTGCGATTAAGGCGATCCCGATGCTGGAGGACAATGGCCTGCGGGTAAAGGTTGCCGTGCTTCCGAGCGGACTCGATCCCGATGAGTTCATCTCCCGTCATGGCGGAGAGCGTTTCAAGGATCAAGTCATTGATTCAGCGGTCTCATCGATTAAATTTAAGCTTATATATCTGAAAAAAAACCATATACTCCTAGAGGAAGACGGCAAAATTGCCTATGTCAAGGAGGCACTGGAGATTATTGCATCACTGCATTCCTCCACAGAGCGCGAGGTCTACCTGCGTGAAATCTCCTCTGAGCTGGAGCTGTCATATGATAGCTTGAAGCAGGACTGCAATTTACTTCGGGCTTCGATGCAAAAAAACATCCCCGAAGGGGATAATAACGACAAAAGGTGGAATAATGGTAGGCATAAAAAAGGGCAAGTGCAAACACCGACTTTGCTGCCGGCTTACCATGTTGCCGAAAGGCGCCTGCTGTCTTTGATGATACAGGACCCGGAAGCTGCCGCATATGTAGGCGAACGCCTCGGAGAAGAGTTCAACATTGATGATCATGCGGCAATAGCCGCTTATCTATATGCCTATTACGCGCAAGGCAAACCACCCGGCATCAGCCGGTTTCTATCATCACTTCAGGATGACCGTCTGGAAAAGACTGCAACAGCCATTTCCATGATGGACACTCCTCCGGACTGGAATACGCAGGTCCTGGATGATTGTATCCGTGAAGTGCGGAAATACCCCGTGCAACGCGGGATGGAACAGAAGCGTGAAGAGATGATTCAGGCTGAGAAATCAGGCGACTTTTTGCGTGCGGCACAAATTGCAAGTGAGATTATAGCCCTAGAGAGACAATGAGCAGTTGACAGGATGTACCTAGGGAGGAGGGAGTCGAATTATGGCGAACGATCAGCACACTGAACTGGAAGCGGAATTTACTCTGGATCAGGTGAAGGACCAGCTTATTGAGCAAGGCAAGAAAAGATCATCATTGAACTACAAAGATATTATGGAGAAATTGTCGCCGTTTGATCAGGACCCCGAGCAAATGGAGGAGTTCTACGAGCAACTGAGTGATTTGGGTATCGAGGTTGTGAATGAGAATGACGAAGAGGTGAACAGCCTCCGTCCAAGTGAGGATAATGAGGACAAAGACAGCGATGACTTCAGCTTCGACGACGATTTGTCACTCCCGCCCGGAATTAAGATTAATGACCCGGTCCGGATGTATCTGAAGGAAATTGGACGGGTGCCGCTGTTGTCGGCTGACGACGAGGTAGAACTGGCGATGAGAATCAAAAACGGGGATGAGGAAGCGAAACGCCGTCTGGCTGAAGCGAACCTGCGTCTCGTAGTTAGTATCGCCAAACGGTATGTCGGACGCGGAATGCTGTTCCTGGACCTGATTCAGGAAGGCAATATGGGTCTGATCAAAGCCGTTGAGAAGTTTGACCATAACAAAGGATTCAAATTCAGTACGTACGCGACCTGGTGGATTCGTCAGGCTATCACACGGGCGATTGCAGACCAGGCCCGTACGATCCGTATTCCGGTACACATGGTAGAAACCATTAACAAGCTGATCCGGGTATCCCGTCAGCTGCTGCAGGAGCTTGGACGTGAGCCGTCGCCGGAAGAAATTGCCGCCGAGATGGAACTGACAGTTGAAAAGGTCAGAGAAATTATGAAGATTGCCCAGGAGCCGGTATCGCTGGAAACACCGATTGGTGAAGAGGATGATTCGCATTTGGGTGATTTCATCGAGGATCAGGAGGCCCTTGCGCCTGCGGATGCGGCTGCTTATGAACTGCTGAAGGAACAGCTGGAGGATGTGCTGGACACGCTAACCGAGCGTGAAGAGAATGTGCTTCGTCTGCGTTTTGGCCTGGATGACGGACGGACGAGAACGCTCGAGGAAGTTGGCAAAGTGTTCGGCGTTACCCGTGAGCGGATTCGCCAGATTGAGGCGAAGGCCTTGCGTAAGCTTCGCCATCCGAGCCGCAGCAAACGTCTTAAGGATTTCCTCGAATAGTTGTTATGAACCGACCTTCTGCTGCACGGTGGCAGGAGGTCTTTTATCTTGAATAGAAGCAAGTGCCAGAGTCAAGGTCCGAAAGAGGGTTGAGCCGTTGAACTTGGAAAAACGTGAAATTATTTTAAGAGAAATTCAGTACTGGAGAAGAAGTAAAGTGTTGCCGGAGCAGTATTGTGATTTCCTGACCAACCTCTATGATGATGAGGCAGAGGTGAAGGACAGCAATCCGATTTCATTCCGCAATCTTCAGCAGGGAAGCATCAAAATTTGGCTGTTTGGTTTTGGAATTATTTCCTTGATTTTCTTGATTAGTCTTTATTTTAGCGTTTTTCCCTGGCCTTTGCAACTTGCAACAGCACTCTGTGTCCTAATTGTTTGTTATGGCTACTCCGCCATTTACCGGGACCGGAACAACATGATCAGTCTCATGCTCGCAGGGATAGGCAGCATATTAACGCTGGGATTCGGATTATGGCTGATTGCACTACATAACCTGGACCCGGACTTCTGGAGGCCTTTGCTGATTGCAGGCTGCGGACTGCTGTGGGTCGTTCTTGGTTTTCTCCTCCGCATTAGCCTTTTGCATTTTTGCGGTTTTGCTTTCTGGACCCTGCTCTATGCCGGATTCTTCGGTCAGGTGCGTCCGGATGCCTCTATTCTTGAACTGGAGCTGCTGTATCTGCCGCTGTGTGTGCTTATGGTATGGCTGAGCTGGCTGCTGCATCACCGGGTGAATGGTGTTTCAGGAGTCTACCTGGGCGTTGGTGTTTTGCTGTGGATTATGCCTGAGATCGACGCATTGCTGCTGAGACCTGATTTTCCACAGTGGGTTTCGCTAATACTGATATTGAAGATCGCGGCAGGTCTTGCTCTGCTGTTTATATTTCGTAAAAAATGGATACCGTGGGTGACTTCATGAATAACAATAAATTATCAAAACGGCTTCAGGTTGTACTGGAGCAAATTCCGCAGGGCAGCGTGGTCGCCGATATCGGATCGGATCATGCGCTTTTGCCTGTAGCGGCTGTTGGGAGCGGACGGGTACGGTCTGCTATTGCAGGAGAGGTGAACCCGGGGCCGTTTGAAGCTGCCCGAAGAGGGGTTGCAGAGGCCGGACTCGGGAAGGCGATTGCCGTACGACATGGGGATGGGCTTGAGGTACTGGAGCCTGGAGAAGTGGATTGCATTACCATAGCAGGTATGGGGGGAGCCCTCATTGCTTCGATCCTGGATCGTGGGTTGAACCTTGGCAGGCTGGAAGGTGTCAAAACCCTCGCGCTGCAGCCGAATGTGGGAGAGGATATTCTCCGCCGCTGGCTTTTGAACCACGGGTGGGTACTTACCGCCGAGCATATTCTGGAGGAAGACGGCAAGATCTATGAAATTCTGACGGCAGTGAGGGAAGCGGCGGCTGCCGGAATTACGAATGAACAGCTGTACCAGGAGCTTAGGTTGTCTTCCGGTGTGGTATGTGACCGTGAGCTGCTGCTGGAGATGGGACCTTGGCTGCTTCAGGCGCCCAATGAAGCCTTCTTCGCCAAGTGGCAAGGGGAGATTGATAAGCTCGAAGGTATTCTAACTTCTCTGTCACGCTCAGAGCTTGAATCTGCAGAGGAGAAACGCGGCAAGATCAAAGCACAGATCAGACGAATTACGGAGGTGCTGGAATGTTTGCCAAAGGCCAAACGGTAATCGGTTATATGGAGCAGCTTGCTCCCAAACATCTGGCGGAGGAATGGGATAACGTAGGCCTCCAGCTGGGATCTCTGCAAAAGGAAATTACCGGCGTCCTTGTGGCGCTTGATGTGAATGAAACCGTTGTGGACGAGGCTATCGTCCGGGGTTGCAATCTGATCATCGCCCACCATGCGATTATTTTCCGCCCGATCAAGGGAATTCAGACCGATACTCCAATGGGTAGGCTCTATGAGAAGCTGATCAAAAATGATATTGCCGTCTATATTAGCCATACGAATCTGGATGTGGCAGAAGGCGGCATGAATGATTGGATGGCTGAAGCTCTCGGCATTCAGGAAGGTTCTCCGATCAAGGATATCCATACTGAACAGTTGTCCAAGCTGGTGGTCTTCGTGCCAAAGGATCATCACCAGAAGGTGCTGGATGCCATCCTGAATGCCGGTGCCGGCTGGATTGGCAATTACAGCCACTGCAGCTTCAATATTGAAGGGTACGGCACGTTCATCCCGAGAGAAGGCTCTGATCCGTTCCTTGGGGAGCAGGGCAAGCTGGAGCATGCGGAGGAAATCCGCATTGAAACGATTGTGCCCCTGCCCATCCGGAACAAAGTTGTGCAGGCCATGCTGAAGGCCCATCCTTACGAAGAGGTGGCTTATGACCTCTATTCCATGGACCTCAAGGGCCGCAGCTTCGGACTGGGCCGGGTCGGGAAGCTTAAGGAGCCGATAACGTTAGGCCAATTCATTGAAACGGTCAAAAGCGGACTACAGGTGGACCATGTGCGCGTCGTCGGCGACTTGAACCGCCCCATCCGTAAAGCTGCCGTAATGGGGGGCTCCGGGGCAAAGTATTACAGCAGTGCCATCTTCAAAGGAGCAGATGTGCTGGTGACTGGAGACATTGACTATCATACAGCCCAGGACGCTGCTCTGGCCGGTATCGCCCTAATTGATCCGGGACATAATGCAGAGAAGATTATGAAAGTGAAGGTAGCCGAATGGATGACGGGCAAGCTGACTGAGCATAAATATGATACAGCTGTGCATGTCTCTCAAGTGAACACGGAGCCTTTTGCATTCCTGTAAAACCACATTTTTACACTTGTGCGCCAAGGTGCAAGTCTGTATAATATACAATGTTGTTCAGGAAAGTTTGACAGACAATCGCCGGTGCGCGTGAAGACGCCGCGGGAGGAAAGTCCGGGCTCCACAAGGCAGGGTGCTGGATAACGTCCAGTCGGCGCGAGCCGAAGGATAGTGCCACAGAAATGGACCGCCGATGGCCGCTTTCGAGCGGCACAGGCAAGGATGGAACCGAGGTGTAAGAGACCCCGAGGAACGCTGGTGACTTCGTTCCTGGTAAACCCCATCTGGAGCAAGACCTAATGAGACGCAGCTTCTCCTTACGGAAGAAGCAGCCTTCGCCTGAGGCGCGTCTAGGTTGGTCGCTGGAGCTGTGCAGTAATGTACGGCCTAGATAGATGATTGTCGCTTATGGTGGGAGGGTAGTTCCCGTTTGAACCACGACGAGCACAGAACCCGGCTTACGGCAAACTTTCCTAACTGACAACTTACAAGTATTGTTGAATTCAACTGGTTTAATCATAAGACAGCGGCCCTCCTCGGAGGGCCGCTTATTTGTATAAATATAGGACTTTATATGCTGAACTGTTGTTTAATCTGCTTGAGCAATCGGCTGCGAGGCTTCTGCACTTTGCCCGTATATGTTCAGGGCTTCATCCAGCCGCTGCACGGCAATTTGCATAAGCTCAGGCGGCGTATGAGTGAAATTGAGCCGCATTGTATTCCTGTGCGGCTGCTCGGAATAGAACACCTCGCCGGGTACAAAAGCTACGCCTTGCCGGACGGCATAAGGAAGCAGCTTAGCAGCGTTAATGTGTTCGGCCAATGTCAGCCACAGGAACATACCGCCCCGCGGCTTAAGAAAATGAGTGCCTTCCCAGCCACGGGATGCCAGCTCACCGGAGAGCAGTTTCATCCGTGAATGGTACTCGCGCGAAATCAGGCGGATATGCTCCTCAAGGTCAAAGTTATGCAGCAGTTCGGACAGCGCCCGCTGGTCAATAGCGCTTGAATGCAAATCTGCAGCCTGTTTGGCTTTGGTGATCACTTGGATCAATTCAGGAGGCCCGATGATCCAGCCGGTGCGCAGCCCCGGGGCGACGATTTTGGAGAAGGTTCCTGTGTAGACTACACAGGATTCGCCCTCACCGCTTCGATCAATCGCTGCAAGAGTAGGAGGGTATGCGCCTTGAGCATCATCGAAGGTAATTTCCCCATACGGATTGTCTTCAAGAATAAGAACATTGTAGCGCCGGCATAATTCTACTGTCTGTTCGCGGCGTTCCCTGCTCCAGGTGGCACCCGAGGGATTGTTGAAGGTAGGAACGGCATACAACAGCTTGGGCCGCTGGATGCGAAGCTGCTCCTCCAGATGATCCGGGAGCATACCGTGTTCGTCACTCTTGACAGTGTGGATGTCCGCACGGTAAGAGCCAAGCACCTGAAGCGCAGCCAGATAAGTAGGCGCTTCTACAAGCACACTGTCGCCAGGGTCGAGCATAATTTTGCATAGCAGATCCAAAGCCTGCTGCGAGCCTGTAGTCAGAATCATGTCGGAAGCAGACACAGCAATCCCCTGTCCGGTGAGTCTTGCAGCGATTTGTTCACGAAGCGGCAGATAGCCTTCGGTCAAGCCATACTGAAGGGCTGAAGTATCCGCAGCTAGCGCCCTGTTGTAAGCATCCCGGACCGCCTGCATTGGAAATAATTCTTCTCCGGGCAATCCCCCGGCCAGCGATATTATATTTTTACCTTGGGTTACCTTTAGTATTTCACGGACTGCCGAGGAACCCAAGTGTTGTGCCGCAGTTGAAAAATTAATCTTCATAAAAAAATACGCCCCCGCTGCTTTGATTTTGTTGTATCATAACGGCATAGCGGTATAACAGTAAAGCGCTGAATATAACAGTTGGGAGGACGGAAGAATGCATATCGATTTGCTCCGCAGCGGCAGCAAAGCCTTGCCGCAGCAAATCAGTGATACGCTGGCTCAGCGGATCACTTCCGGGCTCCTGCAGCCGGGAACCCGGCTCCCCTCCGTCAGGGGACTGGCAGTTACACTGAAAGTAAGCCAGGTTACGGTGAGCAAAGCCTACGCTGATTTGGAGAAGAGGGGACATATTGTATGCAGCCAGGGCAAAGGCTGCTTTGTAGCGGAGCATGAGCCAAGCGGAGCAGGGAACGGGACACGCTGGCAGGACAGATACGATGATTATTTGCCGCGTGCACAGCTGTGGCGCAATTTTGACTACACCGAGGTGGAATTCCCATTCCATCTGGCAGCGATTCATAGTGAACTGCTTCCTCTCGAGCCGATTGGTTCGACCATGGCAGCATTGGTAACGGGCCAGCCTGAATTGATGGCTTCCTACGGCAATTTTCAGGGTGATCCAGAGCTGCGTGAGATCATGCGCAGGCATTTGCAGCCGCGCGGCATACACATCAGTTCCGCTGATCTAATGATTACCAGCGGAACACAACAGGGGATCGATCTTGTAGCACGGACCTTTGTGGGTCCGGGGGATACTGTATATCTGGAAGCGCCTAGTTATACCGGGGCTATAGATGTTTTTGCCGGAAGAGGAGCGGAGATGATCTTTGTGCCTATGGATCATGAGGGGATGCGGGTGGATGTGCTGACCCGGCTGTGTGATGCCAGGCCGCCCAAACTGATCTATACCAACCCTACCTATCAGAATCCTAGCGGTGTCACTATGAGCATAACAAGAAGACAGCGGCTGCTGGAGCTTGCCCGCAGCTACCGCTGTCTGATTGTGGAGGACGATCCGTTCAGCGACCTGTATTTCCGCACACCGCCTCCCCCTTCAATCAAGTCAATGGATGAGGACGGGCATGTAGTATATATGAAAAGCTTCAGCAAAGTCATTGCCCCGGGCTGCCGGATCGCCTGTGTGGCTGCTGAGGGGAACATTCTGTCCAGGCTGATCGCTGCCAAGTCGGCCAGTGATCTGGGAAGTCCTCTGCTTACGCAGGGGGCTATACTCCCGTTCATTGCCCATAAATATGAGGATTATGCCCGCAAACTCCGGATTGCCCTCCGGAGACGAATGGAGAAGGCTGCCAAGCTGCTGAAGCAATATGCCCCACCGGGCGTGACATGGGTTCTTCCCGAAGGAGGATTGAATCTTTGGCTGCAGCTTCCTTCCGCATCCGGTATTAAGAAGCTCCATGAGCTGGCGGAGCAGGAGGGCATTTCTTTTCTGCCCGGCGATGTGTGTTATGCCGGTGATCAGCCTTCAAGACATATCCGCTTGTGCTATTCGCAAATGAAGGAAGCGGATATGGAGCGTGGCCTGAAGCTGTTCCTTATTTTGCTGGACAAGCATCTCCGCTCTTCGGATTAATGATTTTCGAGACTCTGCCGGAGACTGTTGAGCTGGCGGCCGACACGTTGCGGGAACAGCTGAAGCGGAACCTCGCCTCCCGCTGCTGCCTGCAGAGTCCTGTAGATATCCACTTGGCCTGAGCCGTAATATTTGTCATGGCCGGGATCACCCAGATCTATGGCGTTTGATGTCATCATTGCCATTACTTCCTTATTGGTCAGAGCCGGGTTCAGCGAACGCACCAGTCCGGCGAGTGC
This sequence comes from Paenibacillus sp. P32E, assembly GCF_001909085.1. Taxonomy (NCBI): domain Bacteria; kingdom Bacillati; phylum Bacillota; class Bacilli; order Caryophanales; family Paenibacillaceae; genus Paenibacillus; species Paenibacillus sp. P32E. The sequence continues at coordinate 404,710 of NZ_LVYY01000013.1, read as the reverse complement.
CGCAACATGCGGGCTGGCCATCGAGGTTCCGGACAGTGCCGCATACTGGTTGTCGGGATAAGTGCTCGCAATGCTCTCCCCGGGAGCGGCGACATCAATATATTCCCCGTAATTGGAGAAGGAAGCTCTTTCACCCGTGGCATTTGTTGCAGCAACTGCAAGGACCTCGGGATAGGCGGCAGGAAAACCAGGACGTTCTGTATTGTCATTTCCTGCAGCGGATACAATTACCACATCGCGGTCGTAGGCATATTTAATCGCATCATGCAGAAATTGCGAATCGGCATAGTTGCCCAGACTGAGGTTAATCACTTTGGCACCCTTGTCTGCAGCCCAGATAATCCCTTCGGCTACGGAATAGGTAGTGCCTGCACCTGAGTTGTCTAGTGCTTTTACCGGGAGAATCTTATTATACCAGCTAATGCCGGCCACACCTTCTCCGTTATTGGTTAATGCCCCTATAATTCCCGCAACATGTGTGCCGTGACCCACATCATCGTCAGGGGGGGACGTTTTCGTTATGGCATTATATCCGGCAAGCAGTTGGCCTTTGAGGTCCGGATGATTTGCCTGCACCCCGGTATCTACCACCGCGACAATGACATCTTTGCTGCCTTTGGATAGATTCCAGCCCTGTTCAGTTTCGATAGCCGGCAGATTCCACTGGTAAGCGGAAAAAAGTAAATCATTCGGTGTAATTACTGTGGCTTTATTTTCGCTGACGGCATCATTGGTTAAATACATATAGTGAGGTTCCGTATACTGCGGATGCCATTTGTCGTTGAAATAGGTTTTTAACTGGGTATAGTTCATCTTCCCCGAGCGGAAAATGTAGGCGTAACCGAGTTTGCGCGGCTCCTTACTGCGGATATCAGCGGCAATGGTCTGCAGCTGTCCTGCGGTAGGGTGACCATTTTTGAAGCGGACGACAATCTCATTTTCGTAATAATGGCTGGCATTCTCGTTGTCATGGCCAGTTTTGACGGTGAGATCCTTCAGAGTATCGGCGTGGACTGATTCGACGCGGTACTTGCCTTCCTTCGGATAGGGGATTAGCCGCAGATTCTTGAGCTGGTGCTCAGCCACCTTATCCAGGATCCTTTGATGAATCAGGGCGATGACCCCATAACGGCCTTGCTGATCGCGCTGGGCGGTGAAATAATATTTTTTATTGCCGATAATAAAAGAAGGGGATTCATAAGCCTGATGCCCCTTGATTGCGGCTTTTGCAGTATTCAGATATTTCAGTAGCTGTTTGTTTTCCTGGTCGCTTCCCTCTGGAAAGGATGATTTAAAGGTACTGGTCTGCTTCGTTCGGAAATCAATCCACATCAGCATGGTGATATGGCCGTGTCCCTGCTGTAGACGTTTGGCATATGCTGAAATATCCTCGGGCGTTTTGCCATTCGTCTCGAGGAGCATCGTTCTCAGATGCTTGCTGACATCTACCCGGTTCAAGCGGTCAGTGGCGATGACATCCTGAGAAAGTGTGGCCTTCTTAATCGTTTTTTCCTGTGAAGGATTAGGCACAGAGGCTTGCCCCGGCTTAGGCTCTCCATCGGAACGAAATGTGAACGTTAGAACTGCTATGGTAAAAGCGGCGGTGACCAGACCGGCAAGCATTACATTTTTGCGTGACATATTTTCCGCTCCTTCATGGAATCGTAATAGCTGTAGGTTTAGGAGTGAACACAGGTTTTATGCATTGCAGAAAAGGATACCGTCGTCCAAGGATTTATGTTAATATCAGAAAGTAAGTGCTTACTAAGTAAAACACTTGGAAAAACCTCGCTTAATTTAATTCAACTTTCATGAGCCAGGAATAATAAGGGGGAGCAATCGCCATGTCAGCAGCCAATGTGCAGAAACTGTGTGAAACGACGAGAGAAAAGCTTAAATCCGTAATCGGAAAAATGGAATTATTCCTGAATCAGCATGCGCTGCCGCAACTGGCTACAGAGGAAGATGAGGAAACGCTGCTCTTTTATCAAGGCTTTTTGTCCGATCTCCGCCATTTGTTGGTGTTCTCGGAAATGTCATATGAGAAGCTTGGGGTTGCTTTGCGGCGTGCCACATTCGATGAAGCCTTTGCGCAAAAAGCGCTATATAACGTATATCATTTTGGGGTAAACAACTTCTTTTATCCCAAGAATGAAAGCTATTCCGAAGATGGGCGTTATGCCTATACCGGCCAAGATGCCATCCGTTTCCGGAAAAAGCCGGTTCGTCCGGCCCGCGACATTATTATGGATATCACCAAGGTTTACGAAGAACTGCGGGATGACCTAAGCTACTATGAAAATGATTATTTGACCGAGAAACGCATGCAGAATCAGGTATAGCCTGAGCTGAATAGTCCCGGTACAACTGGACCGCATTTGCCATGGATATGGCAGATGTGGTCTTTTTTGCGTGCCCCGGCATCGGCGATAACTTGGCGGTGAAAGTCCGCTACAGGCTTGGCAGTAGGAGTGGCAGGCTTACCAATGGGGAAACTGAAACGGCTTCCGTCCTTATAAGGATTTCTATGCCGTTTCCACTTGATTGTTGGCGGAAGCTGGGGGGCGTGTGTTCAATTGGAAACCCTTTTTGCAGGATAGGTGTGGCCTTCCGCGGACATAATGAAGCCGAGGTGATAACGATGACAACCGCCAAACCACTTGTGAAATGCAGTGTGAGCAACTGTAATTATTGGGGAGAGCAGAACCTGTGCCGCGCAGATCAAATTTTGATCGAAATCGACAAACATTCGGGCAGTGCTTATCTGGAAGAGTATGCCGAAGAAATGACTGACAAGGGCCATCACGATCATGCGTCTACTTCTTCTGCCACCTGTTGTCTGACGTTCAAGCCGAAGGATTAGGAGGGCACCGCCATGGACAAGCGTAGTGATGATTCCAGTCTGGACCGTGATTCACGCCCAAAAATAATTCTGCGTCCGCGGAGAATAGATTATCCCCGGCGGGACAGGGCCCTAAATGAGGAATATGCAGCCGAGATCAACCCGTTGCCGGCTCATGTGCACAGAGGGCATATTAACGGGGCAGATGCAGAAGAAGCCAAAAAGGAAGACGGAACAAACACGGGGAGCCGTACGATTGGGTATGTCGGCTTGGGGTTTGGGATCGTTTCCTTATTTATCTGGTCTATTATTTTGGGACCCATTGCAGCAGTCCTTGGCTATTATGCCTATGCCAGGGGGCAAAAAACTGCAGGGGCGTGGGCCATGGGGCTGGGAATTGTATCCACACTCAGCTATTTTATTATGATTCCTTTTGCCCGTTAGCCGTATAATCCAATGTAAGAAGGGAATCGAAACAGGCTTTAAGACCTATCTATGCGGGTCTGAAGTCTGTTTTTTCGTGTCGGCATATAGCAATTACAGCGGAGAAATTGTAAAATAAAGGCGTATTTTAGAATTGAAATGAGAACCTTAACATATAAAACAACCTTGAAAGAAGGAATGCTCAGAATGGTGATTAATGCCGCAGCAACAGGAAGCGGAACCGGCCAGCTGAAATGGATCGATTTACGAAGCTCTTCCCAGGTTAAAAATGTGATGGTCAAAAATAAATCGGCAGCTTCGGGCAGCTCATCCGCAGAATTTGCGGCCCTCCTGCAGGAGAGTGCACTCAAGAATACCAGCGGGGACATCGGCAATGCGCTGGCCTCAATGGACAGTTCATCCTTAAACGGGCTGTTGTGGCAGCAAATTGGCGGGGGAGGAGAAGCCTATAACTCCATTTCCGGGGAAATAACGGAGACGAAACCTACAGATTATGAAGACCTGATTCAAACGGCGAGTGCGAAATACGGCGTTCCTGTTGATCTGATCAAAGCGGTTATTGATACAGAATCCTCTTTTAATCCTCATGTTGTATCTTCAGCCGGAGCCAAAGGGCTGATGCAGCTAATGGATGGAACGGCAAACGGACTGGGTGTATCAGATCCTTTTGACCCGGCTCAGAGCATCGACGGTGGGGTACGCTATTTATCCTATCAATTGAAACGGTATAACGGGCAGGAGAACATGGCGCTTGCCGCTTATAATGCCGGTCCGGGTCGTGTGAACAAGCTGGGTGTTAACAATGACCTGGAGCTGTTGGCCAATCTGTCGCAGCTTCCAAAGGAAACCCAGGCTTATATCACCAAAATAGAACGCGCCCGCGCGAAATACGCGGTATAATAAAAAGGATCAAACGGGTTACCCTTAGACCACAGTGGTGGCAAAGGACCGTTTGATCCTTTTTCGCCCTAGATGGGTTGCAGGAGATTCCTGCACGCTGCTAAGAAAGACACAAAGGAGACCTTCAATATATGCTTTATTGGGATTACGCAGCTGCTGCACCTCCTTACGATGAGGTGGTGCAGACCGTAGAACAAATCATGAGGCTGCATTATGCCAACCCCTCTTCCCTGCACCGCGCAGGGGTGGAAGCAGAGCGGCTTATCACTCGTGCGCGGGAAGTGTGCGCAGCTTCACTTGGCGTACAGCCGAATGAAATACTATTTACCTCGGGAGCAACCGAGAGCAATAACCTGGCTATAAAAGGTGCTGCCCTGCAGTATCAGGGCAGGGGGCGTCATATCGTAACAACACAGTTGGAACACCCTTCCGTGTTTGAGAGCTGCCTGCAGCTGCAAGGTCTAGGATGGGAGGTTACTTTTGTCGCGCCAAAAAGCTCGGGAATGGTGGATCCGGCAGCTGTTTCCGCTGCTGTCCGCCCGGATACGGTGCTTGTTAGTGTCATGCATGTCAACAATGAGATTGGAACAGTGCAGCCGCTGCGGGAGATTGGCGAGGGAATCAAAGCTGTGAATCGGCGGACCTTGTTCCATGTTGACGGGGTGCAGGGATACGGTAAGCTTGAAACTCAGCTGAAGGAGTGGCAGGCTGATCTGTACAGCTTGTCCCCGCATAAAATTCGCGGACCACGCGGTACAGGTATCCTGGTTGCCAGAGAAGGGGTAACACTGTTTCCGCTCTTGACGGGAGGCTCTCATGAGAATGGAAACCGTGCCGGAACCGAGAATGTAGCGGGGATTGTGGCTTCAGCCAAGGCTGTGCGAATGAGCGGTGAGAATCGGGAGGAGCTCAGCAGACGGCTGATTCCGCTTCGTAACCGGCTACTGCATTTTATCTCACGTATACCCGAGCTAATTCTGAACAGCAGAGAGGACGGTGCCCCTCATATTGTCCATTTCTCCTACCCGGGCATGAAGGGAGAGGTTCTCGCCCGAAAGCTAGAGGAGCTGGGGATGACCGTCTCGACCCGTTCAGCCTGCTCTTCGCGTCTTGCCGAACCGAGCCGGATCTTGCTGTCGATGGGCCGAGATGTCCCGGTGGCACTTGGCGGTATCCGGATCAGCCTTGGGGATAGCCATACGGAAGCTGATGTTGACAAGCTTGAACAAGCGCTGCTGGCTGCGGTACAGTCATTGAAGAAAGCTGAAGGAGGCATGAAGTAATACATGAAAGAGATAGAGAATGGATACGCGGTTGAACCCAGGGCAGGGATAGTAAGAAGTAGCGAGTATGCAGACATGTTGATGCTGCGGTTCGGAGAGTTTACTTTAAAAGGGAAAAACCGCTCGCGGTTTGAAAAAACAGTGTTACGCCATGTGCAGGAGATGGTCAAGCCCTTTCCCAAGGTCAGTTTAAGCAAGGAATTCGGACGCATTTACGTTCAGTTGAACGGAGAACCTGCAGAGGAACTGATCGCTGTGCTGCGCAACGTTTTTGGTATTGCTTCCATCAGTCCGGTCAAAGTTTCGCAATCGGAATTTGAGGATATATTATCCGTCAGCCGGACCTTTTTGCAGATTGCAGCGCCACCAGCCGGCACGACCTTTAAGGTGAATGCACGGCGGGTATGGAAGGAATTCCCTTATGGTTCAATAGAAATGAATAAGCTTATTTCAACACCGCTGCTACAAGGCTATCCGGGTCTGCTTGTGGATGTGAAGTCACCGCAGATGGAGCTGAGAATTGAAATCCGGGAAGGCCATACGTTTATTTTCTGTGAAAATATTGCCTGTGTGGGAGGCTTCCCTCTGGGCACCAACGGCAAAGCCATGCTGCTGCTGTCTGGCGGTATTGACAGTCCTGTCGCTGGCTGGTCCTCCATGCGGCGGGGACTCGAAATCGAATGTGTCCATTTCTACAGCTTTCCCTATACCAGCGAGCTAGCCAGGCAAAAAGTCGTAGATCTGACGCGGGTGCTGTCAAGATATGCGGGTGTCATTAAGCTGCATCTTGTTCCATTTACGGAGGTGCAGACCTCTTTTACCGGTATCGGACAGGATAATCTAATCGTTACGTTGATGCGCCGGGCCATGCTGAAGATTGCATCGCGTTTGGCTGAGCAGGAGGGGGCACTGGCTCTCGTTACAGGAGAAAGCCTCGGACAAGTTGCCAGCCAGACGCTTTCCAGCATGAATGTAATCGGCCGTGCGACCCCGCTTCCGCTGCTGCGTCCTCTCGTGATGATGGACAAGAGCGAAATTGTGGACATTTCCAAAACCATTGGTACCTATGAACTCTCTATCCTCCCCTACGAGGATTGCTGCACACTGTTTGTCCCCAAATCGCCGACGACTAATCCTAACCTGCGGATCGTGGATAAAATTGAAGCTACCCTTCCGGGTTATAGTAGCCTCCTGGATGCCGCGGTCGCCGGCACAGAGACGGTCACCATTACTCCTTACGGGGATGAAAAGCCAAGGGATATGGTCCCGGCGGACGCTGGGCTTCAAGAGGAATGGTTCTAGTCAAAAAGAAGGAGTGCTACCAGACCTTATGGTCAATGGTGCACTCCTTTATTCATTCGGTGTTATCCTGTGACGGGTTGGGAATTCCTTAGACAGCCGGTCCGCCATGTACCGATTTCCGGTGATCCCGGACCCGCTTCCAGTGTCCGGCTGCTAGGATCCCTGTAATCACCAGCAGAATAAAAAGAACACGCAGCAGCGGATGCTCTTCAACAAATGGACCGATCCGCTGCTCTTCGGTAATCATGCTTGAGGCCGTCAGTCCAAGTACGGCAGCGCCGATATAAATGATCCAGGGATAGCGCCCCATCAGCTTAATGAATAGGGTGCTGCCCCAGACGACAATTGGAACACTGATCAGCAGTCCCAGCACAACCAGCACTATATTATGATTGGCAGCCCCGGCGATGGCGATCACATTGTCCAGACCCATGGCAGCATCCGCAATAATGATCGTCCGGACCGCCGACCAAAGTGTCCCCCCGGCCTGAATATTTGGCCCCCCGTTATCTCCGGTCAGCAGCTTATAAGCAATCAGAATGAGCAGAAGACCCCCGAACAGCAGCAGCCAGGGAATCTTAAGCAGCCAAACTACCAGAATAGTGGCGATAATCCGTAGTGCTACAGCTCCGCCTGTACCCAGCAAGATCGCTTTTTTCTGTGTTTTTCCCTGTAAATTCCGTGCAGCGAGGCCAATGACTATGGCATTGTCACCGGCCAGAATCAGATCCAGAAAGATAATATTGAGCAGCGGCAAAATGAAATCCCAAACGGATGTGTTCAAGAGCGTGTCACTCCTAGTGTTTTGTTAGAATTACTTTTTGGATCAGCTTCGTACAAAACGTTCATCCTGAGTATGTGTATGCATTTTGGAAGTTGCCCTGAACCGTATAGTGTTGTATACGCTATAAAAACCCCGGACATTCGTACCTTGCAAAAAAGCCTGCCCAAGAAGCATAGCTTGCCCGGCTTGGACATACATGTAAATACATGCAGTTCGGGGAGGCTGAAGTCAAATGGATTCTTTATTGCTGCTTGGTGAAATACTGATGATCAATCTCGTGCTGAGCGGAGATAATGCAATGGTTATCGCAATGGCCAGCAAAAATTTGCCGGAGCAGCACCGCAAGCTGGCGGTTTGGTGGGGGGCTGCCGGTGCAGTTGTGCTGCGTTGCCTGCTGACGTTTGCCGCAGTACTGCTGCTGAAGATTCCTTATATCGAGGCCGGCGGGGGGATATTGCTGCTGTGGATCGCGTTCAAGCTGCTGCTTGAGGAGGAAGAGGATGTCCGGGTAGAAGAGAGCTCTACCATATGGAAATCCGTCCGCACCATTCTGCTCGCTGACTTTATTATGAGTCTGGACAATGTGCTGGCCATTGCAGGCGTGGCGAAGGGGGATCTTGCACTGATTGTGATCGGTATCGCTTTAAGCATTCCGATTGTAGTCTGGGGCAGCGGAATCATTGTGGGCTGGCTGCATCGTTTCCCAGTACTAATCTACATTGGGGCATATATTCTTGCATATACGGCGGGAGATATGCTGCTTCAGGATGCCAAATTTGGTGCGGTGATTTCCTTCCTGCTGCCGTCGATCCACTCGATGCTGCCGCTGCTGCTCGGAATCATTGTGGTGGTATCGGGCTTGTTCAAGCGCGGCACCTTATCGGTAAAGTAGAACTCTGAAAAGGATCCCTAGGCTGAGTCAGAGCTGTACAACAGCTTTGGCCCGGTCTTTTTGAAATATAAGAATTGATATGTTTCACGCTATAAATTATCCTTATATTTTTGGAGAAACGGCTGCAAGCCTCTTTCAGAGGACGGCGAAGTCGTTTCTTCTTAGCATGGGAACCAATAACAAGAAGAATGATGGTGTTTTATTTATTTTTCAGATAAAATATAAAGGGAATCCTGTCACATGCTTGTGTGTCGCAGTGGCGGGTCTGAGTGAAGAGACATGAATCTTGAAGGGACGGGTGGAAAATGTCTTCCAAAAATGACGCAAAACTGGGTATATTTATATTCGTTGCCGGCATAGTGATACTGTTCGGAAAGCTGGGGGTGTTCGGCTTTCTCGGGCGTGCGCTGTGGCCACTCGTGATTCTGGTTCCCGGCCTGTTCCTGCATGTGCTTTTCTTCAGCCGCCGGGCTCCCGCATCCGTGCTGCTGCCCGCTGGGATACTGACCGTATACGGTTTGCTGCTGGGTTTCTGCAATACCTGGGGCTGGGGACTGATGTCTCATCTGTGGCCGTTGCTGCTGCTGGGCATTGCTGTCGGACTGTATGAGTATTCACTCTATTCACCGGGACGAAACGGCGGACTTACGACTACAGCTGTCCTTCTGGGACTGCTCAGTCTTGTACTGTTGATCTTCAGCATGCTGGGAACGGGAGCACTCTATTTGCTCGGAGCTATTCTGATTGCAGCAGGTGCCTGGCTGATCTTTGGACGGGGCAAACCGGGGGGCCGTAAAAAGTGGAACGGAGGCTGGTAAAACAGCTATATCCTGCGAAACTAGATCAAAGAAGGAACGGGGAAATTGCCCGAATGCAACTTTAGCAAAATTAAACGGAGTTGGAAACCGTTTTTTCATAAAAAGACTTGCTTTTCATAGTACTTTCACTATAATATTAAGGATATGTTGAAGCGTCGGCTTTCTGCCTGGCGCTTCTTTTGTGAGACTGCCGCGACAAGCTATAAATTTAAACATTTTTAATTTGATAAATGAGAGGATTTGGATACAAATCATGCATTCAAGAAAAGATATCCGCAATATTGCGATCATTGCCCACGTTGACCATGGCAAAACAACACTCGTCGATCAGCTTCTGCAGCAATCAGGAATTTTCAGCGCTCACGAGCACCTGCAAGAACGGGCCATGGACTCGAACGATCTGGAGCGGGAACGCGGAATTACCATCCTAGCCAAAAATACAGCAATTACCTATAAAGAGTTCCTGATCAACATCGTAGATACCCCTGGACACGCCGACTTCGGCGGTGAAGTAGAACGCATCATGAAGATGGTTGACGGTGTACTACTAGTTGTCGATGCGTATGAAGGCTGCATGCCGCAAACGAAATTCGTTCTGCGTAAGGCGCTGGAGCAGCACCTGACACCTATCGTTGTCGTGAACAAGATTGACCGTCCGGCTGCACGTCCGAAGGAAGTTATTGATGAAGTCCTGGATCTGTTTATTGAGCTTGAAGCCAGTGACGACCAATTGGAGTTCCCGGTTGTTTATGCTTCCGCAATTAACGGTACATCCAGCATGGATCCTGAGAAGCAGGATGAAACGATGCTTGCACTGTACGAAACCATTACCCAGCATATCCCGGCTCCAACTGAAAAAATTGAAGAACCACTGCAGTTCCTTGTAACATTGATGGACTACAATGAATATCTGGGACGTATTGCTATCGGACGCGTGAACCGTGGCATAATTAAGCAAGGCCAATCCGTTACGGTCATCATGCGTGACGGCAAGAGCAAAACAGCCCGTATCGAGAAGCTGTTCGGCTTCCAGGGTCTTAAGCGTGTAGAAACAGAAGAAGCGGGCGCTGGCGACATCGTGGCCATTGCCGGTATCAAGGATATTAACATCGGTGAGACGATTGCCGATCCGGCGAACCCTGAAGCGCTGCCTGTCCTGAAGATTGATGAACCAACCATGCAAATGACGTTCCTCGTGAACAACAGTCCTTTTGCGGGTAGAGAAGGTAAATGGGTGACTTCCCGTAAGCTGCGTGAGCGGCTCTTCAAAGAGCTTGAAACCGATGTGAGTTTGCGCGTGATGGAAACTGACAGCCCGGATGCATTTATCGTTTCCGGACGCGGTGAGCTTCACCTGGGGATTCTGATTGAGAATATGCGTCGTGAAGGTTATGAAATGCAGGTATCCAAACCTGAGGTTATTGTCAAGGAAATCGACGGTGCCAAAATGGAGCCGCTTGAGCGTCTGATGATTGATATTCCTGAAGAAAGTATGGGAGCCGTTATGGAGAGTCTGGGTACTCGCAAAGCGGAAATGGTCAACATGATCAATCACGGTACCGGACAGGTTCGTCTGGAATTCCTGATTCCTGCACGCGGATTGATCGGCTATAATACGTACTTCCTGACGCTGACACGCGGCTATGGTGTAATGAACCATGCCTTTGACAGCTACGCTCCACTGATTGGTGGCCAGGTTGGCGGACGTCATCAAGGTGTACTTGTATCCAGTGAGACTGGAAACACTACTCTTTACGGCATGATGGGCGTTGAGGACCGTGGTATTCTCTTCCTGGAACCAGGTACTGAAATTTATGAAGGCATGATCGTAGGGGAGCATACCCGCGATAACGATATCATCGTTAACATCTGCAAAGAAAAGCAGTTGACCAACGTTCGTTCGGCAACGAAGGATGAAACGGTGAAGATGAAGACCCCTCGCCTGTTCTCACTGGAAGGTGCGCTTGAGTACCTGAACGATGATGAATATTGCGAAATCACACCAAAATCTGTCCGTTTGCGCAAAAAGATCCTGAATAAGGGCGAACGCGAACGTGTGGAAAAACAGCGTAAAGCGGCGCAAGCCAGCCAAGCCTAAGTTGTTCTGAACGAATGGTTGTTTGCTCTGCCACAGTACAGCATTCCGTTCTTCATTTAAGCCGCCGGATCATTCCGGCGGTTTTTGATTTAAATAAGCCGATTTTAATTCCCTCAAATTCTTAGGATTCTTGCGGTATAAAAGCGTGTTGAATGTTATAATGTAAGCGAACTTATTCCCGGAGGGAGTGACGAGCTTTGCAGATCTGGTTCGCTGAGCATCCTATTGTCGCTTACATTGTCATCTTTATTTTACTGACTTATGTGTACAACCGCGTTTTCCGCGTGAATCAGAAGCTGCCTATCGGCAAGGAAATTGTGTTATACCTGATGATGGCGGTGGGCTCGGGCATGTTGCTCATCTTCCAGCACGACAAGCTGCCCATTATCCAGTGCCTGTTGGTGGCTGTAGGGCTTATGCTGCTTGTACGGGTCCGCTACATGGTTGAGGCCCGGCAGAGACGTAAGGCGGCAGCAGCGGGCAAACGACAGTAATCGCAACTTTTGCCGCTTGAATTCGTCTAATTGAAAGAGTGAGCAATTGAATACCAGTTGATATGAAAAGGACCTTATTCCATTATGAGTACAAATAAAGGCAGTTTGCCTCCAAGATCGAGCGGGAATCAGAGAAGCGGCAGACCGCAGCCGAACAGCACGGTTAGACCCGTGCCAAAGAAAAATGTTAAGAAACGCGGAGCATTGGCGAGGATGGGAAGAATGCTTTTGGTTATTCTAATCATTGTCATTCTCGCTGTTCTGGGATATGGCGGCTTTCTGTATTGGAAGTTTGACCAAGGCAGCTTCGGTGTAGACCAGCCAGTAAAGGCGGGACATTCCGCCTCAGAGAAGCCCATCACAATGCTGCTGCTGGGGACAGACAATCGGCCGAAGCATCCTTCCAATCTGACCGATGTGATTATGGTCGTGTCGCTTAACCCCAAAACACAGTCCGCTACAGTAGTCTCGCTTCCCCGGGATACTTATGTGGAGCTTAGCGGGTACAAGAAGACCAAGATTAATGAATTTTATGCCCGGTTCAAAAGCAAGGAGAAATCCTCAGGTATTCTTGCTGAAGATGAGATGAAGACCATGATGGGCAAATACCTTGATGTTGATGTGGATTATGTGACCGTCCTTGATTTCCAGGGCTTCCGTGATGTTGTGGATGAGCTGGACGGAGTGGATGTCAATATTAGTGAAAATATGTGTTACACGGATAGTGTAGATGGTACGGATATCGACCTGAAGAAGGGGCCGGCAAAGCTGAACGGCGATGATGCGCTCGATTACGTGCGCTACCGCAAGTCGAACTGCAGCCCAAAGACCAAGGCTTCAGATGATTTTGACCGCAACAAACGCCAGAACGAAGTTCTGCATTCATTGGTTGGACAGATGCAGTCACTGGGCGGTGTTCTGAAGATCGGTAAGGTGCTCGACGCTGTGGATGACAATATGAAGACTGATATTGAGAATGAACAGATCAAGAATATGATCACTACCTATTGGAAGATTTCCAAGGAGAACATTGAATTCAAACCGGTAACCGGAACGTGGCGCAGCCCATATGTATATATTAACGATGAAGAGCTGGACGCAGCCAAGAAAAGTCTTCAAGACCGCATTGCCGGCATTGCACCAACATCCCAAAATTGAATGCAAGTTCGGGCATGTGCTATAATATAATAAATTGAATGCATCCAAGCTGCATAGGGGGCCTGTACTTATGTCCGAAGCCGTTGCACAGCTTAACGAAACATTGCTTACCATGCTGCAGTCGGAAACTTTTGTTCTACTGAACACTGTGGATGCGGAAACTGGCGGACCAACGTCCACCGCGATTTCCTGGATCTATGCAGTTAGCCCTTCTATTGTGCGACTGGCTGTCGACCACCGTTCCAGACTTGTGAACAACATGAAGGTAAATCCGATGGTCACCATCACGGTCTTTGGCGAGGGTACCGTTCATGCTATTAACGGTCGTGCTTCCGTCAGGCAGGATCCGCTGTCCGATGTTCCGTTCAAGATGTGCTGTTTTGATGTTGAAATTGAAGCGGTCCGCAATGCGCTTTTCTATGGCGCACAATTGGAGTCCGCACCAAAATATGCGAAGGTATACGATGCGCGTGCGGCTGATAAGCTGGACGGACAGGTGTTTGCCGCCATGCAAAAAGCCCAGTGATCAAGTCACTAGGCTTTTTTTGTCCAATTCTTTGAACCAAGACAGCTTCTATTGATTGCCTTTGGGCTTGGTATCTTTCGGAAGCTGCGGGATAATACGTCCGATAATGTCTGCCATCTCAGAGGCGAAACCAGACACCGGATGTCCCTTGCTGATGTGTTTGCCCATTTCGGCAAGTCTGCTGGATATATCCATGTCAGCGGTGACGAATGCTTTTACACTTCTTGGATCCTTGCTTCTAGGGTCCTTGCGGATGGCTTCTGCCACAGAATATTTAATGCTTCCGACTCGGGACCGGGTAAGAGATCCATCAACATCAATACCGACAACAGCGACATTGTTCATAACGACGCAGTGAGCGCCCTTTACACCGGGAACTCTTTTGGCAAGCCGCTCAAAATGGTCCTTGAGTACAACATCACTTTCACCTCTGCCGTCAGAAGGTTGTCCGGGCTGTGAATAAGGTATGGGGGCGGCAGTGGCTCCTTCACCCGATAAATTTTGCACTCCCTGGTTCCCCTGGCTGCTTAATGATTTTGCCGATTGTTTATCCTGAGGAGAGGGTGATGACTCTTTATTAGCGATACCGCAGCTTGTCAGCAGCAGCAGTACCAGCAACAGACACATTGATTTTCTCATATGCGTACTCCTTTCAGCGAAAGATCAGGTCTTTACCTTAGCTTACCCTCGCTGAATAGAGTTATGTATGACCAATCAAACCAGGCGCTGTGGAGGGGATAACATGAAAAAGATATTTGTACTAGACACCAACGTGCTTTTGCACGACCCCAATTCGATTTTTGCTTTCAAGGAGCATGAAGTTGTCATTCCGGCAGTAGTCCTGGAAGAAATCGACTCCAAGAAGCGCAATGCCGATGAAATCGGCCGCAACGCCCGCACCGTGTCGCGCTTATTAGACGGACTTCGTGAACTCGGCCACTTGCATAGCGGTGTGGTACTGGAGCATGGAGGCACGCTGAAGGTAGAGCTTAACCACCGCAGCTTCGTAAAAGTACAAGAAATGTTCGGTGAAGTCTCCAATGATAACCGGATATTGGCTGTCGCGCTTAATTATCTCCATGAGGAGAATGAAAAGGCTGAACCAAGTCCTGTGGTGCTCGTGAGTAAAGATGTGCTCGTCCGCATCAAGGCGGATGTGCTTGGCATAACACCGGAGGATTATTTATCCGACCGTACGGGTGATCTGAATGAGCTGTATTCCGGCTATCAATCGCTGATGGTCCATCCTTCGCTTATCGATGAATATTACAGCCACCGTTCCTTGTCTATCAAACAATTATCCTTGTCTTATCCGTTGTACCCGCATGAATTTGTTATTTTAAAGGATGAGATTGGCACCGGCAAATCGGCTCTGCTTAAAGTCAACAGCGATGCGTCCCGTCTGGAGCCGCTTTATCTAGGAAATGATGCGGTATGGGGAATCAGTGCCCGCAATGCTCAACAACGGATGGCGCTGGAGCTGCTGCTCAATGACGATATCCCGTTGGTCACTATCACCGGTAAAGCGGGAACAGGGAAAACGTTACTGGCTCTGGCTGCCGGACTGTTCAAAGTAGAAGATGAGCATAAGTACAAGAAGCTGCTGATTGCCCGTCCGGTGGTGCCAATGGGTAAGGATATCGGGTACCTTCCCGGCGAGAAAGACGAAAAGCTGCGTCCATGGATGCAGCCGATTTATGATAATCTGGAATTTTTGTTCGATACAAAGAAGTCCGGTGATATCGATAAAATTTTGATGGGTCTCGGCAGTATTCAAGTGGAAGCCCTCACCTATATTCGCGGACGTTCGATTCCGTCTCAATTCATTATCATTGATGAGGCACAGAACTTATCCCGCCACGAAGTGAAGACCATCGTCTCCCGAGCGGGAGAAGGCAGTAAAGTCATCCTTATGGGTGACCCCGAGCAGATTGATCATCCTTATCTGGATGCTGCAAGCAACGGACTCAGCTATATCGTGGAGAAGTTCAAGCAACAGGGGATCAGCGGACATATTACCCTTGAAAAGGGCGAGCGTTCACACTTGGCCCAGTTGGCTGCCGACTTGCTATAAGTATCGGGCTAACATACCAGCATCCTTTTCCAATTAGTACTCTTTCATCAGTCCAGCCGCAGAAGGGCTGCAATTTACAGCAAACAGCCGGGAGATCATTTCCGGCTGTTTGTCATTGCCCCCCCCAAAGGAACGGCGGGGGATAAATTTTTTTGTGGCAAAGAATGGAGAGGAAGTTTGGAACTGGAGAAGCGGCAGCGTTCGCCTTTATCCTCGAATTTCTACCGCAGCGGCGGTAATTCAAATCAGGAAATCTGAGGATAACAGCGATCGGAAGTCCAAATCTTTCTCGGAATGACCAAATGCCGCAAAGTTTTGGTCCTCGCCGTTCACACCTATATAATAGAAAGAGAACGTTTTCAAACCCGCAGACAAGCGGAGAATCATCTGGTAAAATAGGGGTGACGAGTCATAGGCGGGAGGAGAAAGAATCGTGCTGAGAAGGAGAAACTACTGGCTGTTGTTTGCTATATTATTGCTATCGCTGACAAGCCTGTCCCCCAGCATGGAGCTGGACACCAGTGATGATACCTATCCGCTGAAGCAGCCGCTTAACCCATCAGAGCATTCTGAATCTGGCGATAAAGACAATGTTGAAAGCTTGAGCATCCGGGTGTCCATGAGCAAAGAGGAATTTAATGAACTGGAACGGATCAGCAATAACTATAGCTTGTCGAGCGGTACCCGGGTAATCTTGAGCAATGTTGACAGCGCTGAAGCTAATGAGATTCTGCAGCAGGATCTGACGATTGGCCGGAGTCCGGATATTATTATGACCGACGGCCGCAGCATCACGGACTTGGCGACACAAGGCTATTTGCTGCCGGTAGATATTTACCAGAGTGTTCCGGGAAGTGCACCGCTGACCACCCTGATTCCGCAAATGCAATGGAATGGTTACGATTGGGGAGTTCCCCTTGATATTGACCCCTACGTACTTGTATATTCGCCGAAGCGGCTCGCGGAACTGGGAATTACAGGGTTGCCCAGAAGTCTGGAGCAGTGGAATGAGCTGCTTAAAGTAATTCGTGAACAGCCAAATAAGCAACGATACCTGCTGGCAATGGATACGCGTAACCCCTACGGCTATTCGGCAGTTCTGGAGAGCATGGGCGGAAACCTGGAATCGATCAGTCCAGCTCTGCTGGAATGGACACAATATGCAGGCAATTATTTCTTTCTCACCAGCCGTACGAACACAGACCTCTGGGATATGCTTCAGGATGGTAAGCTTGCAGTTGCTGCGCTTCCGCTCTCGGAATGGCAGAAGCACGGGAACTCTACCCTGTCCGCTGAAGCGCCGCTTACCGCCAGTAGCGGGTCAGGGTATGAGGCGATCTACAGCCGCTTCTTCGCACTCCCCGCACAATCCGGTAATCCGGAGGCAGCTGTCAATTGGCTGTCCTATGTCACATCCAGCACAGAACAGCTCGATTGGCTGGAGAATACGGGGCGGCTCCCTGCACTCGATGAGCTATACCGTACAGGGTTGCCGGAGAGCGTAAAGATTCCTTTTGACACCCGGCTGCTGCTTGTAGACGAAACGAATCTTGAGAGTAAATCAACAGGCGGTTGGACAGCATTGTCGCTGGCAGTAACACAACTGCTGACAGGAAAGCTTGATCCGGCGGGATATGCAGCCGCGGCTGCACAGGCCTCAGAATGAGAGGGAGAGCTTCACATGTAACACACCGTCCCGGCTGCTCACTTCAGTTGCACGGAGAAAAGAGACGATTTTTTCCGGATAGAAACCCAGGTCAAATTCTTCCTCCAAAGTCTTGCGCGTAGTATCGGGCAACTCAAGGCCATTAAATAATACATGATCGACATGGAATATCAATCCGTTGACCGGTTCCTCCTGAATGGTGTAATGGCCGGTCAGCGTCAGTGATAATCTGCCACTTTTACCGGAAGCCGTTATTTCATTATCATTGAAATGGAAGGCAAAATCCTTGAACAATTCATTCTGCGACAAGAGGAATTCATTTAGATCCTCTTCCTTTAGAGCCAAATTGTAGATCATACCTTTACGGGTCATGAGCCCATCATGACTCTGAACGAACTCTGGCAGATGCTTCATGGCAGAGGACAAAGCTTTGAAATAGGTTTTGACTTCGTGAACCCCAATGTTTTCCCAATATTTCGTGAATTCCTCCAATAAGGCGCTCATGCTGGCCGGATCACTGCTGGACTGGATGCCTTTATTAATATCTTCATGTAATGCCTCGATCCGATCCTTCTGCTGCACCAAAGCTGTTTTGAGCGTCGCAAGCTCTTCTGAACTGCGCTGTGCCGCGGAAAGCGTTGCTTTTAACTTTTTATAATCCACCTCATATTGCGACAGAATGTCTCGGTCTCTTCCAATAATGATTTCATAATAATCATACAAGGCCAGTAATCTGCCGATGCTTTTAGCCGAAAGTACTGCAGTCAGGAGTCCATCTCTCTCTCCCATATAATAAGAACGTATGATAGCGCCAGCCTGCTCCCGCTGATTCTGAATTGCACTTTGCTGAGAAGCTGCCCTTTTTTCCAGTAGCGATGTTTTTTCCTCAAGAGCCTGTTGCTCAGTGGTGATCCGTGATATCTCCTGCTCAATTTCTGCCGAGGATAACGTCTGTTCCAGCAGCTTGCGGGTGACCTCATTATCAGGCATGACAGGAGGAGAGCTAGAGGATAGACCCGTACCCGGATCTGCACTTAAAAAGTCTGGGGGCGTCAGCGGCAGCACAGTAAAGCAGAGAAGGATGAGAAGAACACAAGTATAACGGCTTCGATTATTGCAGGATCGCACCACTCCACCACCTTAAAAGAGATCAGAATATGTATGTACTAATAATATGATTAGCCCTGCTAAAATATCATACCCTCTTTTCTTTCCAAGACCTACTATGAATGCACAAAAAAACGGAAGCGCTCCTCAGAAGAAGGAATAGCCTCCGTTTCTATAAACTTAGAAAAACTTACAGCGGCAGACCCATTTCGAAGATCGTCCAGTAACTGAAGCCGGTAAATGTCAGAATCATATATCCCCAAAAAAGCAGAATATAGACTTTTTCTGTAAACTTCATATATCCGAGGATCACGAAAAAAGCGGTTTGCAGAAAGAACAGCAGAGCCATCTCCGTTAAATTCCCGGCAAAAGCCATGAGTCCAATAACAAGCGTAAAAAAACCCAAGACACGAAACATGCGGTCCAAGAGAACATCCCCCTCCTGTATGTATCCGGCAATTTCTTCTTTGTAGCTATATTATAACGGCTGGAATAAATGGTGTAAACGAATTCATTGAAAAAAAGCTGTTTTTTTGGAATTATTATGATTTTTGTTATAGACACGGCGTTTTATTTTGAAAGTAGAGAATTTATAGCATAGCAAGTATGAGGTTTAGCCAAAATGGAAATACAATTTAGTATCAAATAGATTCTATGAACTCTAATAGAGGCATAGAAATGGAGTAAGCAGCTTTTATCCTATTCACTATCCGGCGGAGCTGCCGGTTATGAAGATGGTTATTTCATGATGTTGTTAGGAGGGTTAGGCTTTATGACAGCCGTTAGACAGGATGCTTGGAGCGTGGAAGATGATTTGATATTGGCCGAAATAACGCTGCGTCATATCCGGGAAGGCAGCACACAGCTTGCTGCTTTTGAAGAGGTGGGTGAAAAAATCGGCAGAACCTCGGCGGCATGCGGATTTCGCTGGAACAGCTGTGTTCGCAAGAGCTATGAAGATGCAATTGGAATTGCCAAGAGCCAACGCCAAAAGCGGAGCTATTTGAAAAAGCAGCCCTCCGCTAGAGGCGCACAGGTAGCGGGGCTTATTCTCGGAAACATGGAAGAGGAGTACAGCCGCAGCGAGGGACTAGGCGAGAACACTTTGTCCATTGACGCTGTTATCCGCTTCTTAAGACAGTGGAAGGGCAGTTTTCAGGAAGCCGGCCGCCAGTTGAAAATGCTTGAGAGGGATTTGCGCGAGAAAGAAGATGAATTAACTGAGCTGAGGGTGGAAAATGAAAGATTGTCCAAAGAGGTCAATCTGGCCCAAAGTGACTATCGCGTAGTCAATGATGATTACAAAGCGTTAATTCAGATCATGGACCGGGCGCGGCGACTTGCTTTTCTTAATGAAGAAGAAGAGGAAATGAAGACAAGATTCAAAATGGATGCCAACGGTAATTTGGAACGGATTGAATAAACGAATTATGCTTCTTCAAATCCCGCATGCAGCGGCTTACCGCCAGCATTTGCGGGTTTTTTGTATAGATAGTGACTGTTTTTCTTTTACTGGAGAAAGGATATAATGAGGAAAAATGTGTACGAGATGGCGGGTGTCGGCATGAAAATGGATATTATCGGTGCAGGCTCACTCGGCCTTCTGCTTGCCGGAAAGCTGATTCTCTCTGGCGCAGAAGTTAGAGTGTGGTGCCGGAGCGAGGAACAAGCGGGGGAGTTAACCCGGTCTGGAATAACCATAAGTTACGAAGACGGGAGGGCTAGCCAGCACTTTCCGGGCACAAGCTTTCAAGCAGGACCAATAAGCAGGTTCTCAGAAACGATCCTCCGGCAACCGGGGGAATGGATAGCCATTATGCTCAAGCAGAATGCGTTTCACGCTACGCTACCAGAGATTCTGGCGCCTCTTCGGCATATTAGACTCCATGTGGTTTGCTTTCAGAACGGTAATGGACATCTTGAACTTCTTCAGGAGCTTTTGCCGGAGGCTTCAGTCTGGGCTGCAGTGACTACTGAAGCGGCCAAGAGGAAGACATTAACAGAGATTAGTCATACGGGGCATGGGGAAACATTTATAGGGAAGCGAGGAAACAAAACCTCAAATGTTCCAAAAGACACCTTAGAGGAGGATGACACCGCGGCAATTAGTTTGACACATGCTCTCACAGCAGCAGGATTCAGGGCATTGGTGTCGAAAGAAGTGGATACCATGATTTACCGGAAGCTGCTATTCAATGCTGTGATTAACCCGCTTACAGCGATCTGGCGCATTCAGAATGGCGAGTTGACCGCCTCCGGGGAGCGGATACAGTTAATGAAAGAACTGTATCTGGAGGCAACCTGCGTATATGATGCCTGCGGTATCAAGGTTGATACTCATGCGTGGGAGGGGATACTTGAGGTTTGCCGGGCAACTTCAGGTAACATCTCGTCTATGCTCGCTGATGTTCTAGCGTCCAGGGATACGGAAATACGCTGGATCAATGGGAGTATTGTGGCAATGGCGGATAGCGCTGGTATTGCGGTCCCTTTACACCGCTTGATTTGCCGGATGGTAGAAGGCATGAATGTGAAGGAGAGGTGAGGCTGTTTGGAATTTCTGCGGAATTCGTTCATTTCATTAAGCGTTATTCCGGTTGTTCCTTTTTTGATTGTATATTTCATAGGAATTGGCCTCAGAAAAGAAAAAAGAAATACGTTATTACTGGCTATGGATATTACTACTGTATTTTTATTTTTTTCCGTATCGGCCTTGTTCAATACCACTTTTAATTCGCGGTTCGGGTTTTACCTTATACTACTTATTGTATTAATATCCGCTGGACTGATTGGAGGCGCCCAAAATCGCCTAAAGGGAAATGTTGACGGGAAACGTTTACTTCGGGCAGTTTGGAGACTTTCATTCTTTTTTATGAGTACCATGTATGTGCTGTTTATAGTCGTAGGCCTTATCCATTACATATCACAAGCCATGTAATGTTCCATTGCTCCGGTGAAGCGTCAACGTCACAAAACTTTTAAGTTTTAAAAAAAAAGTGTTTTCAGAAAATATTGCTCTAGATTTTTTTGACCACTGGTTGTATAATCATAAACCATATACCACATTCTATTTAGGGGGAACTGCTAGATGAAGAAGAGTAAAAGTCTATTGCTCATGATTGCAATGGTTCTCGTTATCGGCACAGCACTTGCTGGCTGCGGCGGAAACAATGCAAACAAAGGCAACAACGCTGCCGCAACAAACGCAGCAGGCAATGAAGGCAGCACGAACACAGGCACTGCAACTGGTGACGAGAAATTGGCCGCTGACCAGACACTTAGAGTCAACCTGACTGCAGAACCACCTACTTTTAATCCCGCACTAGCTCAAGACAGCCAGGCAAATACGCTGTTGAAAACTATGTATGAAGGTTTGACCCGCATGAATGAGGAAACTGGTCAAGCTGAACCGGGAATTGCTGAGAAATGGGACATTTCTCCTGACGGTCTGGTATATACCTTCCACCTTCGCGATGCTCAATGGAGCAATGGCGACCCTGTAGAAGCAGCTGACTTCGTTCGCGCATGGAAAATCGTACTCGACCCTAACACAAACCCAACTGCACCATATGCATATCAATTGTATTACCTAAAGAATGCAGAAGAATATTACACTAAGAAAATTACAGATTTCAATCAAGTAGGCATAAAAGCTGTAGACGCGAAAACTCTTGAAGTTACGCTGAAAGCACCAACACCTTACTTCCTTGGATTGCTGTCCTTCTATACGTACTACCCTGTGCACAAATCTGTTGAGGGTAATCCGAAATGGGCAACTAACAAAGACACTATGATTACAAATGGTGCATTCACATTAACTGGATGGACTACTGGCCAATCTCTCGAAGTTACTAAAAATGAAAAATATTGGGATGCGGCATCCATTAAACTCAGCAAAATTGATTTCTCCATTGTTAACAGTGGTGCAACTGAATTGCTGAGCTATAAAAACGGAGAACTTGATCGTGCAGGTGCACCTCATGGTGAAATCCCGCAAGAACAGCTTCCTATCGTGAAAAAAGAGCTTCCTAACGAGTTTGTCTCCAAAGGTATTGCAGCTACTTATTACTATGAATTCAATGTTACTGAAAAACCATTCAACAATGCTAAAATCCGCAAAGCACTTGCCATGTCGATTAACCGTCAAGCTCTTATCGACAATGTAACATTGGGAGGACAGCTTCCTGCATTTGGTTATGTGCCACCAGGTATTGCTGGTGCTAACGGAGAATTCCGTAATGCAGTTAAAGACGATTACTTCAAAGAAGATATTGAACAAGCCAAAAAATTGCTTGCTGAAGGTCTGAAAGAAGAAGGTCTGACTACACTGCCTCCAGTGGAACTGTCTTACAACACAAGTGAAGGCCACAAGAAAGTTGCCCTGGCTATCGCTGATATGTGGAAACAAGCTCTGGGTATTACTGTTAACACAGTGAACCAAGAATGGGCAGTGTTTATTGATAACCGTCAAAACAAGAACTACCAAGTTGCACGTGCTGGCTGGACTGCAGATTACAATGATCCAATGACCTTCCTGGATATGTGGGTAACAGGCGGCGGTAACAATGATACTGGTTACGCTAATCCTGAATATGACAAACTGATTGCTGACGCAAAAGCAAGCTCTGACCTGGCTAAACGCCAAGAAGATTTTGCTGCAGCTGAAAAAATGCTGATCCAGGACGATATGGTCCTGATGCCAATCTACTACTACACAAACAACTCCCTGACTAAAGAATACCTCAAAGGTGTATCTCTTGACTTCAGTGGTGCAATTGACTTCACTCGTGCTTACCTGCTTGAGCACTAAGAATCAAACTTTAGAAATTCAATTAAATAGTTAGTCGTCTGAAGGTAGCTGTACACTTCGGGATATATATGTGGAATTCCATATATATCCCTTTTTTTTGTATTTACGGCTTTTTGTTAATGTTTTCACAAGCTTACAAAAATAGAAAATGGACAAATGGCCGTTTTTTGAATAGAATTCAATTGTATGTCTAAAAAATATGTCGAGGGAGGTGTTGATGGGGATGGTTCGTTATGTTGCCAATAAGTTTTTCTATATGATCGTATCGCTGTTTGTACTTATTTCAGCGACTTTTTTTCTGATGAAAGCAATTCCGGGAGATCCGTTTACTGCCGAGAAAAAAGTTCCGCCGGAAATTAAAGCGCGTTTATACGAACAGTATGGTCTGGACAAGCCGCTCTATCATCAGTATTTTAAGTATTTGGGTGAAGTTGCCCAAGGAGACCTGGGTGTTTCCATGAAACGTCTGAACCAGGATGTAACTCATTTGATTGGTCAGACATTTTCATCATCCTTGAAGCTGGGGATTTTTGCGATTATTGTGTCTGTTATTGTCGGTGTATTATTGGGTATGCTGGCAGCATTGTATCACCGGAAGTTCATTGATAGCGCTGCGATGGTACTGGCGGTATTGGGGATTGCAGTCCCGAGCTTTGTAGTCGCGTCACTGCTGCAGTATATGTTCGCTTATAAGTTTCATATGTTTCCGGTTTCAGGATTTAAAGGCCCTATGTATTATTTCCTTCCGGTAGCCGCGCTCTCGGCACAGCCGATAGCCTTTATTGCGCGTCTGACACGTTCAAGCATGCTTGAGGTGCTGCATGCAGATTATATCAAGACGGCTAAGGCTAAAGGCCTAAGCTGGTTCGCTATTTTGAGCCGTCACGTTCTTCGCAACGGAATTCTGCCTGTCGTTACATATATGGGACCCATGACAGCTAACATCGTTACCGGTTCTGTGGTTATCGAGCAGATTTTTGGTGTGGGCGGTATCGGGAAACAGTTTGTGGAAGCGATTGGTGTCCGTGACTATACCGTAATTATGGGGATCACTATTTTCTATGGTGTGCTGCTCATGTTGGCCCGCTTCATTACAGACATTGCTTATGTATTTGTAGATCCGCGTATCAAACTAACTGGAGGAAAGGAGGGCTAAAGATTGGCATCTGACAAAAATATGAGTTCGCTGGATGCGAACCTGAAACCAGAAGATTTTCAGAAAATTGGTATTGACGAGAAGCAGGCAGAAGTCATTCAACGTGAAAGTCTTTCAGCTTGGAAGGATTCCTGGGAACGGCTTCGTCAGAACAAAATGGCGATGACTGCTCTGGGTGTGCTTGCCTTAATTATTCTTGCAGCACTGATTGGTCCGTTGTTCTCAAAATACAACTACTACTCTAATGATTTGCTCAGCACCAATAAGCCTCCTTCAACCAAACACTGGTTTGGAACCGATGATCTTGGCCGTGATATTTTTGTCCGTACTTGGTACGGAGCACGTATTTCACTGATTGTCGGGTTGGCTGCAGCGGCAATTGACTTGCTGATTGGTGTTATTTATGGTGGAATCATGGGCTTCTTTGGCGGCCGTGTGGATAACATCATGAACAAGATTTCCGAAGTGTTGTACTCCATTCCTTATCTGCTGGTGGTTATCTTGCTGCTTGTAGTAATGGAACCAAGCCTGTTTACAATTATCGTTGCGTTGACTATTACAGGCTGGATCACGATGTCCTGGATTGTGCGCGGGGAGATTATGCAGCTGAAGAACCGTGAGTTTGTTCTGGCTTCGCGTTCCATGGGCGCAGGCTCCAAAAGACTCTTGTTTCGCCACTTGCTGCCAAATGCGGTAGGACCTATTATTGTAACGATTACTTTGTCCGTACCAAATGCCATTTTTGCTGAAGCATTCCTCAGCTTCCTCGGTCTTGGTGTACAGGCTCCAATCGCTTCCCTGGGTTCGATGATCAGTGATTCACTGACTGGCTGGATGTATTATCCATGGCGCTTCCTGTTCCCGGCTATCCTGATCAGCTTGACCATGCTATCCTTTAACATTTTTGGTGACGGTCTACGTGATGCACTGGATCCTAAGCTGAAGAAATAGGAGGTGAATATGATGGAACCCATTCTGCAAGTCAAGGATCTGCATGTTTCCTTTTTTGTAAAAGGCGGAGAAGTACAAGCTGTCCGTGGTATGAATTTTGAAGTAGGCAAAGGTGAAACAGTAGCCATCGTCGGTGAATCCGGCAGCGGCAAAAGTGTTACCGCACAATCGATTATGCGGCTTATTCCTACCCCGCCTTCCCGGGTGAAGAAGGGCGAGATTATTTTTCAAGGACAGAATCTGCTGGACAAAAGCATGAAGCAAATGGAAACGATTCGCGGCAAAGATATTGGCATGATCTTTCAAGACCCGATGACTTCTTTGAACCCAACGATCAAGGTGGGCAAACAGATAACCGAAGTTTTGATCAAACATCAGAAAATGTCAGCGGCCGAAGCGAAAGAGCAAGGTATCGAGATGCTGAAGCTCGTAGGCATCAAAAATGCGGAGGCTCGCTTTAACCAATATCCCCACGAATTCTCCGGCGGGATGCGCCAGCGTGTAATGATCGCTATTGCCCTGGCCTGCCGCCCGGCTCTGCTCATTGCAGACGAGCCGACAACGGCGCTTGACGTAACGATTCAGGCGCAGATCATGGAAGTTATGCAAGATATGCAGCAAAAGCTCGGGACCTCCATCATACTGATTACACATGACCTCGGCGTTGTTGCCGGAATGTGTGACCGGGTCATCGTCATGTATGCTGGTGAAGTAGTGGAAACCGGAACCAGATGGGAAATCTTTAAAAATCCGCAGCATCCGTATACCAAGGGGTTGCTGCGGTCGATGCCGCGTCTGGACCAAAAGAAGGGCGAGCCGTTGATCCCGATCATCGGTACTCCCCCGGATCTGATCAAACCGCCGGTCGGCTGTCCGTTCACAGCGCGCTGCAGTGAAGCGATGCATGTCTGCGAACAAATCGATCCCGGTGCAACAGAATTCAGTGAAACGCACATGGCGCGTTGCTGGAATCTGCATTCGATGGCCAAGGAGGTGCAGTTCGTTTGAGTAAGAACCTGATTGAAGTTGAAGGTCTTAAGAAGTATTTTAATGTAGGCAAGGGCAAAGTTCTTAAGGCTGTTGATAATATTAATTTCACGATTCGCGAAGGCGAAACCCTGGGTATGGTAGGGGAATCCGGATGTGGTAAAACAACTGCCGGCCGGACAGTGCTTCGTCTTTACGAACCCACTGCTGGCAGTGTGAAATACAACGGTACAGATATCTACAAATTGCCTCCGGGCAAAATGAAGGCTATGCGCCGTGATATGCAAATGATTTTCCAGGATCCGTATGCGTCGCTGAATCCGCGCTTTACGGTTTCGGATATCATCGGTGAGGCACTGGATATCCATGGTATGGCCGGAAGCCGTGCGGAACGCAAAAAACGGATTGAAGAGCTGCTGGATATGGTTGGACTCAACCATGACCATGCAACCCGCTATCCACATGAATTCTCCGGCGGACAACGCCAGCGTATCGGAATCGCCCGTTCACTGGCGGTTAATCCTAAATTCATCGTCTGCGATGAGCCGATCTCCGCACTGGACGTGTCCATTCAGGCACAGGTGGTCAACCTGCTGAAAGAACTGCAGGACCGCCTTGGACTAACGTATCTCTTTATCGCGCATGACCTGTCCATGGTTAAGCATATCAGTGACCGTGTAGCTGTTATGTACCTGGGTAAAATGGTTGAGCTGGCAGAGAGTGAAGAACTGTACGCCAATCCTATCCATCCGTATACGAAGTCGCTGTTGTCGGCGATTCCAGTACCGGATCCGGAGGTTGAAGCGAACAAGAAACGTATTCATCTGCATGATGAATTGGGTAGCCCCATTTATGCAGCAGGGGAAAAAACCAATGACAGTGATTTTGAATTGGTTGAAGTTTCGAAGGGCCACTTTGTGGCCAAGCAATACGCATGAGAATATACATGCAGTCTTACTGTAATATATTTTAGCGAAGTATACTTTAGGCGGGAGCGTTCAGCTCTCGCCTATTGTTTCGTCAGCAGCCGGCTGCTGGACAGGACATGAAATATGAGAGTATTGTAATTACGGCAGCAGGATGGTGTTGTTCTTTTGTTGCAAATTTGATGAACAGAGGGATTCTTTGACGCCACCCCTAACTTTGGATACAATCATAAAGAGTTTACCCGACTCAGTGATTACATATAGCATTACAGTAGAACAGGAGGCAATTGCACATGAATGTAAACCCCGAACCACTCCCGGGCGGATCGGCACTAGCCCGCGATTATATACATCATTATGAAAAGGTAGGACATTTGTATGGTGGAGATTTCCGTAATGTAGACAGCAGAACAGAACGTGCAGCCTGGCTGGACAGCACTGAAGAGCTCCGCGCTGACCGTGCAGGGATTGCTGAATGTTTACGACAATATAATCTGAAATTGAACCCTCACCCTGCAGTGATGGAGTCCCTGGCTCTTCTGGAACAGCAAGGGACTTTGGTTGTTACCGGCGGTCAGCAGAGCGGCTTGTTTACGGGTCCGTTGTTTGTGATTTACAAGGCAATTACTACGATTCAGGCCGCAAAGGAAGCCGCAGCGCAGCTCGGACGGCCTGTGGTTCCGCTATTTTGGATCGCAGGTGAGGATCATGACTGGGATGAGGTCAATCATACCTATGTATTGAACCGCACAGGGGAGATCACCAGACTTAAGCTGGATAAGGCAGATGAACTTCGTTCCTCTGTCAGCGCAATCAAGGTCGAGGAAGAAAGCTGGCTGCAAATCACCGGACAATTAGATAACTTGCTGCAGGAAAGTGAATTCAAGCCACAGGTTATGGAAGTGATCCGCGAATCTTCGGCTGAGGGATACAGCATGAGTGAAGCTTTTGCGAAGCTGATCGGTTCGCTGTTCGGCAGATTTGGTCTCATTCTGCTGGATTCCGCCGATCCGGAGCTGCGTAAGCTCGAAGCCCCAATGTTCAAATCTTTGATTGAACACAACGATGAATTGGAATCCGCGTATCATACGGCGGCAGGAAGGATTACGGATAGTGGGTATGAGCTTCAGGCTGCTGTGACGGCTGGCGGGGCCAATCTTTTCTATATACATCAAGGAGCACGCCTGTTGCTCCACAAAGAGGAAGGCAGATTCACCGACCGGAAGGGTATGGTTTCCTTTTCCCGTGAAGAATTGCTGGAGCAGCTAGAGACTCATCCTGAACGGTTTAGTAATAATGTGCTGACGAGACCGCTCATGCAGGATTATGTGCTGCCAGTACTTGCGACGGTGCTTGGTCAGGGTGAAATCGCCTATTGGGCCATTCCGCAGCCTGCGTTCGAGGTAGTGGGTGAACGGATGCCATTAATCATTCCGCGGATGTCGTTCACTGTCGTGGAAGGAACACTGCACAAGCACATGGACAAGTATCAGCTTGTCTTTGGCGATGTTCTTCAGGGCTTGGACGAGAAAAGAAAGAAATGGCTCGCCGCTCAGGATGAGCTGGAGCTGGAACGCCGGTTCGAAGATACGAAGGCTGCATTCACTGCAATGTACGAGCCGCTGATTGAACAGTTGGGTTCCATTCAGGCGGGACTTCTGAAATTGGGTGCCAACAATAAAGATAAGATTCTGGATCAGATTACATTCCTTCAGGCCAAAGCCCAGGATGCGATGGCTAAGCAGAATGAAGCTGCGCTCCGCCAGTGGGAGCGGATTGAACTGTCTCTTATGCCGCTGGGTAAGCTGCAGGAAAGAGTATATAATGTAATGTATTATCTGAACCGTTACGGCCCGGGCTGGCTGGATGAGCTGATGTCGATCCCTGTGGATTACAGCGGAACCCACCGCGTGATTTATATATAAGACGGAGCTTAGGCTATCAATACTTTTGGCTTATGCTTTTGAAGCGGATTTTGCTGTACCAGCTATTCAAAGAAGCGGTTTTTCCGCAAAAACTTTCAGGAGGTATCATAATGAGTTCATTGTCGAAGGAAAACAGTATTGTAACGGATATGTCGCTGGCTCCAGAAGGGCATCTTAAAATCGACTGGGTTCGCCAGCACATGCCGGTATTGAACCGGATCCGGGAGCAGTTTGAAGCGGAGCAGCCGTTCAAGGGTTTGAAAGTGTCGATCACGCTTCACCTGGAAGCCAAAACAGCTTATCTGGCAAAGGTTGTTCAAGCGGGCGGTGCCGAGGTAACCATTACCGGTTCCAATCCATTATCCACCCAGGATGACGTATGTGCAGCATTGGTTGAAGACGGCATTACGGTATTTGCCAAATATAATCCGTCACCTGAAGAATTCAAGGCTCTGAATATCAAAGCTTTGGAAAGTAAGCCGGATTTGATCATTGATGACGGCGGTGATTTTGCTACACTGCTGCATTCGGAGCGTCCT
Source organism: Paenibacillus sp. P32E (assembly GCF_001909085.1). NCBI lineage: Bacteria > Bacillati > Bacillota > Bacilli > Caryophanales > Paenibacillaceae > Paenibacillus > Paenibacillus sp. P32E. Next base: position 375,028 of record NZ_LVYY01000013.1, on the reverse strand, counting down.
GACCTGATGGAGAATATCCGGGGTGGCGCAGAAGAGACCACTACCGGTATTATCCGGCTAAAAGCATTGCAGAAACAGGGGATTCTCAAATTCCCGATGGTGGCCGTCAATGATGCTTACTGCAAATATTTGTTCGATAACCGTTATGGTACCGGCCAGTCCGCTTGGGACGGGATTATCCGCACTACGAACCTGATTGTTGCCGGCAAAACAGTCGTCGTGGTTGGTTACGGCTGGTGCGGTAAAGGCGTAGCCATGCGGGCCAAGGGCCTCGGTGCCAACGTAATCGTTACTGAAGTGGACGCGATAAAAGCAGTCGAAGCCCACATGGATGGCTTTCACGTGATGCCGATGCTGGAAGCCGCAAAACGCGGCGATTTCTTCGTTACCGTGACAGGCAACCGTTATGTGATCCGCGGAGAGCATTACGATGTGATGAAGGATGGAGCGATTATGTGCAACGCTGGCCATTTTGACGTTGAAGTGAATAAACCTGAACTATCTGAAAGATCCGTATCCCAGCGGACGGTACGCAAGAATATAGAAGAGTACCAATTGAAAGACGGCCGCAAGCTGTATCTGCTTGCCGAAGGCCGCCTGGTGAATCTGGGTGCTGCAGACGGACATCCGGCTGAGATTATGGACACCACTTTTGCGCTGCAGGCACTTTCGCTTAAATATGTAAATGACAACTATAAGAGCATTGGCGTTAAAGTAGAGAATGTTCCTTACGATCTGGACGAGCAGGTGGCCCGCTACAAGCTGGAGAGCCTGGGGATTTCCATTGACAGCCTGACTCCGGCACAGGTCGAATATCTCGACAGCTGGAATCTCGAAGCATAACCTATAGAACGTAATACAAGGTGTCCGGGCCATGTAAATGGTTCGGGCACTTTTTTTTGAAATGTAAGACGTGTATGTGCTGCTGAGCACTATAAAGTATCTTTCCATTCCTCGCTTTAGCTGAAATTGCCTCTTGTACAGGAGGGCGAAACCATTTTGACTTGCCGACTTGACAAATAAGAAAAAATTACCTCACCCGTGAAAAAGGTTTTTGATTTTTAATGGCGAATCTATTATGCTTAGGTGGTGTAAAGTGGGGCAAAGTGGGGAATTAGAAGTTAGAGGTGGGGAATAATCATGTTTATGGGGGAATACCAGCATAGCATTGATGACAAAGGCCGTATCATTATTCCGGCCAAGTTCCGTGACATGCTCGGAACCTCCTTTGTGGCAACCCGCGGCCTCGACACCTGTCTTTTTGTTTATCCCATGGAAGAATGGGGAATCATGGAGCAAAAGCTCAAAAGCCTTTCACTGATGAAATCGGATGCCCGTGCCTTCAGCCGCTTTTTTTTCTCGGGAGCGACCGAATGTGTATGGGACAAGCAGGGCAGGGTTAATCTGCCGGGGAATTTGCGGCAATATGCCAAGCTGGACAAGGACTGTGTAATTCTGGGCGTTTCGAACCGGGTGGAGATCTGGAACAAGGAGCTATGGGAGCAGTACTTCGAACAGTCAGAGGAAACGTTCAACGAGATTGCCGAGAAATTGGTTGATTTCAACTTCGATCTATAACACATACAAATATTCGAATACTGCCCTGGAGGGATGCAGCTTGTTTCACCACATCACGGTGCTTAAGGAAGAAGCGACAGAAGGGCTGCACATCAAGAAGGATGGCATCTACGTGGATTGCACACTTGGCGGAGCGGGACATAGTTCTCTAATTGCCAGTAAGCTCAGCGGCGAGGGCCGATTGATTGGTCTGGATCAGGATGATTGGGCGCTGGAGAATGCTAGGGAACGGCTCGCTGAATATGGAGAGAAGGTAGTTTTGGTGAAAACCAACTTCCGCGATCTGGAGCAAGTGCTTAAGGAACTCCCCTTTGTTCCGCAAAAGGATGGCGTTCCCCAAGTAGATGGAATTCTATACGATCTTGGTGTATCCTCGCCCCAGTTTGACGAAGGGGAACGGGGATTCAGCTATAATCACGATGCTCCGCTGGATATGAGGATGGATCAGTCTGCTCAGCTGACTGCAGCCGAAATAGTGAATACCTGGCCTGAACAGGAGATTGCCCGGGTGCTTTTCCAGTATGGGGAAGAGAAGTTCTCACGGCGGATTGCCCGCAAGATTGTTGAGCGGAGAGAAGAACACCCTGTGGAGAGCACGGGAGAATTGGCGGAGCTGATCAAGGAAGGCATTCCGGCAGCCGCACGCAGAACGGGTGGACATCCCGCGAAACGCAGTTTTCAGGGACTCCGGATTGCGGTGAACGATGAGCTGGGTGCGTTTGAGGAAGGGCTTCACGCAGCAGTGCGCTGCCTTGCACCCGGAGGAAGAGTATCGGTGATCACCTTTCACTCCTTGGAGGACCGGATTTGCAAGCAGATTTTCAGCAGCTACTTAAGCAGATGCACATGTCCGCCCGACTTCCCATATTGTGTATGCGGTGCCGAAGGTACCCTGAAGCTGATTAACCGCAAACCGTTTGTTCCATCAGAAGAAGAGCTGGAGCAGAACACACGTGCACGTTCAGCGAAGCTGCGGATTGCAGAGAAATTGTAAATAACCATAAAGGAGAGTCAGAGATGGCCTATACCCGCGGCAACTTAGCAGTTCAACCCAAAAGAAAAGAAGAGGCAGACAGGCTTTACCGCGAGAAGACAAAAGTAGTCACAAGACGCATGGTGCTTCCGCTGCAGGAGAAACTTCTCTACATGCTGACACTAGGTGTGTTCGTACTGGTGGCTGTCACCCTGATTTGGCGTTATGTCCATATTTACGATTTGAATCTGCAGGCGCAGAAACTGGATGCCCAAATTGCTTCAACCAAGAAAGATATCGCAACGTTTCAGATGGAGAAGGAGAGCCTTGAGCAGACAGTGGCCCAGAGGGCTGCTGAGCTTGGATTTGTCAAACCTTCCGAGGATTCTACCATCTATATTCCCCTGAACAGCACGGCCACTGACGGAGACCATTAATCAGCGATTGGCGGCAATCGCAATAATAGAGTTGTGAGGTTGGCTTATGGTGAAAAGAATAAAACTTCGCACGCTGTTTATAGGAGGGTGTATTACCCTCTTTTTTCTTGTTTTAGTCGGCCGGGTGTTTTGGCTCCAGATTCTGGACGGTGAGTACTGGCAGAATAAGGCGGCCTCGCAGTGGGCCCACTCTGCAACCATCAAAGCAGTCCGCGGTGAGATTGAAGACCGCAACGGCAACGTCCTCGCCAGTGATGTTCCTGCATACACCGTTGTAGTTAACCCTGAGGTTATTGCAGAGCAGGGGATTGGCCAGGAAGTGATTGATGGTTTGCACAATCTACTGGGTAAACCGGTTGACGAGTTAAAGCCATTGATTGAGGCCAAGGATAATAAGACTGGCAAGTATCTCAAAAACCGCGAGATCCGCAATGAGGGCTGGAAGATTGATAAGGCGCTTAAGGATAAGGTGGTTGCCTTTTATGAGGAATTGGGCAAAAAACATGATATCCGTGAAACTGGTGTCGGGTATGTAACGGAGCAGAAACGCTATTATCCGAAAGGTACACTGGCCGCACATATATTGGGTTTTACCGACAGAGATGGCAAGGCGATCATGGGGCTGGAGAAGTATTTTGACAAGCAGCTGAAAGGCACTGATGGCAAACTTCACTATCAAAGTGACGGTAAAGGGGTCAAGCTTCCGAATTCCAAGGATACTTATCAGCCTGTAGTTAACGGGAGCAATATCAAACTGACGATAGACAGCACGATTCAATACTATATCCAAGAGGCTATGCAAAAGGCATATGACAAGTACAAGCCCAAGAGTATAAGTGTCATAGCTGCCGACCCCAATACGATGGAAATTCTCGGTTTGGCGAATATGCCTACCTTTAATCCCAATGAGTATTGGGATACTAATCAGAATGCCGCAGGCTTCTATAACCACGCGATCAAATCCAGATATGAGCCGGGCTCAACCTTTAAGATTGTTACGTTGGCCGGAGTGGTACAGGAGAAACTATTCAATCCAGATGATAAGTTTCAATCCGGTCAAATTTACATTAAAGGATACAGTAGACCGCTGCATGATATTAACAGAGTAGGCTGGGGGAAAATCTCATTCCTGGAGGGCGTTAAGCGTTCAAGTAATGTAGCTTTCGTTAAGCTTGGCTATGAGATGCTTGGTCAGGAGAGATTGCTGAAATACATTAATGAGTTTGGCTTTAATGAAAAAACCGGAATCGACCTGCCGGGTGAAACCATCGGTATCGTCAACCCTGACCCGAACAAGTCTGTCGAGAATGCAACCTTGGCCTACGGGCACGGTAAGGTGCTGGTTACACCGATCCAGCAGTTGACGGCAGTGTCCGCAATCGCTAATGGCGGCAAGTTGATGGTTCCGCATGTGGTCAAGGAAATCACCGACCCGAATACCGGCAAGAAGACCATTACCCAGCCTGAAGTGGTACGTCAGGTGATTTCGAAGGAGAGTGCCCGTGAAACTGGCGGCTACCTGGAGCAGGTGGTGGCGGATCAGGTTAAGGGAACCGGACGGCATGCCTACATTGAAGGGTATCGTGTAGCGGGGAAGACGGGTACTGCGATTAAGGTCAACGGTACGGATTATGACCGGAACAAGGTACTGTCTTCTTTTATCGGCTACGCGCCGGTTAATAATCCCAAGATTGCGGTGATCGTCATTATTGACGAGCCGCAGGGTGAAAACGGCGGGAATGGCGGTGGAGCGGTTGCTGCTCCGGTATTCCAGGAAATTGTGTCGCAGGCGCTGCCTTATATGGGAGTACCAAAAGTGAGCACGAATTCTGCGGACAGCACGTCCAAAACCGTTAAGTCTACTACTGCCGCACTGCGATCCACTCCGGATCTCACCGGCAAAACAGTACAGGCGGCTAGACAACTGCTGATTGATCAGGGCTTTGATTTTGAAGCTGTAGGTCAAGGAACTAATGTGGTCAGCCAGTATCCAGAGAAAGGAACTCTACTGGCAGTAGGTCAGCGCATCTATCTGCTGAGTCAGCAGGGAGATAAGCCTGTGATACCGGATTTGCGCGGACAGTCACTTCGTGATGCACTGGAAGTGCTCAGCCTGCTCAAGGTTGGTATTTCAGTGGATGGCGAGGGTTACGTGTCGGGGCAAACGGAAGGAACCAAGAACGGGAAGACACAGGTCACGCTGTCGCTAAAACCTATGAATGAACATGGTGAGAATATTCCTGCACCCGCTGATGAGGAAGAGCCACCCGTAAAGTAATGCCTTGGCATAGGCTTGTTCTAACCCCTGTTTGTCCTGAATAGTCATGAAGATAAGAGCTCATGTCTAGAACAGCGAAAGCGGGGGGACGGAATGAAGGTTTCGAAAGTCGTAACTCGTAGGAGAATGCTGTGGACGCTGCTGGGATTGGCCTTGTTATTTGGTGCGCTGGCTATACGTCTGGCGTATGTCCAGCTGTCCGAAGGAGAAAAACTGAGTGCCAAAGCGGAAAGCCAGTGGCGCCGCAATATTCCTTTTACCGCCAAACGCGGTGAAATATTGGACCGGGAAGGGAAAGCACTGGCTTATAATATCAGCTCGCCGACTGTGTATGCAGTTCCTGTACAGGTGAAGGAGAAGCAAAAGACAGCACAGACGCTGGCTCCACTGCTCGGCATGAGCGAGATGAAGCTGGTGACTCTCTTGTCCAAAAGTCAGTCATCGGTGAAGTTACAGCCCGGCGGCCGCAAAATTACGATGGAGCTGGCTGCGAGCATCCGTGATTTGCAGCTGCCGGGCATCGTTGTGGCCGAGGATAACAAACGGTTTTACCCTTACGGAGATTTGGCTGCGCATATTCTGGGCTTCACCGGTATTGACAATCAAGGCATTACCGGGGTGGAAAGCATATACGACAAGCTGCTCCAGGGCAGCGCAGGGGATATTTCCTATTTGTCTGATGCCGGAGGCCGGCTGATGCCGGGTTCTTCGGAAAAGTATTCAGCTCCTCAGGACGGCCTTAAACTGAAGCTGACGATAGACAAGCAGATCCAGTCCATAATGGAACGCGAGCTGGATCAAGCCATGGTGAAGTATCAGGCACAGGGCAGTTGGGCTATAGCTATGAACCCGAAGAATGGCGAAATTCTGGCCATGGCCAGCAGACCTGGATTTGAGCCTGGAGCCTACAAGGAATATGATGCTGAGGTCTACAACCGGAATCTGCCCATCTGGATGACTTACGAACCGGGCTCCACATTCAAAATTATTACCTTGGCCGCTGCGCTCCAGGAAGGCAAAGTGGATTTACAGAATGACCACTTTTTTGATCCAGGCTATATCGAGGTGGGCGGGGCCAAGCTGCGTTGCTGGAAAAAGGGCGGGCATGGTAGCGAGACTTTCCTGGAGGTGGTAGAGAACTCCTGCAATCCGGGCTTTGTAGCGCTGGGACAGCGGCTCGGTAAAGATACCTTATTCAAATATATCCGTGATTTTGGATTTGGCGCCAAGACCGGTATTGATCTGAATGGTGAAGCAAGCGGAATCCTCTTTAAGCCTGCGCAGGTGGGACCCGTGGAGCTGGCGACCACGGCTTTTGGCCAAGGGGTGTCCGTCACGCCGATTCAGCAGATAACCGCTGTCTCGGCAGCCATCAACGGCGGCAAGCTCTACACGCCGCATGTCGCCAAGGCCTGGATCAATCCGGATACCGGGGAGACCGTTTCGGAAGTGCAGCCGGAGATGGTGCGTCAGGTCATCTCAGAGGAAACCTCGAAGAAGGTGCGCGCTGCCCTTGAGAGCGTGGTTGCCAAAGGCACGGGCCGGCCGGCTTTTATTGACGGCTACCGTGTGGGAGGCAAGACAGGGACGGCACAAAAGGTAATTAACGGCCGGTATTCTCCTACAGAGCATATTGTATCGTTTATAGGCTTTGCACCTGCGGATGATCCGCAGATCGTAGTGTACACAGCGGTGGATAATCCTAAGGGCATTCAGTTCGGTGGTGTTGTGGCAGCTCCAATCGTGCAGAATATCCTGGAGGATTCCCTCCATTACATGAAGGTTCCAGAACGTAAAGATCAGCTTCCCAAAACCTATAAATACGGTGAAACTCCTATTGTGACAGTTCCTGATCTTACAGGGGCTACCGTACAGGATATTTATGAGGATCTGAACATGAACTTTACACTCGCCCGTTCCGGAACAGGCAATACCGTAATTAATCAGGCACCAAAAGCGGGGGCCAGAGTCGAGCAGGGTTCGACGATCCGGATATATATGGGCGCTGAAGATGGGAAATAATGTTTGAAGACGTCTTCTATTCCGAAAAATGCAGAGTGAGGGATGGCTATGAAAGTATATGAATTATCATCTTGTCTCGCGGCTTCGCGGGTACATGGAGATGGGGAGACGGAAATAACGGGACTCCAGGCGGATTCGCGCCGTGTCAAGCCCGGCGATTTGTTCATCTGCCTGCCGGGGTTTACGGTGGATGGGCATGAATTCGCTCCTCAGGCAGCCGCGAACGGAGCTTCTGCCCTGGTCTGTGAGCGGAAGCTGGAGATCGATTTGCCTCAGATCGTAGTGGATGACTGCCGGTTTGCAATGGCTGTATTGTCCAATGCCTTTTTTGGTTCACCGAGCAGCCGGATGAGAATGATCGGTGTGACCGGCACGAATGGAAAAACAACGACCACCTATCTGATAGAGCGTATTATGCAGGACCAGAATGTTAAGACAGGGCTGATTGGAACCATTCAGCTGAGATATGACGGACAGACCTATCCCGCTTCCGGTACGACGCAGGAATCCCTTGAGCTGCAGCGTACGCTACAGGATATGGTTCAGAAAGGCGTGCAGTGCTGTGTGATGGAGGTTTCCTCGCATGCCTTGGAGCAGGGACGGGTAAAGGGGACGGATTTCCGGACGGCCATATTTACCAATCTGACCCAGGATCATCTGGATTATCATCATACGATGGAAGAGTACAGGGCGGCTAAAGGGCTGTTCTTTTCCCGGATGGGAAATATGATCTCACCATGGAAGGAAGAACGAAAATATGCTGTCCTGAATGCGGATGACGAGGCAAGCACTTATTTTGCTGCACAGACTGCCGCAGAGGTGATTACATACGGCATCGATACTCCAGCGAATGTCCGGGCTTCGCAAATTTCCATCACCTCCAAAGGAACTTTTTTCCATGTAGATACGTTTAAGGGAGAGGCTGACATCTCATTGCGTATGGTAGGCAAGTTCAATGTGTATAATGCGCTGGCTGCGATCACTGCAGCGCTGTTGGAAGATATTTCGCTTGCGGACATCAAGGCCAGTCTTGAGTCTGTAGCAGGTGTTGCTGGACGTGTGGAGTCAGTGGATGAGGGCCAGGACTTCGCGGTAATCGTTGACTACGCCCACACACCGGATGGGTTGGAAAATGTGCTGCGGGCGGTATGTGAGTTTGCTTCCGGCAAGGTTCTTACCGTCTTCGGCTGCGGTGGAGACAGAGACACGACCAAACGCCCGCTGATGGGCAAAATTGCTGCGAAATACAGCGACCATGTCTTCGTAACCTCCGATAATCCCCGCACTGAGGATCCCCTCCTTATCCTTCGGGATATTGAAGCAGGGTTGCAGGAGGATGGAGTGGCACAGGACCACTATGAAATGATTGTAGACCGTAGGGAAGCGATTAGAAAAGCTATTGAAATGGCAAGCCCCAGCGATGTAGTATTGATTGCGGGGAAAGGTCACGAGACCTATCAACTGATCGGCGGAGTGGTTCATGATTTCGATGACCGCGTCGTCGCCAAAGAAGTTATAAGGGGCCGAAGCTATTGATTACAAGAACGCTGCGAAACATCGCTGCCATGTGTGGGGGAGAACTGTCCTCCGCTTACGATATGGATAAGAGAATTGCGGGAGTCGTTACCGACTCCCGCAAAATTACGCCTGCCTGTCTTTTCGTTCCGCTGGTTGGGGAACATTTTGACGGGCATGACTACAGTGCCGCATCTTTGGCGGCGGGTGCCGCCGCTACCTTGTGGCAGAGGGATAGGGGGGCTGCCCCTACGGGGGATGGCGTGATCCTGGTGGATGATACTCTTGCTGCACTGCAGAAGCTATCTTCCGCATATTTGTGCCAAATTGCTCCGCAGGTGGTCGCCGTCACCGGCAGTAACGGGAAGACAACTACGAAGGATATGATTACAGCCCTGCTGGAGGGACAATACAAAGTCCATAAAACTGCAGGAAACTTCAACAATCACATCGGTCTGCCGCTGACGATTCTCTCCATGAGTGAGGATATTCAGATCGCTGTGCTGGAGATGGGGATGAGCTCGCGGGGAGAGATTGCGCTCCTTGCTTCTTTAGCACCGCCTGATGTGGCGGTTATTACCAATGTGGGCGAGTCCCATTTGCTGCAGCTCGGGTCCCGTAAGGAAATTGCCCGGGCCAAGCTGGAAATTGCCGAGGGGCTGAAGCCGGGAGGTCTCCTGGTTTATAACGGTGACGAACCGCTGCTCTCCGAAGTTATGGCAGAGCCCGCCTTTCATACACCGGAGGGGATGAAAGGCTTCCGCTTTGGCTTGAACGCTGACAATGATGATTATCCCTCTGGAATGATGACCCATATCGGGGGGATGACCTTCACTTCCCATCTGCATGCGCAGCGCGCCTTCACGCTGCCGCTGCCGGGCCGGCATAATGTGGTTAATGCTTTGGCTGCGCTGGCGGTTGCCCGCCACTACAGCGTATCCGAAGACAGCATCGCAGAAGGCCTCAGCAAGCTTAAACTGACCGGGATGCGGATTGAAATGATGCTGGCAGCTTCGGGGCTTACTATGCTGAATGACGCCTATAATGCCAGTCCAACTTCTATGAGAGCAGCCATTGATGTGCTTCAAGGCATGAAATGCAGCGGCAAAAAAATCGCTGTGCTGGGGGACATGCTGGAACTTGGGCCGGATGAGGCGCTTTTCCATCAGGAGATCGGTGCTTACCTGGATCCATCCTTAACGGATCTGGTCTTTACCTATGGACCACTTTCTGCACATATCGCCAAGAAGGCAGAGGAGCGGTTTGGATCTGAACGCGTATTTGCTTTTATGGATAAAAAGGAGCTTACAGCGGCCTTGCTTAATAGAATCGATCCCAAAGATGTTGTACTCTTCAAAGCTTCAAGGGGAATGCGCCTTGAGGAAGTGCTGCACAGCTTGAATGAGCATTCTCAGACGGATCCAAACAAATAGGAGGGGGTGTACCCATGGATTATCAATTACTTCTGCTGACTATTGCTGTATCCTTTATCCTTGCGGTCATTGCCGCTCCGCTCTTCATTCCGCTTCTGCGGAGGATGAAATTTGGACAGCAGGTTCGTGATGACGGACCTCAGACTCACTTAAAAAAAGCCGGAACGCCTACGATGGGCGGAATTATCATTATGGTGGCATTCACGTTGTCTTTTTTGAAATTTTCGGTTGTAGACTCAGACTTCTATGTCCTCTTGGTAGCTACGCTCGGCTATGGGCTGATCGGCTTCCTGGACGATTATATCAAAATTGCGTTCAAGCGTTCACTGGGGCTGACACCGCGCCAAAAATTACTGGGGCAGCTGCTGGTTGGTGCCGTAATGTGCGGGCTTCTGATTAACGCCGGGCACAATACTGGAATCAGCATCCCGGGAACTTCGATCAGCTTTGATTGGGGAAGCTGGTTTTACTATCCGTTCATTATCATTATGATGATGGCTGTAACGAATGCAGTGAATTTTACCGATGGAGTAGATGGGCTGCTGTCGGGCGTCAGTGCGATTGCCCTAGCTGCTTTTGCCGTAGTAGCAATGCAGGCTACCTCGATTGCGGCAGGTGTTTGTGCGGCGGCAATGATCGGGGCGGTACTTGGCTTTCTCGTTTTCAATGCACATCCGGCGAAGGTATTTATGGGCGATTTCGGATCCTTCGGAATTGGTGGAGCTATTGGTGCGATTGCCATTGTTACCAAAAGCGAGCTGCTTTTTGTTGTCATCGGCGGTGTATTCGTCATTGAGATGCTATCTGTCGTGCTGCAGGTGGCCTCATTTAAAACCCGCGGCAAACGCATTTTCCGTATGAGCCCGATCCATCATCATTTTGAGCTTGGCGGCTGGTCGGAATGGCGGGTAGTTGTCTCCTTCTGGGCGGTGAGCCTGGTGCTGGCGGCAGTAGGACTAATCTTAAGCAAGGGGTTGTAAAGAATGAAGCATCCGGATGAATACCGAGGTGAAGAAGTGGTCGTCCTGGGCCTTGCCAAAAGCGGTGTCCAGGTGGCCAAGGTGCTGCATGAGCACGGCGCCGTTGTAACGGTCAATGACAAAAAAGAAAGAGATCAAAGTCCCGAAGCTTCCGAACTGGAATCTTTGGGAATTTCTGTTATATGCGGAGGTCACCCGGAGGGATTAATTCATCCGGGCGTGAGCCTGCTAGTGAAGAATCCGGGAATTCCCTATTCCGTACCTCCGGTGCAAAAAGCAATGGAGCTGGGTATCGAGGTAGTGACTGAGGTGGAGGTGGCGTACCACCTTTGCGCAGCACCTATGATTGGTATCACCGGTTCTAACGGCAAGACGACGACAACCACCTGGGTGGGGCGTATGCTGGACGCTGCGGGAATGAACCCTATTGTGGCCGGGAACATCGGCACACCGCTCTGTCAGGCCGCACAGGAGGCTCATGATGACAATTGGATGGTAGTCGAGCTTAGCAGCTTTCAACTCAAAGGTACTAAAGAGTTCCGCCCTAAGATAGGCTGTCTGCTGAATGTGGCAGAGACCCATCTGGACTATCATGGCGGTATGGAGGATTATATTGCTTCCAAGGCTAAGCTGTTTGAGCGGCAAGGGCCAAGCGACACAGCGGTGCTGAACTGGGATGACCCTGTCTGTAGAGAGCTAGTGCCTTATATCAAAGCAGGAATCTTGCCCTTTTCAATGACCGAAGAGCTGGTTCAGGGTGTCTTTGTCCGTCCTTCATTTGTCCAGGGTACCGAAGATGATCTCAAGCGGGTAATTGTCTATCGGGATTACTCCGAGAGTGAGACGGAAATTGCCGACGTTGATACTATCGGACTGCCGGGCCGCTTCAATGTGGAGAACGCCCTGGCTGCCTGCGGGATTGCAATCGCCGCAGGTGCAGACCCTGCCGGACTTGCCGAAGTGCTGGCAAATTTCAGAGGTGTCGAGCACCGGCTGGAATATGTAGCAGATAAAGCCGGAGCCGCTTATTACAACAACTCCAAAGCCACCAACTCCAAAGCCACCTCAATGGCGCTGGCCTCCTTCCGGAAGCCGGTTGTTCTGATTGCCGGCGGACTCGACCGCGGTTCCGATTATATGGAGCTATTGCCTGTCCTCGGCGGGGTCAAAGCGCTTGTAGCGCTCGGACAGACCAAGGACAAGCTCGCGGCCGTCGCAGGCATGGCAGGAGTAAAGCGCATCATCTCCGTCGATAATGGGGAGAGCGCCGCCGCCGTGCTGCAAAAGGCCGTGCGGGAGGCTTCCGCTCTGGCGGAAGCGGGGGATATTGTTCTCCTGTCTCCTGCCTGCGCCAGTTGGGATATGTTTACATCCTATGAGGAGCGCGGGCGTATTTTTAAAGAGGCGGTGCATAACCTTTAAGTAGGGGGGTGGATAAGCCCCTACTACAGATGCAAGAGGTGTGCTCCTGATGAACAAATCCCGTCATGCGCCCGATATCTGGATACTTATGGCTATTCTGTCCCTGCTGTTAATCGGCATGGTGATGGTTTACAGCGCAGGTTCTGTTTTGGGCTTCCGCAATTATGGCGATTCGTTTTATTTTGTCAAAAGGCAGCTGTTGTTTGCGGGGCTTGGGCTTGGCGCAATGTTCGTTACCGCAAACACCGATTATCTGGTGCTGAAGAGATTTGCCAGACCCGCGTTGATACTCTGCTTCATTCTGCTTGTCATGGTGCTGATCCCCGGTATCGGCGTTGTGCGCGGCGGAGCCCGAAGCTGGCTCGGCATCAGCTCTTTCGGGATTCAGCCTTCCGAATTCATGAAAATGGGGATGATCCTCTTTCTCGCCAATTGGCTGGGAAAGGATGATTATGATATCTCTGCCTTCACAAAAGGGTTGCTGCCCCCGCTCGCACTGATCGGCTCCGCATTTGCCCTTATTATGCTCCAGCCGGATCTGGGGACAGGCACCGTCATGTTCGGAGCTGCCCTCATGATGATTTTTACTGCCGGAGCGCGTATGAAGCACCTGCTCTCCCTGGGCTTTTTGGGAGTCGTTGGGTTTGCCGCGCTGGTTGCTGCAGCTCCCTACCGTCTGCAGCGGATTACAGCATTTCTGGACCCGTGGTCCGATCCGCTAGGGAAGGGCTATCAGATTATCCAATCGCTCTATGCAATTGGCCCCGGCGGCCTTGGCGGTCTGGGACTTGGCATGAGCCGGCAAAAGTACAGCTATGTGCCAGAGCCGCAGACCGATTTTATTTTTTCCATTTTGGCCGAGGAGCTTGGTTTCATTGGTGGGCTGATTGTACTGGTCCTATTCCTGATTCTGATCTGGAGGGGGATGAAGGTGGCAATGAGTCTGCCCGACCGGTTCGGCAGTTATTTGGCGGTAGGCATCGTCTGTATGGTAGCCGTCCAGGTCATCATCAACATTGGCGTTGTCATCGGCCTAATGCCGGTTACAGGCATCACGCTTCCGCTAATCAGCTATGGGGGATCATCGCTGACCCTAATGCTCACAGCACTCGGCATTTTACTCAACCTATCCCGTTATGCGAGGTGAAAGACATGCGTATCGTATTAAGCGGCGGCGGCACAGGCGGACATATCTATCCTGCTGTCGCTGTTGCAAGGCAACTGGAAGCGGAAGAAGAAGGCTCGGCTTTTCTGTATATTGGTGGAAAGCGTGGGCTGGAGAGCAAGCTGGTTCCGCAAGAGAATCTTCCGTTCAAATCGATTGATATCACAGGTTTCCGCCGCAAGCTATCTATGGACAATGTGAAGACTGTGATGCGTTTTCTGAAAGGGGTCAAAGCCTCCAAGGCAATGCTCAGGGAATTTAAGCCGGATGTCGTGATCGGCACCGGCGGTTACGTATGCGGACCGGTGGTTTATGCGGCCTCCAAACTTGGCATTCCTACCCTTATTCATGAGCAGAACGCGATACCGGGGCTGACGAACCGTTTTCTCAGCCGTTATGCCGATACGGTTGCCGTTAGCTTTGAAGGAACGGAGTCGGCGTTTCCCGGCGGGAAACATGTAATCTATACCGGGAATCCCCGGGCGACCACTGTAACCACTGCGAACCCCCAGCGCGGCTTTGCTTCACTCGGTATTCCTGAGGGCAGTACGGTGGTTCTGATGGTCGGCGGCAGCGGCGGAGCAAGAGCCATAAATCAGGCTATGATTGAGATGGCTCCATTTGTGGGTAAGGGTAATGGTGTTCATTATGTATATGTAACTGGTGAGTCCTATTTCGAAGAAACCCGCAAAGCTCTGCGCGAAAAGCTGGGGGGCGTGCCGAATTGGCTGCATCTTCTCCCTTACATCCATAATATGCCTGAGGTGCTGGCTTGTACTTCTCTTATTGTGAACCGGGCAGGCGCTTCATTTCTGGCTGAAATTACAGCACTAGGTATTCCCTCAGTTTTAATCCCGTCCCCTAACGTGACGAATAATCACCAGGAGGCGAATGCAAGACAATTGGAACGTGAAGGGGCATCTGTCGTGCTGCTTGAGAAGGATTTGAACGGCCAGACACTGATGGAGGCTGTACAGAAAATTATCAGTGTGGAGTCCGTTCGCAAGCAAATGTCTGAAGCCTCGCGGCGTTTAGGCAAAAGGGATTCTGCGGCACTTGTCGTTAGCGAGCTGCGCAGGCTGGCCGCAATGCGGAAATCGTAGTGGAGACTTGCTTCCAGCAGGCTGGAAGACGCTTCCTGTTATTGGTCTTCACTGTCACACACCCGAGGGCACGAACATAGGATAATCCTATAATCGTGACTATCACCCAGAGCACTTCCGGTCCATGAAATGCGGACACGGACAGCTTTTCCTGACCGTAATTGATTTTTGTATAGGAAGTGCTTGTGGTGGGTGAGCGGTAATCTCGGAGGTGATACATTGGACAAATTGGTGATTGAGGGTGGAACCCCCCTGTCAGGCACCATACGTATCCATGGAGCAAAAAATGCGGCACTGCCGATTCTGGCGGCTAGCCTGCTTGCCGAAGGAGTTCACTCACTGCATAATGTGCCGAAGTTGCTGGACATTGAGACAATGCTGCACATTCTGGAACGGCTGGGGTGCAGTTGCACTCACGAGGACGATACAGTAACGATGGATACTTCGTCTGTGGATACATCCCATGTTCCAGAGGATCTGATGCGGCAGATGAGATCCTCAATTTTTCTGATGGGGCCGCTGTTATGCAGATTTGGCGAGGTGACGATTTACCAGCCGGGAGGCTGTGCGATCGGTGAACGCAAGATTGACCTTCACCTCCAGGGGCTCAAACAGCTTGGTGCGGAGATTGAGGAAGTTAACGGACGGATCTCCTGCCGGGCTGCCAAGCTGACGGGAAGCGATATTCATCTGGATTATCCGAGTGTCGGAGCGACGGAGAATATTATGATGGCGGCTGCCATGGCTGAAGGCACTACAACGATATCGGGCGCAGCCAGAGAACCTGAAATTCAGGATCTTCAGAATTATCTGAATAAAATGGGTGCTCAGATCATAGGCGCAGGTACCGATACGATTACGATTCAAGGGGTCAAAAAACTGCAACCCTGCAGCTACGAGGTGATCCCGGACCGGATTGTAGCCGGTACAGTGATGATCGCAGCGGCTGCGACACGTGGAAATGTGACATTGACCCATACGAATGCCGGGCATTTAACCTCGCTTATTCATGTGCTCAGACGGGCTGGTGTTCAAATTACAGTGTGCAATGATATAATTAATATCAGCTGTATGGGACGTCCCCGTGCGGTAGAGAGAATCGTAACATCTCCTTACCCTTCCTTTCCCACAGACTTGCAGTCTCAAGTGATGGTACTGCTGTCACTGGCCGACGGATTCAGTGTGATCAAAGAGACTGTATTCGAGGGACGCTTCAAGCATGTAGAGGAAATGGCCCGTATGGGGGCGGATATCTCTATTGATCTGAACCGTGCATTCATACGCGGGGTGCAGAGGTTATACGGAGCTACGGTAGAAGCTACCGACCTGAGGGCAGGGGCTGCCCTGGTGATCGCTGGACTCGCAGCTCAAGGTACTACGGTAGTTGAGCAGGCGCACCATATTGACCGCGGATATGATGGCATTGAGAAGCTGTTCCAGAAGCTTGGAGCACGCATCAGCCGCAAAGTACCTGTGCCGGGTCCGTTAGATTTGGCCAATTAAAGCTCCCTGTCTCCTTCGGCTTCACGCGAGGGAAGGAGACAGGGCCTTATTACGGAGATATGAGAATGCCTAAAACCCGTTTACCTCTGCTTAAAGAGGACAAGCCAAGCAAAAAAATGAGCCGGAAGGTCACAATGATCCTGCTGCTGCTGTTTATTGCGCTGCTGGCTGTGATTTTTTTCCGTTCGTCGCTCAGCCGTATTACAGAGATTCACTTTCAGGGTAATAAGTACACGACCCGGGAAGAGCTGATATCCCAAAGCGGGCTTTCGGTCGGAGGACAGTTCTTTGCCGTTTCTAAGACTTCAGTGAAGAATTCCCTGAAGGAGCTTAAGACCATCCAGGAGGCTTCGGTAAGCAAAAGTTTCCCTGGCACGGTTACCATTACTATCAAGGAATATCCTGCAGTTGCTTATGAATTGGATCAGTCCGGTGAACTTGAAGCCATTCTGTCCAGCGGGGCGGCTGTAGGCGTGAATGAGTCCGGAATTGCGGTGGAGAAGCCTATTCTGACAGGCTGGGACGCTAAGGACCCTTATAAGGCCAAGCTCTGCCAAGTGCTCGCCAGCATTCCCAATGAATTGACCGGTGATATCTCCGAGATCGTACCTTCACCGACGCTATCCTTTCCGGACCGGATTAAGCTTTATACACGTTCGCATTTTGAAGTCATAACGGCGATTTCTCTGCTTAAGGATAAGGTGGAATATTTGAATCAGGTCATTGAGACCGAGGAGCCCGGACTGATTAAGATGCTGGAAGCCGATTCATATGTTCCGTTTCAAGCTCCACAAGAAACAAATGAGGACAAAGCAGACACACAAGAGTAAATAGTCCCTACTAATAGAGCGGGAAAAATGCTACAATCGGATTTACGGGCAATAAGCTGGATCCCTCTTTTTTCTCCGGATTTTTTGAACTAATGCCGTAAATATGGATGATGCTTCTTGAATACACTTATTTTAACTTTATAGTCTTCTAGTTTCATGGTTTTAGGAAAGCATCTATGTTTATGCGGAATGCTTGTTATATTATTCCACTCAAAAAATTTGTAGAAAAAAGAGGGAAAGGATTAGGTATGTTGAATATGTACAGAGAAGTTTCCCGGGACCGGGAGCAAACTGTTTTACTGGCTTCACCATCTATTTTGATCATAACAGGAGGTGCCATAGAGCTTGAGCAACAATGACATCATTGTTAGTTTGGACATCGGTACATCCAAAGTTCGGGCTATAATTGGGGAAGTTACCAATGGAACCTTTAATATTATTGGCGTTGGATCTGCTGATTCAGAAGGAATACGGAAAGGTGCGATAGTCGATATTGACCAGACTGTCCAATCGATCAAAAGTGCGGTAGACCATGCGGAGCAAATGGTAGGCATCCAAATTTCCGAGGTCTACGTCGGCATATCCGGCAATCATATCGGACTGCAGTCCAGTCACGGTGTTGTAGCCGTTCAGAATGAGGACCGTGAAATTGGTGAGGATGACATTGACCGGGTAATTAAAGCTGCGGAAGTCATCGCACTGCCTCCTGAACGCGAAGTGATTGATGTTGTCGCCAAACAATATATCGTAGACGGTCTTGAAGGTATCCAGGATCCGCGCGGAATGATCGGTGTCCGTCTGGAAGTTGAGGCAACGATCATTACCGGAGCCAAAACGCCAATACATAATCTGCTTCGCTGTGTAGAGAAATCAGGACTGAAAGTTAAAGATCTTGTGCTGATGTCTCTTGGAGCCGGTGGATTGGCGCTTTCCAAAGATGAGAAATCAATGGGCGCTGTACTGGTAGACATCGGTGCAGGTTCAACTACGATAGCCGTATATGAAGAGGGTTCCCTTTGTGCAACATCCACGATTCCGATCGGCGGAGAATTTGTAACGAATGATATTGCTTACGGACTTCGGACACTTACAGACCAGGCAGAGAAGGTCAAGCTGAAATATGGCTGCGCCTGGGTTGATGATGCCGCTTCGGATGTAGTATTCAAGGTGTTACGTATCGGAAGCAATGTTGAAAAAGAGTTCAACCAGGAAGATTTGGCTGCAATTATCGAGCCAAGAGTGCAGGAGATTTTTCATCTGATCCGCCAAGAAGTGAAACGGCTTGGTTACACGGAGCTTCCCGGAGGTTATATACTTACGGGTGGAACTGTATCCATGCCTGGTGTTCTGAAGGTGGCGCAAACTGAACTATCTGCCTCCGTACGCATAGCTGTGCCTGATTATATCGGTGTCCGGGACCCTGGTTTCACCGGTGGTGTAGGCATCCTGCACAATGTAGTCCGCAGTTACCGGGGACGCAACAGTGGCGGAGGAAACGGCAATAAGAAAACGGTCAACCGAAACAAGCAGAACGCCGTTCCAAGCCAAGATACCGGGAAGAAGCCCGGTTTGGTGGAACGTCTTAAGAATATGTTCAGCGAGTTCATATAAGTGTAAGTCCAGATATACTTGGACCGGCCATCCAAGCACTATTCTAGGGGGAGATGGAACAATATGTTGGAATTTGATTTTGAAATGGGGAGCTTGGCGCAAATAAAAGTCATCGGCGTAGGCGGCGGCGGAAGCAATGCTGTTAACCGGATGATTGAAAACGGCGTTCAGGGTGTTGAATTCATCACGGTTAATACAGATGCCCAAGCGCTGCATATGGCCAAATCGGAGCATAAACTGCAAATCGGGGATAAGCTTACCCGTGGACTAGGCGCTGGCGCCAATCCAGAGGTTGGCAAGAAAGCGGCCGAAGAATCCCGCGATCTGATTTCCAATACGCTCAAGGGTGCAGATATGGTATTTGTGACCGCGGGCATGGGTGGCGGTACAGGTACAGGGGCTGCACCTGTAATTGCTGAAATTGCCAGAGAATGCGGAGCGCTGACGGTTGGCGTTGTGACGCGTCCGTTTACTTTTGAAGGAAGAAAACGTTCCAACCAGGCAGAATTTGGTATTGAAGCGTTGAAGGAAAAGGTAGATACCCTTATCGTCATTCCGAATGACCGGTTGCTTGAAATTGTCGACAAGAAAACACCGATGCTGGAAGCCTTCCGCGAAGCGGACAACGTGCTCCGGCAAGCGGTGCAAGGGATCTCTGATCTTATTGCCGTTCCGGGTCTGATCAACCTTGACTTTGCCGATGTGAAAACGATTATGACAGAACGCGGTTCGGCATTGATGGGCATCGGAATTGCCACCGGTGAGAACCGTGCCTCGGAAGCGGCCCGCAAAGCCATTATGAGCCCACTGCTCGAAACTTCTATTGAAGGTGCGCGCGGCATAATCATGAATATTACTGGCGGTTCGAACCTCTCCTTGTATGAAGTCAACGAAGCTGCCGAGATTGTGAATTTCGCTTCTGATCCTGAAGTCAATATGATTTTCGGGGCCATGATTGAGGAGAGTATGAAGGATGAAATTAAAGTTACGGTGATTGCTACCGGCTTTGAACATAAGGCATCCCCTGTTGCGCCTAACCGACGCCCGGCAACTAGCAGTGAGCCTGCCGCTGACAAGAACGCCAACCTGCGTCCTTTTGGCAATCAGACAACCTCTGACCAGCTCGACATCCCGACGTTCCTGCGCAACCGCACACGCGGCAACAACGATTAGACAAAGAGACACATACACGTTTACGGAAGCACCGTATCCGGATAGCAGATTGCTATGGCCGGATACGGTGTTTTTTTGTTTTTTAAGCTGATATAATACGAATAACGGGAGTGGATATAATGGAATTGCTGGACCCCCGGGTGGATTTTGTATTCAAAAGAATTTTTGCAAGCGAGAGTAACAAGGATGTGTTGCTGGCGTTTTTGAACCGTATTCTTATGGATGCCGGAGACGCTCCCTTGAACGAAGTGGTGCTTCTAAACCCGTATACAGATAAAGATGACCCGCTGGATAAGCAGTCAATCTTTGATATCTGGGCAAAGACGGAGGACGGAAAGCTGATCAATATCGAAATGCAGCTGTTCAACAGATATGATATGGAGAAGCGGACCTTATATTACTGGAGCAAACGCTACTCCGGCCAGTTGCAGACTGGCGGCAGGTATACAGACCTCAAAAAATGCGTAACGATTAATATCTTGAATTATAAGGTATTACCTAATGAACACACTCACAGTGTCTTTCATCTACGGGAGGACATCAGCGGTTCACGACTGACAGATGACATAGAGATCCATTTCCTGGAGCTCCCTAAGCTGAATCAGCCGGCGGTTCCGGGTGAGAGCGGTTTGGTCAATTGGCTGCTTTTTTTGAAAGGGAGCGACAATTCGAATTGGGAGGTACTGCGGATGAATGAACCAGCTTTGAGAAAGGCAATGGAAACATTGGAATTTTTAAGTCAGGATTCTGAAGCCCGGCGTAAATATGAAGACCGTCAGAAGTTTTTGCATGATGAAGCCTCGCAAAGAGACGGTGCTCAAAGAGAAGGCTTTGCTAAAGGAATGCAAGAGGGAAAACAAGAAGGGATCAAGGAAGGGATTAAAGAAGGGATCAAAGAAGGGATCAAAAAAGGCAAGAAGGAAGGCAAGAAAGAAGGCAAGAAAGAAGGTTTGAAGGAAGGCAAACTCGAAGTAGCAAAGAACCTGCTGGCTATGGGGCTGGACCTCTCATCCATACAGGCTGCTACGGGTCTGACAGAAGAAGAAATACAATCTATCTAATGAAAAACAGTATACTTAACCGAAGTCAGCCTTACAAAGGCTGGCTTTGTACAAATATTAAGAATTTATATGCTTCGCGCTATTTCTCGCTGAAACGGATACCGTCCTTAAATGGATGGTATCCGTTTTCTACTTGGTTTAGGGATAAGTTAGTGAACGCGGGCCATTAGCTCCCTATATACCTTAGCTGTTTACGCTGCTTCCAGTAGTCGGACTTTGCGAATGAGTCGCTTATTACAGTTAAGGTAGCATATAACTGGCATGACGCTATAAACCGACAAAAAAACCTCAGGTTTGCCCCCCAAGTTTAGACAGACTTTGGATGGGAGTCTTTCTATACTAATCTTATCGTCCAAATAGAGAGCCGGAACCTTGGTCTTTCGGATAGATACCACCTTACAGGCAGGTGAATCCGCTGGTTGTTTATATTGACTTGATTTTCACCGCCAATTTACTGATCGATGGTATTTTGTTGTGGCTGACAGGCTGGCTGGTCAAGCAGAAGGTCTCTTGGTGGCGGCTCATTAGTTCGGCGCTGGTTGGCGCACTGTATGTGGTGATGATGTTTGTGCCGGAGCTCTCGTTCCTGTACACCTTTATCATCAAGTTTGGATTGTCGGTAGTGATGTTGTGGATTGCTTTTGGTTTCACAAGTCTGCAAAGCTACCTTCGGGCGTTAGGGGCATTCTATATCATTAATTTTGCAGCTGCCGGGGGGATTGTCGGCGTTCACTATTTGCTGCAGAGCTCGGGCGACATCTGGAACGGGATTCTATTCACCTCCTCGGGCGGCCAAGCTTACCGGCTGAAAATCGGGTTTTGGTTCGTGCTTGCGCTTTTACCTGTGGTGCTGTTTCTCTTCAAGATGATCCATTCCTCCCGAACCCGGAGAGAGCAGCTAGAGACTTATATAGGTGAAGTTTGCGTAGAGATCGAAGGGGTGAGCGTGTCATGTCCCGGCCTGCTGGACACCGGGAACCGTCTGAACGATCCATTGACCCGGATACCAGTGATGGTGATGGAGGCTTCACTGTGGGAGGGTCATCTTCCGGCCTCCTGGAAAGGAAGGCTTACCCAGATTAGTGCCGACCAGCTTCTTCTGGAAGCGGACGGGCAGTCCTTTGCCTGGCAGGACAGATTGCGGCTTGTGCCCTATAGGGGAATCAACCGCGGAGCATCCTTTATGCTTGCGTTGAAGCCGGATCTGGTGACGATAAAGCTTGGGGAGGAGACTTTTTTTAGCAAAAGGGTCCTCATCGGGCTGGATGGCGGAACACTGTCGGGAGACGGTGCGTACCGGGCGGTCATACATCCTGACCTGACCCAAAGAGAGTCCCCTGCAAAGGCGGCGGTGCCTTCCTGAGCTCGAACAGAGTTTGTGTGCAACAACTCCGTCGTGTTGGAACAGATGTGGCGGAAGGGTCAGGGGACAAATAACTACCTCAGGGCAATGGTGTACTTCTTGAAGGAGGAACAATAATGGTTAAATGGAAGATTGTGCTGCAGCTTCAATATTACCGCATGCTTTTTCTGCTGGGGCTGAAAAGTCAGGAAATCTATTATATCGGTGGAAGCGAGGCATTGCCCCCACCCCTCACGAGAGAGGAAGAGGAGTTTCTGCTGCAGCGGCTCTCAAGCGGTGACGCGGCAGTACGAGCCATGCTGATTGAACGCAACCTGCGGCTGGTAGTCTATATTGCCCGCAAATTCGAGAACACCGGCATCAACATTGAGGATCTCGTATCCATCGGGGCGATTGGCTTGATTAAGGCTGTTAACACCTTTGATCCGGAGAAAAAAATCAAGCTTGCTACCTACGCCTCGCGCTGTATTGAAAATGAGATTCTGATGTATTTACGGCGCAACAGCAAAACCCGGAGCGAGGTTTCTTTTGATGAACCGCTGAATATCGACTGGGATGGCAACGAGCTGCTGCTCTCGGATGTGCTGGGCACAGAGAATGACACCATCTACCGTAATATTGAAGAGCAGGTGGACCGCAAGCTGCTGCAGAAGGCGCTGGAAAAGCTCAGTGAGCGGGAAAGACTGATCATGGAGCTGCGTTTCGGGCTGCGCGGCGGGGAAGAAAAAACGCAAAAGGATGTTGCCGATCTGTTGGGAATCTCCCAATCTTACATTTCACGACTGGAAAAAAGAATTATCAAGCGGCTGCGCAAAGAGTTCAACAAGATGGTGTAAGGTGAAGAGGCCAAGGAATAAAATGCCCGACCGGGGAGATAATGTACAGTAATGTTTCTCCTTGGGAGGTAAATCATCATGACCCGAAATAAAGTCGAGATTTGCGGTGTGGACACCGCCAAACTGCCCGTTCTAACGAATGTGGAAATGCGGGAATTGTTCACTTCGCTGCAGCAGCAGGGCGAGCGATCCGCCAGAGAGAAATTGGTAAACGGTAACCTTAGACTTGTGCTTAGTGTGATTCAAAGGTTCAACAACCGGGGAGAGTTCGTTGATGATCTGTTCCAGGTAGGCTGCATCGGGCTGATGAAAGCCATCGATAATTTTGATTTATCGCAAAATGTAAAGTTCTCCACCTACGCGGTACCGATGATCATTGGTGAAATCCGCAGGTATTTGCGTGACAACAACCCGATACGGGTATCGCGCTCCTTGAGGGACATTGCCTACAAAGCATTACAGGTGCGTGACAGTCTGACCAATCAGAATTCAAGGGAACCGACGATTTTTGAAATCTCAGAGGCACTTGGGGTTCCCAAAGAAGATGTGGTATTTGCTCTTGATGCTATTCAGGACCCGGTCTCTTTGTTCGAACCTATTTACCATGACGGCGGAGATCCCATTTATGTAATGGACCAGATCAGCGATGACAAGAATAAGGATGTGTCGTGGATCGAAGAAATTGCGCTCCGTGAAGCGATGCAGAGGCTGGGGCAGCGGGAGAAGCGGATTCTGTCGATGCGTTTTTTTGAAGGCAAAACCCAAATGGAGGTTGCGGACGAAATCGGTATCTCACAGGCGCAGGTTTCTCGGCTTGAAAAGTCGGCCATACAGCAGATGCAAAAGCATGTTAAGTCATAAACACACATAGCAGGATTGTCACTGGGGTGGTCTGGAAGCGTGAAAAGCGCTCCCGGAGCATCCTTTTTATGTTGGATAGCACTATTGCTAATCAATCATTAGCATGTTGCCAAGCCCGCCGGGCATATATTGGACTATACGTCTGAATGTACAGGGGTGAGGAAGTGAACGACGATTCGTTAGGCAGCAGCAAGAAAATGAAAATCTCCGATTTTCAGACGAAGGATGTGATTAATATTGTAGACGGAAAGCGGCTGGGGCAGATCAGTGATCTGGAGCTGGATCTTCGCCGCGGCGTGATTGACGCGCTCATTATCCCGGGGTATACACGTTTTATGGGACTCTTTGGAGGAGGTACGGATCTGATCATTCCCTGGCGGAATATCGTGAAGATCGGCGCTGATGTCGTCCTCGTCAAGATGGAGGAAATCCGGATGCCGCAAAATCAGGAAGAGCGGGAGACCATGTATCTGGAACGGGGAGACCGCACCGATCGGCGCACTTATTGACTGGGTGCGTTTTAAACTGCATGTTCTAAAAAAAGAAGCCAAATCCGTTTCTACATGTTTATTTTGGGGATGTATGAAGTAGGGGATTGCCAAAGCTGTTTAGCCAGCAGTTTGACCCCACTCTGTGAGGGCACATGTGGTACACTTAGGCGGAGGTGAAGATATGGAACCGTTTATTCAAAAAGGCGGCACACCTATGCTGCTTCATCTGAAACCTTGGTATGCGGTGCACGCTGAAATTACGGCAGGCTTCACAGGGAGACAGGGTGGTATAGGCAAGATGCCTTATGACAGCTTTAATTGTGCCTTTCATGTTGGGGATGAACCGGAGGATGTGCTCGGGAATCGTAAAATTCTTGCCGAGAGCCTCGGGTTTACCCTTCAGGATTGGACCTGCGGAGAGCAAACTCATGGAAAAGATATAGCAGTGGTCAGAGAGGAAGACCGCGGCCGGGGCAGTCTGGACAGAACATCGGCTTTTCTGGCAACGGATGGTTTGCTTACTAATGTGCCAGGTGTGCTGTTGACTTCATTTTATGCTGATTGTGTTCCCCTTTATTTCTATGATCCTCACAAGCAAGTAGTAGGACTCGCACATGCAGGCTGGAAAGGGACTGTAGCGGAGATTGCAGCCGCAATGGTGGCCCGTATGAAGGAAGTGTATGGCAGCCAGGCAGAGGATATTCTTGCCGGAATTGGTCCTTCCATTGGCGACTGCTGCTATGAAGTGGATGATTATGTAATGGATCATATCCACCGTCTTGAGGGGGGACTGAAGCCCGTGACACCTTCCGCTGCTCGGCAGGACCTGTACAGAACATCGGAAGCGGATAGCCGTAAAAGCATGCTGAACTTGAAAGAAATGAATCGACGCATTATGATTAAAGCAGGAATATTGCCGACTCATATCGAATGTACATCATGGTGTACAAGCTGTAATCAGGATCTGTTCTTTTCATACCGGAAGGAAAACGGAGTTACAGGAAGAATGACGAGCTGGATCGGAATAAAGGAGAGCTGAACGTTGACACTGCAGGAAAGAATAGCCGGGGTAGAGGAACGTGTAGCACGGGCCTGTGCGGCAAGTGGCCGGGATGTGGCGGACGTCAAGGTTATCGCAGTGACGAAATATGTGTCTCTGGAAACGGTATCCGCTGTGCTGGATGCAGGCCTTGAAGATATCGCCGAGTCCCGCTGGCAGGACGCCGAACCGA
Source organism: Paenibacillus sp. P32E (assembly GCF_001909085.1). Taxonomy (NCBI): domain Bacteria; kingdom Bacillati; phylum Bacillota; class Bacilli; order Caryophanales; family Paenibacillaceae; genus Paenibacillus; species Paenibacillus sp. P32E. Next base: position 349,161 of record NZ_LVYY01000013.1, on the reverse strand, counting down.
AATGGAACGCCCTGGGGCATAAGGGAACCTGGCATTTCATCGGACATTTGCAGACCAATAAAGTTAAGGATGTTATCGGTAAATTTCAATATATACACTCGCTCGACCGCCTGACATTGGCGCGGGAACTGCACAAAAAGGCTGAAGCGGCAGGAATTACCGTCAATGTCTTTCTGCAGGTGAACATCTCAGGAGAAGACACCAAATTTGGTCTTGCTCCTGAGGAGGTGCCAGGTTTTCTGCGTGATATTGCTGCTCTGCACCGCGTAAAGGTCATCGGACTGATGACTATGGCGCCTTATGAAGCGGAACCGGAGCAGACTCGTCCTGTCTTCCGCGGACTTAGAGAACTCCGTGATGAGCTGAATCTGCTCGCTTTGACACCTGAGCCTATACAAGAGCTGTCCATGGGAATGTCGAATGATTTTGAAGTGGCGATAGAGGAAGGAGCCACCCGGGTGCGCCTGGGAACGGTATTAGTAGGTCATGAGGAGGGAGAATGATGGGCGTGATGAACCGTTTTATGAGTTTTTTGGGCTTGCAGGAGGAAGAGGAGATTGTAGAGCGGGAGCAAATATCTCGCGATGAAGATGAGTACGAGCCCGCCCCTGTAGAAACCCGCAAAAATCAGCGGGCGAACGTCGTCAGTATTCATTCCCAAAAGAATGTAAAAGTCGTGCTGTATGAGCCCCGCTCTTATGAAGAAGCTCAGGAAATTGCTGACCATCTCCGGGCCCACCGCACGGTGGTAATCAATCTGCAGCGTGTAAGAAATGACCAGGCGATGCGGATCATTGATTTTCTCAGCGGAACTGTTTATGCCCTGGGTGGAGGAATCTCCAAAATTGGGGGCAATATATTCATGTGCACCCCGGATACTGTTGAAATTCAAGGCTCCATTTCGGAGATTCTGGGTGAGGATCAAGACTACAACAGAATGAGGTGAACGGGCTTTGTCCCAAATCAATCTAATTATTGATATTCTATACAACATCTACTTTGTAATGATCATTTTCTACGTCCTCATGTCCTGGCTGCCGAATGTACGGGACAGCTTCATCGGAGAACTGCTTGGCAAGCTGGTGGAACCGTATCTGTCACCGTTCCGCCGGTTTATCCCGGCGTTGTTCGGCACAATTGATATCTCCCCGATTATTGCACTGTTCGTGCTGGAATTTGCGAAAACCGGATTGCAGTACATTGTGGCATATGTATTTTAGGCTGCTGCGATGAAGAATGAAATTTACGGACATTTCCACCCTGATGAACGACAATTTGTGGACAAGGCCTGGGAATGGGTTACCTCTGCAGGAGAATACCACGAAACCAAGCTGACTGAATTTTTAGATCCCCGCCAAGGTTTTATTCTGCAGACACTTGTGAACCGTCATCCCGATGTAGCCGTAAGGTGGGAGGGGGGAACCGAGGAAGCTGAACGGAAGCGTGCCTTGGTGGCTCCCGATTACCGGGACCTTGAGGAAGAGGATATGGAGCTGAGGGTGCTCGCGATTTCCTCGGGAGAACAGAAATTCCTCGAATTGGAACATGGCGACTATATGGGGGCAATCCTTGGCCTGGGAATCAAAAGAGGCAAAATTGGCGATATTCATGTGCTTCCGGATGGTTGCCATGTAGTCGTCGCTGAGGATATTGCCAATTATTTAGCGATGAATCTGATCGGTGTGCACCGGATCAATGTCAGTACAGAGATTTTACCGTTGTCCAGTCTGCGAAGTAGCAGTGTTAAGCTGGAGAAACTGGAGCTTACGGTAGCTTCGCTACGGCTAGACGGTATTGCTGCAGATGTGACCCGGCTTAGCCGGAGCAAAATTCTTGCTCCCATCAAAGCAGGCCGCGTCCGTGTCAACTGGAAGGTAGAGGAAGATCCTTCCTGCGGGCTTAAGGACGGTGATATGGTCTCGATTCAGGGTTTTGGACGCTTCAAGGTTCTGGAAATCGGGAGTCTGACCAAAAAAGGCCGTTACCGGGTGCAGGTTGGCAAATTTGTCTGAATTTCATGCAGGAATCCGGCACGGCTTGTCGAAATTGAATATCTCTATAGGGAGACAAACATTTTGCAAGCTGGACGCCGATACTTGTAGAAGAGGCGGACTGTAACCGCGGGTACCGGATGAAATTCGGCGATCCGCGAATACTTGAACTATATAAGGACATATAGTAATATCCTATGCCCGAACATATAGTTCTCGCAGATACGGATACCTGAAAGCGATACATCATATCGCTGCTTAGGGAGCATAAGCTTTTTAAAGGCCAGCGAAACCGTTCCCACTTGAATACAGTCTTTCCTCTTTGTCTTCGGACAAATTAAGGTTCAGGGGCACAAGAGGTCCGAAATTTCTAGGAGGTGCACAGCATGCCATTAACACCGCTCGATATACATAACAAGGAATTCTCCCGGAGAATCCGCGGTTATGATGAGGACGAGGTCAACGAATTTCTGGATCAGGTGATCAAGGATTATGAGAGCGTCATCCGTGAGAACAAAGAGCTGCACAATCAGCTGTTGTCCATTCAGGAGCGGCTTGATCATTTTGTGAATATTGAAGAGAGTTTGTCCAAAACCATTCTCGTTGCTCAGGAAGCTGCAGATGATGTGAAGAACAACTCCAAGAAGGAATCACAGCTGATTATCAAGGAAGCAGAGAAAAACGCCGACCGGATTATCAACGAAGCACTGTCCAAATCCCGCAAGGTAGCGATCGAGACTGAAGAACTGCGCAAGCAGGCCTCGATCTACCGTACCCGGTTCCGGACACTGCTCGAAGCTCAGCTGGAGCTGCTGTCCACAGATGACTGGAATGCCCTGGAAAGTCGTGAAGTGAGTGAGAATACGCTCTGAATAACAGACGGTTCTCTTCAAGATTGACATTTTCACTTAAAACGTCTATAACTAGAACATATCTGTAATCTGTTCATATCTATTCGATGACGGGACAAGTACGATGAGGTAACGTTCTCCAGAGAGTCGGCGATTGCTGTAAGCCGATGTTCATGCCTTGCTCGGAAGATCTTCCCCTAGAAGCTAAGCTGAAGCGTTAACCACGTGTGTAAGCTTAAGCCGTCTGCCGGACGTTATCCCGGACCTGCGTGGCTATCTTTACGCAGAACTGAGATTGTGCTGAATAACACTCCCCTTAAGGATGTGCATGAGGCGCAGAATTAGGGTGGTATCGCGAGCGTCGTCTCGCCCCTTTGGGGCGGGTCGACGCTTTATTTATGTTTACATCCCCCTAAATCCCCCTTCCAAGGGGGACCCCAAGGGCTGGCCGCCCTCTGGACACCCGCAACAAGGGATTATCGAGGAAAGATGGACGTCCGCGGAAGGGAAAGGATTTGTTCGGCGGGGGAACGGCCCTTCTTAGGCTCCCCATGCGGGGACGCCTGCAGGGCCTTACATGCGACCAGGGCGAAGAGCCAAACAAGCGCGGCGGGCTTCGCCCCACGCCGCCAAGGCTCCCGGCCAAGAGCTGCCCTACGGGTTCGCGGGCCGGAACGCCAAGAACTTCCGGCCCAGAGCTGCCCTACGGGTTCGCAGGCCGGAACGCCAAGAACTCCCGGCCCAGCGCTACCCTGCGGGTTCGCGGGCCGGAACGCCAAGGCTCCCGGCCCAGAGCTGCCCTGCGGGTTCGCGGGCCGGAACGCTAAGAACTCCCGGCCCAGCGCTGCCCTACGGGTTCGCGGGCCGGAACGCCAAGAACTCCCGGCCCAGAGCTGCCCTAACGGGTTCGCGGGCCGGAACGCCTGAGGTAGAGCGTGCCGCTTGCGGCGACAAGCGGGCACTACAGCCACATTAGATCAAAACCCGCCTCTCCCCTGGAAATAGACAATATTCCAGGTGTCCAGAGGGCGGAGCCCTTGGAGCCCTCCCTTGGCTAAGGGAGGGTTTGGGAGGGATCGAAAAGATTCGAAAAGGTTTAAGACCAAACCACGGAAGGATTGACCGATCATGCAAAAAGTAGATGTCAGAGAAAAAGCACGGGCCAGAGACGTCCGTATCTTGAAGAAATGGAGCGACGAAAATACGTTCCGCAGATCTATGGAGAACCGTGAAGGCCGCCCGAATTATGTATTCTACGAAGGTCCGCCGACGGCAAACGGTGTGCCGCATATCGGGCACGTGCTGGGCCGGGTTATCAAAGACTTTGTCGGCCGCTACCAGACAATGAAAGGCTACCGGGTGGTGCGCAAGGCGGGCTGGGATACTCATGGCCTGCCGGTAGAACTCGGCGTACAGAAGAAGCTGGGTATCTCTGGTAAGCAGGATATTGAAGAATATGGTGTGGAGAAGTTTATCAAGGAGTGCAAGGAAAGTGTCTTCGGATACGAGAAACAGTGGCGCGAGTTCACGGAAGCCATCGGTTACTGGACCGATCTCGATAATCCTTATGTAACCTTGGACAATACGTACATTGAAAGTGTATGGAACATCCTCGCTACGGTTCATGAGAAAGGGCTGCTGTACCGCGGACACCGCGTAAGCCCGTATTGCCCAAGCTGTCAGACGACACTAAGCTCGCATGAAGTGGCACAGGGCTACAAGACAGTCAAAGATCTCAGTGCAACGGCTAAGTTCAAGCTGGAGGGCAGCGGAGACTATGTATTAGCATGGACGACTACACCTTGGACCCTTCCAGCACATATGGCGCTGGCGATGAATCCGGATATGGAATATGTACGTGCCCAGCAGGAAGACGGCGTATATATCCTGGCGAAGAATCTTGTGGATGAAGTACTGAAAGGTGATTACACGGTCCTGTCCACACACAAGGGAACAGATTTCATCGGACAGAGCTATACACCGCCATTCGGATACATCAAGGCGGAGAAACACAATGTAATCGTAGGCGCATCTTTCGTTACAGATTCCAGTGGTACCGGGATCGTACACATGGCTCCGGCTCATGGGGAAGATGACTATAAGAGCTGCCGCGATAATGGTATCAGCTTCGTGAATGTGGTGGATACATCCGGGAAATATACCGATGTGGTTTCTGATTTTGCCGGACGGTTTGTGAAGGATTGCGATCTGGATATCGTGAAGGTGCTCTCTGAGAGAGGGCTGCTGTACAGCAAAGAGAAATACGAGCACAGCTATCCGTTCTGCTGGCGCTGCGATACTCCGCTGCTGTACTATGCAACAGATAGCTGGTTTATCCAAACGACTGCAATCAAGGACCAGCTCATCGCGAACAACAACAGTGTGGATTGGTACCCGGAACATGTGCGTGATGGCCGCTTCGGCAAATTCCTGGAGGAACTGGTGGATTGGAACATCAGCCGTAACCGCTATTGGGGAACTCCGCTGAATATCTGGGTCTGCCAGGATACAGGCAAGGAATTTGCGCCGCACAGCATCGCTGAGCTGAGATCGATGGCGATAGGCGAGGTGCCTGAAGATATCGAGCTGCACAAGCCTTACGTAGACAACATCAAGCTGCGCAGTCCGTTCAGCGAAGGCGGAGAGATGGTGCGGACCCCCGAGGTCATCGACGTATGGTTTGACAGCGGCTCGATGCCGTTCGCCCAAAGCCACTATCCTTTTGAGAATGAAGATAGGTTCGAGGATCAGTATCCGGCAGACATGATCTGCGAAGGGATTGACCAGACACGCGGCTGGTTCTACAGCTTGCTCGCCGTGTCGACGTTGTTCAAGGGCAAAGCACCGTACAAGGCAGTTATTGCCCACGGCCACATCTTCGATGAGAATGGTCAAAAAATGTCCAAATCCAAAGGCAACGTTATTGATCCTTGGGAAATCATGAACGAATACGGCACGGACGCATTCCGCTGGGCGATCCTCTCCGACAGCGCGCCATGGAATAATAAACGCTTCTCGCGCGGCTTGGTGGGTGAGACCAAATCCAAAATTGTGGATACACTGGTCAATACCCATGCATTCCTTACGCTGTATGCCGGCATTGACGGTTACGACCCGGCAGATCACCCGTTCAAAGTGTCAGAGCATAAGCTGGACCGCTGGATTCTCTCCCGCTTGAACAGCCTGATTCTCGTAGTGGACAAAGGCCTGGCTATTAACGATTTTGTCAATACGTCCAGGGCTGTTGAGAATTTTGTGGATGAGCTGAGTAATTGGTATATCCGCCGTTCCCGTGACCGTTTCTGGGGCAGCGGCCTGGGTGAAGAGAAGCTTGATGCCTACCGCACATTGACGCATGTCCTGCTGACTACAGCCACACTGATGGCACCTTTTACACCAATGCTGTCCGAGGATATCTTTACGAACCTGGGTGGCGGCGAAAGCGTGCATTTGGCTGACTATCCGGTGGCGGATGAGAGTCTGATTGATCTTGAACTGGAGCAGGATATGGAGAGTGCAAGACAAATCGTTGAACTGGCCCGCAATGTTCGGAATGAGTCGGGCATCAAGACACGTCAGCCGTTGTCCGAGCTGATTGTATCCATCGACCGCAGCTTCCACGTAGCCGATTATGAAGACATCATCAAAGAAGAGATCAACGTGAAAGAGATTGTGGTCGAGAGCAGCGACAGCGGATTCGTTGATTTTACATTGAAGCTTAACCTCAAGGTAGCCGGTAAAAAATACGGTAAAAATGTCGGCTTCCTCCAGGGCTTCCTGAAGGCACTGGACAGTGAAGCTACCCGCAAAACGGTACAGGAGGGTGTCATTGCCATCGTCTCTCCGGAAGGGGAGGAACTACAGATCACCGCTGAAGAGCTGCTTGTAGAGAAACAGGCCAAATCTGGCTTTGCCTCGGCTTCCGGGTACGGTCTCACTGTAGCGTTGAATACAGAGATCACGCCTGAACTGGTGCAGGAAGGCTGGGTGCGTGAGATTGTGCGGGCGGTTCAGGATTACCGTAAACGTCTGGATCTGCCAATCGATAAACGGATTGCATTGACACTCAAGTTAGACGACGAGCTCAAAGCTGCGGCCTTGGCATTTGAACATGTGCTTCGTGAGAATGTACTTGTAACTACGGTTGATTTTGATGGAGAGCAACCCTTTGAGACTGTAGATGCCGGCGGCAAATCGATCGGAATGCACATCGAAGCCTAAAGCCCTGCATGACCTGTCCCCAACTGGCATATACTAGCGGCAAAGGAAAAGGTTCTAGGGGTTAGCAGCAAAATGACGAGCCCGGTACTTAAGGAGAGTTTTCTCTCTTTTGACCGGGCTCGTTTGTGTGGACCCTGTAGGACGCTAGGGAGGAGTCAATGCCATGGAGGGACGGGAAGGGGACAAGCACCGGTTCGGGAGATCCGGGAGAATCTCCATCAGAACATCAGAGGCTGGCAGAAGTTCGAACGGCATCAAGGAGAATCCATATGACATTCCGCAGGAAGAAAAGCTGAATGCCATCTACCGGCTGACATCGGGATTAGTCCAGCAAATGGAGAAAGCGAGGATTGCTGAGTACACGCAGCTCCTGAATTCACCCTGGCGTCTGATTTGGCTGAATGTATTGTCGGGAACAGCGCGGGGACTGGGGATCGCGCTGGGTTTTACCTTTTTTGCAGCGACCATTATTTACGTGCTTCAGGTTCTTGGAGCACTTAATCTGCCGATCATCGGTGATTACATTGCAGATATCGTGCGGATCGTCCAGCATCAGCTGGAGCTGAAGACTTTCTAAGGAAGATCATACCTGAAAATAGTAAAGAGTAGCCCGCGGGCTACTCCCTTTGCTTTTTGGCCTGAGGATCAAGCAGGTAGCTTCCTTCTTCACTGTCCATATAATGGCGGTAGCTTGATCCCTTAATAACCATCGTATGGTTTCCGGCAATGTCGGTGGCGATAAAGTTTTCCCAAGGCTCTACGAAGCCCTCAGTTTCGTCAGCTTCAATCTCCATATCATTATAAGAGGAAATATCATTGCCTTCGGCCATGGCGGGTGAATTGGAACTGCCCCAGCTCTCCACGATCTGCCAGGCATCTTCACCGTCGAATCCGTTCTGCTCATGTTCATCCAGACTGGTGCGCCCGAACGGCGGGAATAGAAATTCCTCTTCTGCAGGCCTAGTAAAGGGCGAGCTTTGTCGGGGATTATGCTCTTTACAGAAGCGGGTAAGCGGTACGGCATCTAAACGTTCAAGAGGAATCGCTTCGCCGCAGACTGCACAGATTCCATATGTTCCTTTATCCATGGCAGCCAGGGCGGCAGCGATGTCATCAAGTTCATGCTCATCACGCTCCAGCAGTGAAATATCCATGGACCGGTGATACAGCTCCGTAGCGGCATCGCCTGGATGGTTGTCGATCTCGGTCAGGTCTCCCGTCATGTCACGCATGGAGTCCTGCAGCCCGTAATGCGCATTGTTTTTTAGTCTATGCTGGATATCTTCCCGCTGCTGAATGACCGCAGCCCGCAGCTTTGAGAGCTGCTCTGCTGACAGATGGCTCATGGGTGTTAGCTCCTTTCGTGTCGCTTCCTTAGCATCGTACATTTCCAAACGGTTTCGGATGCTTCTTGGATAGGTTGACCGGAGAGCCGGCTTTTTAGCGATGGCAAATCCTCCCCGGTTTGGAGAGAGTGGCTATGTCCTTGCAATAGACGGCTTCTTGAGGCCTGTGCTACAATATACAAGTCTTTATACAGTATTCGTACCGCTTTCAGCGGGGAAAATAAGAACGGAGTGACAACTTCTGTGGTGTACTATCTGATAGCGCTAATCGTATTTTTGGTGGACCAGGGTACCAAGTATTTAATTGCTACCCGGATGGAGCTCGCGGAGCAGATCCCGGTAATCAAGGATTTTTTCATCATTACCTCCCACCGCAATCAAGGAGCGGCTTTTGGTATTCTTCAGGGACAGCAATGGTTCTTTTTTCTAATTACCGTTATAGTGGTTGCCGGAATCGTCTGGTATTTGAACAAGGCCAGAGCGACCCGGAAGCTGCTGCCCACTGCACTGGCACTGGTGCTTGGCGGAGCCGTAGGCAATTTTTTGGACCGGCTGTTGAACGGAGAGGTTGTTGACTTCCTGATGTTCAATTTCGGCAGCTACACCTTTCCAATCTTTAACGTAGCCGACTCGTGCATTGTTGTCGGTGTGGCGCTGATTATTCTGGATACTCTGCGTGATATGAAGAGCGGAGATGAAATCACCGAAGTGAAGGAAACCAAGGAAGTTAAGGAAGGGAATGAATGATTTGAATAAGGACGTCAATGAGCAGGCGGCAACCGGCGCCTTCGAAGAAGATAAGGACGTCACCGAATGGATTGTTGCCGGAGCAAATGCCCGGGAACGGATTGATAAATATATTACGGAGTCCTGGGAAGAAGAGGTTTCCCGCTCACAGGTGCAGCTGTGGATCAGCGGCGGACATGTAACCGTTAACGGTGCCCCGGTCAAAGCGAATTACAAGCTGACCGAAGGTGATGTGGTTGGGGTTACTGTACCTGAAGCAGAGGTTACGGATCTGATTGCTGAAGATATTCCGCTTGAAGTAGCGTATGAAGACAGCGATGTTATCGTAGTGAACAAACCGCGCGGAATGGTGGTCCATCCGGCAGTGGGTCATCCTTCCGGGACCCTGGTCAATGCGCTGATGTACCACTGCAAGGATCTGTCTGGCATTAACGGCGAGATTCGTCCGGGTATTGTACATCGTATCGACAAGGACACCTCAGGACTGATTATGGCTGCCAAAAATGATGCCAGTCACGCCTCGCTCGCAGCCCAGCTTAAGGAGCATAGTGTAACCCGCCGCTACATAGCTGTAGTGCACGGAAATCTGTCTCATGACAAGGGTACGGTTGATGCCCCCATTGGCCGTGATCCGCATGACCGCAAGCTCTATATTGTAACGGAGAAGAACAGCAAACGTTCCGTGACTCATTTTACCGTATTGGAGCGTTTTGGTGATTATACTCTGCTGGAACTGCAGCTGGAGACTGGCCGTACGCATCAGATTCGGGTGCACATGAAGTTTATCGGTCATCCTCTGGTCGGAGATCCAATCTATGGACGCAGCAAAGGAACAACCATGAACGGACAAGCCTTGCATGCCGCTATTCTGGGATTTGTGCATCCTTCTACTGGTGAATATATGGAATACAGTGCGCCGATTCCGGCGGATATGGAAGAAGTGCTATTTACTCTGCGCAGCAGATAAGTACAAATCAAGTGATTATAAATCCATGGTTTTGAAGGCGGATTTACGTCATATTTAAGTCATGGGAACAAGCAGACACGGTTTTACTGTCCTTACAGAGAGCCAATGTTTTTATTTTAAAATTAGCCAGGAGATGAAACGTAAATTATGAGTATTGAACAATATCAGGAGACCTTCATTCAGACTAATTTTGCAGACCGCATCGGCGGCGCGAACTATGGCAAAGATACAGCCATCTATAAATTTGAAAAAATCAAACGCGCCAAAGCATCGGCGAAACAGGATTTCCCGAATATTGAGCTGATTGATATGGGTGTCGGTGAACCCGATGAAATGGCGGATGAAGGCATTGTTGCTAAACTCGCTGAAGAAGCAGCCAAAGAAGAAAATCGCGGGTATTCTGACAACGGGATTCCTGAGTTCAAGGCCGCAGCAGCAGCTTACCTTAAGGAAGTTTTCCGTGTGGACGGCATTGATCCTGTAACCGAGGTTGTCCACTCCATTGGTTCGAAGCCGGCGCTGGCGATGCTGCCGTCCTGCTTCATTAACCCGGGTGACATTACCATTATGACGGTTCCGGGCTATCCGGTCCTGGGTACCCATACCAAATATCTGGGTGGGCAAGTATTCACGGTGGAGCTCAAGAAGGAGAATCATTTCCTGCCGGACCTTAACTCCATTCCGGAGGATGTCGCCCGCAAGGCAAAGCTGTTATACCTGAACTATCCTAATAATCCAACGGGCGCTAGTGCGACTCCTGAATTCTTCAGCGAGGTTGTAGCCTGGGCGAAGAAATATGATGTAGTTGTAATCCACGATGCTCCGTATTCTGCTTTGACCTATGACGGGAAGAAGCCGCTCAGCTTCTTGTCTGTACCTGGCGCTAAAGATGTCGGTGTAGAACTTCACTCCCTGTCCAAGTCCTACAACATGACAGGCTGGAGAATCGGGTTCGTAGCCGGTAATCCGCTGGTAGTCAAAGCGTTCAGTGATGTGAAGGACAACAATGACTCCGGTCAATTCATCGCTATTCAAAAGGCAGCAGCCTATGGTCTGGCTCATCCGGAGATTACTGAAGCGATTGCCGCCAAGTATTCCCGCCGCCATAACATGCTGGTAGACGCGCTGAATAGTCTTGGCTTCTCCGCAGAGAAACCCAAAGGATCTTTTTTCCTTTATGTGGCTGCTCCAAAAGGGATCAAAGGCGGACGCCGCTTTGAATCCGGCGAAGACTTCTCGCAGTTCCTGATCCGCGAGAAACTGATCTCCACTGTGCCTTGGGATGATGCCGGCCCATTCGTACGCTTCTCTGTAACCTTCATCGCCAAAGGTGAAGAAGAAGAGAAACGTGTCATTTCCGAAATTCAAAGACGTCTTAGCGACGTTGAATTCGAATTTTAATTGATTTGGTTCCTGAAAAGCTGCCGTGGAGAAATCTGCGGCGGTTTTTTTGCTTCTATCTCTTGAACTAGAAAGACAAATTGTATGGTGTAAGTAGTGGATGGGAAGTTTGGAACTGTAGGAGCGGAGCGTCCGCCTTTAGGTTTGGATTTTAACCGCAGACAGCGGAACAAATTCAAAAAATCCAAACCTAACAGCGGCCGGAAGTCCAAACATTCCCTGCAGCTGCGGCCGTCACCATAACAAACTGTGTTTTTTATTCCTCCTCCCATTTGACACCCGACGCAACATCTGTCATAATTTCTGTAGTTGAATATGCGCCTTTAATTCAGTCCCGTGAGGCTGGCAAGGTAACGTGAATCGAGGTTCGCGACATGTAGAGAGGAATCCGTATGTGTACGGAGGGTCTTTATATACGCGCGGACACGCCATCTTTTTGAATCTGCGGATTTCACTCCTTGCCTGCTTCGGGCAAGGAGTTTTTTGTTATCCGCGGAACTTGAACAGGCGATCAAGCAGGAGGATGGCAGGGATGATGGTTACTGAGAAAAATGTGATTATGGACGAAACGGCAATCCGCCGGGCGTTGTCACGCATTGCCCATGAGATTTTGGAGAAGAACAAGGGTATTGAGAATTGCCTGCTGGTGGGAATCCGTACTCGCGGAGTGTATCTGGCGCAGCGGATTGCGGAGCGCATTAAGGAGATTGAAGGGATCGAGATTCCTTATGGCGAGCTGGACATCACGCATTACCGCGATGACCGGGAAGCCATGGACCGCACGGTGGTGAACAGCAATCTGACTTTCCCCGCCGGGTCCAACGGCATCCATGACAAGAAAGTGATATTGTTCGATGATGTTCTGTACACAGGCCGTACCATACGTGCTGCTATGGACGCACTGATGGATTGCGGACGGCCCCGGATGATCCAACTGGCGGTACTTGCTGACCGTGGACACCGTGAGCTTCCGATCCGGCCGGACTATATCGGCAAAAACGTACCTACCTCCAAACATGAGCAGATCGAAGTGGCGCTGACCGAGTTCGATGGCAAGGATGAGGTTTACATTATTTCCAACCGGGAGGAACGATAACAATGATGACCGCAACCAAGGTGAAGGAACGCAGTTTGCTGGGGATTAAGGAGCTGGACCGGACGGAGATTATGCAGCTTTTGAACAGAACAGCGTACTGGGACAATCAAGCCGAGAAGCTGACACCGGTGCTGAGGTCACATTTTGTAGCCAATATGTTTTTTGAGAACAGCACGCGAACCCGGTTTTCCTTCGAAATGGCTGAGAAACGCCTGGGCGTTCAGGTGCTCAACTTCACGGCTGCGGCTTCCAGTGTAGAAAAAGGCGAATCCATCTATGACACCGTACGCACGCTGGAGTCGATGGGGATTGACGCAGGAGTTGTGCGTTTGAAGCCCGCAGGGGTGTTGCAGCAGCTGGCAGAAAAGGTGTCGGTCCCGCTGATCAATGCGGGGGATGGCAATAACGAGCATCCGACACAGGCACTGCTGGATATGTACACCATGAGCAAGAATTTTGGAGAGTTAAAGGGCCTTAAAGTTTCAATTATCGGGGATATTATGCATAGCCGGGTGGCCCGCTCGAATCTATGGGGACTGACGAAGATGGGCGCCAAGGTGCAGTTCTGTGCACCAGATAACATGAAGGCTCCCGAGCTTGCGGAGTTCGTGCCTTATGTAACCATGGAAGAAGCACTGAAAGCAGATGTGGTCATGATGCTGCGTGTACAGCTGGAACGCCATGCTTCGGGTATCCTGCTATCGGCGGAGGAATACCGGAAACAGTTCGGACTTACGGAAGAGCGCGCTGCGAAGCTGGACAAGAGTACCATCATCATGCACCCTGCACCGGTGAACCGGAACGTCGAAATTGACGATGCCGTCGTGGAGAGCGACAAGTCGCGTATTTTCCCTCAGATGGCAAATGGTGTGCCTGTACGCATGGCAGTGATGGAAAGAGCAATGCTCTAAAAAACCTAACATAATCTCATTAATAAATATACACAAAGATGAATTTTTATTATATAATAATCACAGAGCTCGAGGCCGATCGCCTGCGGGTAGAAGGAGAATCATAACCGTGATCATCAAGAACGCCAGTGTACTGAATGAGGAAGGCGTGCTAGAGCGCAAACATATCGTAGTGCAGGATGGAATCATCTCAGCGATCAAGAACGACAACGAAGCCGTGGACGAAGCCGGGGAAATCATAGAAGCGGAAGGCAAGCTGCTGATTCCGGGGCTGATCGATATGCATGTGCATCTGCGGGAGCCGGGTTTTGAGCATAAGGAAACTATTGAGTCGGGGGCACGTTCGGCTGCCAAGGGCGGTTTTACCACCATTGCTTGTATGCCGAATACCCGGCCTGTAACGGATAGTCCTGAAATTGTGAAGTTCGTGAAGGATAAAGCGGATGAAGCCGGACTGGTGAAGGTGCTGCCTTATGCTGCAATTACGAAAAATGAGCTTGGGCGCGAACTGACTGATTTTGCCGCCTTGAAAGAGGCTGGGGCGATTGGGTTCACGGATGACGGTGTAGGCGTTCAGAACGCCCAGATGATGAAGGATGCGATGAAAATGGCGGCAGGGCTGGATATGCCGGTCATTGCCCACTGTGAGGATAATTCGCTGGTGGAAGGCTGTGCGGTAGCTGAAGGCACTTTTGCCGATAAGCACGGTTTGAAAGGAATTCCGAATGAATCGGAGGCCATTCACGTCGGACGTGATATCCTGCTCGCTGAAGCAACAGGAGTACACTACCATGTCTGCCATGTCAGTACAGAACAATCTGTCCGGCTCATCCGCCAGGCCAAAGAAATTGGCATTAAGGTAACTGCAGAGGTATGCCCGCATCATCTGCTGCTCTCGGAAGAGGATATTCCGGGCATGGATGCCAATTGGAAAATGAACCCGCCGCTGCGCTCGCGCCGTGATGTGGAAGCCTGCATCGCCGGTCTGCTGGACGGTACGCTGGATATCATCGTCACCGACCATGCGCCACACAGCGAAGAAGAAAAGGCTAAAGGCATGCAGCTTGCGCCTTTCGGCATCGTCGGGTTTGAGACAGCGTTCCCGCTGCTCTATACGGCTTTTGTAGCCACCGGCAAATGGGACCTGTCGCTTCTGGTACGGCGTATGACGGCTGATCCGGCCCGGGTATTCCGGCTGAATACAGGCAGCCTGACGGTGGGTTTACCGGCAGATTTGACACTGATTGATCTTACGGAAGAAAAAGAAGTGAATCCCGCTTCGTTTGCCAGCAAAGGGCGCAATACTCCTTTTGCCGGATGGAAGCTTAAAGGCTGGCCGGTTAAGACATGGGTAAACGGCACAGCCGTATGGACTGAAGAATAACGGACGGACTGGTAGAGCGAAGCTGCCGGCTGTATGGGGGCGGATTTAACATACGGCGGCATTTTCGCGCGCTTGCTCCGGAAATCCAGGCAAGATACAAGAACCAGACTACAGAAACAAGAAGGAGTGGAAGGAAATGCAGGCGAGATTGCTGCTTCAGGACGGAACGCTGTTCACAGGTACCGCATTTGGTGCGGAAGGTGAAAAGACGGGCGAGGTTGTTTTTAACACAGGGATTACAGGTTATCAGGAGGTTCTGTCAGACCCTTCCTACTGCGGCCAGATCGTGACTATGACTTATCCGCTGATCGGAAACTACGGCATTACCCGCGATGATTTTGAATCTGTGCGTCCATTCGTGCACGGCTTTGTCGTGCGCCGCCATGAGACGGTTCCGAGCAACTGGCGCGCTGAGTATAGTGTAGACGACTTGCTGAAGGAATATGACATTCCGGGAATCAGCGAGATCGATACACGGATGCTCACACGCATTATCCGCCACTACGGCACCATGAAGGCGATCCTCACCACCTCCAATAAGCGTGTGGAAGAGCTGATGGAAATGATGGGCGGCACCACTATTGAAGAACTGCGTAACCAGGTGGCACGCACTTCTACCACTAAGACCTACAGCAGCCCTGGCAACAAGGAGCGGATTGTGCTTGTTGACTACGGTGCGAAGACCGGTATTCTGCGCGAGCTGAACAGCCGCGGCTGTGATGTGGTTGTAGTGCCGCATGATGCAACCGCCGACGAGATCCGCAGACTGAACCCGGACGGTATTCAGCTGTCCAACGGCCCTGGGGATCCCAAAGATGTGCCTTACGCCGTGAAGACAATCTCTGAGCTGCTTGGCGAATATCCGATCTTCGGGATCTGCCTGGGGCATCAATTGTTCGCGCTGGCCTGCGGCGCAGATACAGAGAAGCTTAAATTCGGCCACCGCGGCGGCAACCATCCGGTCAAAGAACTCGAAAGCGGACGCTGCTTCATCACCTCCCAGAACCATGGCTACACGGTGAACGAGGAGTCAGTCCTGAAAACCGAGCTTGAAGTGACTCACATCAACAATAATGATAAGACCGTCGAAGGACTGAGACATACCCGCTACCCCGCATTTTCGGTGCAGTATCATCCAGAAGCGGCGCCGGGACCGCATGACAGCAGCTATTTGTTCGACCGTTTCCTGCAGATGATTGCCGATCACAAGGCCAAGACACCGGCAGGCTCGCGCCAGGCGCAGCTTGCGGCCAATGCCAGAATCACGGCACCGAACATTACACCGCAGCTTGAAGCCGTGAAAGGAGCTCTATAACATGCCAAAGAACGATAAGCTTAAAAAAATCCTCGTGATTGGCTCCGGCCCAATCGTCATCGGCCAGGCCGCTGAGTTCGACTATGCCGGAACCCAGGCCTGCCAGGCCCTCAAAGAAGAAGGCGTAGAGGTTGTACTGATCAACAGCAACCCGGCCACGATCATGACAGACACCAATATGGCTGACAAAGTATATATCGAGCCGATTACCCTTGAATTCGTTACCGCAATTATCCGGCAGGAGCGTCCGGATGGACTGCTGCCTACGCTTGGCGGACAGACCGGCCTGAATATGGCTGTAGAACTGGCACGCGCTGGCGTGCTGGAAACGGAGAACGTGAAGCTGCTGGGCACACAGCTCGAATCCATCGAGAAGGCGGAAGACCGCGACTTGTTCCGTGAACTGATGCGCGAGCTGGAGCAGCCGGTACCGGAAAGCTCTATTATTACCACTGTGGAAGAAGCCATGGACTTCGCAGCCGGCATCGGCTATCCGTTGATTGTTCGTCCAGCTTATACGCTGGGAGGAACTGGCGGCGGGATTTGTGACAACGAAGAAGAACTGCGCGAGACCGTAAAGGCAGGGATCCGCTATAGCCCGATCGGCCAATGCCTGGTGGAGAAGAGCATCGCCGGTATGAAGGAAGTAGAGTATGAAGTGATGCGTGACGCGAACGACAACTGTATCGTGGTGTGCAACATGGAGAACTTTGATCCGGTTGGCGTGCATACAGGCGACAGTATCGTCGTAGCGCCAAGCCAGACCTTGTCCGACCGTGAGTACCAGATGCTGCGCAGCGCTTCTCTGAAGATCATCCGTGCGCTGAACATCGAAGGCGGCTGCAACGTGCAGTTCGCACTCGATCCGCAGAGCTACCAGTATTACGTGATTGAAGTGAACCCGCGTGTCAGCCGTTCCTCGGCACTGGCGTCCAAAGCGACCGGTTACCCGATTGCCAAAATGGCAGCCAAAATCGCCCTAGGCTACACGCTCGATGAAATTGTCAATCCGGTTACCGGCCAGACCTATGCCTGCTTCGAGCCTACACTCGACTATATCGTGAGCAAAATTCCGCGCTGGCCGTTTGACAAGTTCATCTATGCCAACCGCAAACTGGGTACACAGATGAAGGCAACCGGCGAGGTGATGGCAATCGGCCGCACCTTTGAAGAGTCGATTCACAAGGCAATCCGTTCCCTGGAAATCGGTGTGCACCGTTTCCGCCTGCCGGGTGCTGAGCTGCTGGAGGATAGCGTGCTTCGCACAAGGCTCGCCAAACCGGATGATGAGCGTCTGTTCCTGATTGCTGAGGCCTTCCGCCGCGGTTATGGTTTGCAGGAAATTCAGGACATCACAAGTGTGGACTGGTGGTTCCTCTCCAAGATCGAGGGTCTCGTGAACTTTGAAGATGAGATCCGCAGCGAAGCAACACTGTCGCCGGAAATACTGTATCAGGCCAAGCGTAAAGGCTTCACGGACCGGGCCATTGCTGAGATCCGGGCGGAAGGACGTTCCGGTCTTGAACAGACCAAAGAGTCCGAAGTCCGCGTGATGCGTATTCAGCAAGGACTGGTTCCCGTATTCAAAATGGTTGATACCTGCGCTGCCGAATTTGAAGCCTCAACGCCATATTACTACTCGACTTACGAAACAGAGAATGAGGTTATTCATTCCGATAAGCAGAAGGTTATTGTGCTTGGTTCCGGTCCAATCCGGATCGGCCAGGGTATCGAATTCGATTACTCAACAGTGCACGCGGTATGGGCGATTCAAAAAGCCGGCTACGAAGCTGTAATTATTAATAACAATCCAGAAACGGTATCTACGGATTTCAATACCTCGGACCGGCTGTATTTTGAGCCGCTGTTCTTTGAGGATGTTATGAACGTGATTGCACAGGAAAATCCAATCGGCGTTATTGTCCAGTTCGGAGGACAGACAGCGATCAACCTGGCAGCACCGCTGGCTGCGGCGGGTGTGAATATTCTGGGCACCAGCCTTGCGAGCATCGATGAAGCCGAGAACCGCAAGAAATTCGAAGCACTGCTGGCGCGTCTGGATATTGCACAACCGAAGGGCAAGACCGTTATCAACATTGATGAGGCTGTCGAAACTGCTCAATCGCTCGGTTATCCGGTCCTGGTTCGTCCTTCCTATGTACTGGGCGGCCGTGCAATGGAGATTGTCTACAACGATACAGAGCTGCTGAGCTATATGGTTGAAGCGGTGAAGGTCAACCCGGAGCATCCGGTGCTGATCGACCGTTACATGCTCGGCAAAGAGGTTGAGGTAGATGCCATCTGCGACGGTGAGACAGTAGTCATACCGGGCATTATGGAGCATGTAGAGCGCGCAGGTATTCACTCCGGCGACTCCATCGCCGTCTATCCGCCGCAGTATCTGGATGAAGGCCTGAAGCAGAAGATTGCAGAGATTACCATCAAGATCGCCAAAGAGCTGAAGACCATCGGGCTGGTAAACATCCAGTTCGTGATCTATCAAAATGAAGTGTATGTCATCGAGGTTAACCCACGCTCCTCACGTACAGTTCCTTTCCTCAGCAAGGTGACCGGCATTCCGATGGCCCATCTGGCTACCAAAATTATCCTCGGCGGCAAGCTGAAAGAGGACGGTTATACAGAAGGCCTGTGGCCGGAGAGCGACTATGTTTCGGTAAAAGTACCAGTGTTCTCTTTTGCCAAACTGCGCAGAGTAGAGCCTACGCTCGGACCTGAAATGAAATCGACCGGAGAGGTTATGGGCCGCGACAAGTTATATGCCAAAGCTCTTTATAAAGGGCTGATCGGAGCGGGCATGAAGATTCCGGCAACCGGAGCCATCATCGTTACCGTAGCGGACAAAGACAAGGCAGAAGCGGTGGAATTGATGAAGGGCTTCCACGCCATGGGCTACAAAATCATTGCCACCGGCGGCACTGCGCTTGCGCTTGAACAAGCGGGCCTGAACGTGATGAATGTCAACAAGCTGGATGAAGGTGAGCCGACTATCCTCGATCTGATCCGCGGCGGTCAAGCCAACTTCGTCTTCAATACCCTGACCAAGGGCAAAACGCCGGAGCGCGACGGCTTCCGCATCCGCCGTGAAGCAGTAGAGAACGGTGTTGTATGTATGACATCGCTCGATACGGTAACGGCGCTCCTGAGAATGCTCGAGACGATCAATTTCTCATCGCAGTCGATGCCTGCTTTTGTCGGACAATAATCTATGAATGAACAAGGCAGCCCTCCGGGGCGGGCCACAGGGACGGTTTGCGTTAGCGCAGACCGTTCCGCTGCGCCCGGGGATAAATCCTAGTAAAGTGGAGGCTGCTGCTGAGGTTAAATAGCTCTAGGGCAAGGAGCGATAGACGATGACCAAAGGAGAGGATCGACAAGTGGATCAGACGGTTACACAGCACGGGCATGAGAATATCGGACAAGTGGAGAAGCGGGAGGAAATGGCGGGCCGCCTCATGGTTGCCCTCGATTATCCGGATGTCGCGCAAGCGAAGCTTTTGATCGAGAAGCTGGAAGGCATTCCGTGTTATATGAAGGTGGGCATGCAGCTGTTTTATGCGGCGGGTCCGGACTTCATCAGAGAGCTGAAGGCACACGGCTATTCCGTATTCCTGGATGTCAAAATGCATGATATCCCGAATACAGTCCGTGGCGGAGCAGAGAGCCTGACCATGCTGGGGGTAGATATGTTCAACGTGCATGCAGCCGGGGGGACGGCAATGATGGCTGCTGCGCTCGAAGGCGCGGCGAAGGCGGTCAGCCTGCATCCATCGCTGCATATTCCACTTATTATCGCAGTAACACAGCTTACGAGTACCAGCCAGGAGATCATGAACACTGAGATCGGCATCTCAGGTACGGTAACCGATACCGTTGTACGATATGCCAAGCTTGCAGCAGAAGCGGGCTTGCACGGCGTAGTGGCCTCACCGCAGGAAGCAGCGGTAATCTCCGCTGCCTGCGGACCAGAGTTCCGCACAGTAACGCCGGGAATTCGTCCTGCAGGGTCATCTATGGATGACCAGTCCCGTGTGATGACACCTGGGCAAGCCATCCTTCAGGGAAGCCATTTCCTGGTAGTCGGACGCCCGATTACGGCTTCGGCAGACCCGCGTCAGGCCGCACTTAACATTATTGAGGAGATGAGCCAAGCATGAGCCCATTATTGAATAAAAGTGAACAAGTTGCCCGTTACCTGCTGAAGATCGGCGCGGTGGCGCTGCGTCCGCAGGACCCTTTTACCTGGACCTCCGGGATTAAATCACCGATCTATTGTGACAATCGTCTGACGCTGTCCTTCCCTGAAGTCCGGGGCTACATCGCCGATGCCTTTGTAGAGACGATTGCCAGCACTTACCCGGATGCCGAAGTGATTGCAGGTACGGCTACCGCTGGGATTCCACATGCTGCCTGGGTAGCAGACAAGCTTAACTTGCCGATGGCTTATATCCGTGACAAGGCCAAAGGGCACGGCAAGCAGAACCAGATCGAAGGGCTGATCACCCCGGGTCAAAAAGTCATCGTGATCGAGGACCTGATCTCCACCGGCGGAAGCTCCATCAAGGCCGCTCAAGCCGTTCAGGAAGCGGGAGGCATACCGCTGGTTGTACTGGCTATTTTTAGCTATGAGCTGGATCGTGCTACCGAAGCATTCGCCGCAGCGGGTGTGCCACTACAGACCCTGTCCAACTACACCACCCTGATTGATGTGGCCCTGGCACAGGGAACCATTGCCGATACGGATGTGGAGCTGCTGCAATCGTGGCGCAAGGATCCGGCGTCTTTTGGCGTGTAAGATCTGAAATCATAAAGAGCTCTCTTCAAGTCCTCACCTGACGGTGGGGATTTTTTTGGAAATATAAGAATTTATATGTTTCACGCTATAAATTATCCTTACATTTTTGGAGAAACGAATGCCGCCTCTTTCAGAGGACGGCGAAGCCGTTTCTTTTTACATTCTATGAAGAAATCGTAGTGCATCTTTAAACTGCCTGTAACTTCCCCGCCCGCACAACTCTATATAATGCTATATAGGAAAGGTTCATTTCCGTTAAGGGAGAGAACGAATTTCGCCCAGGAGGGGATTAGCACATGAATAGTAAGGGAATCAGTACGGCAGCCAAACGCGGGCTGTTACTTGGCATCTGTACGGCACTCGCGCTGCCGCTGACATCAGCAGGAGGGATTGCCGCCGCCGAGGGTTCTAAGGTCTCTGAAGGGCAGCGGGTGCTGCGTATCGGAAACTTATGGAGTGGGGAGGACGACAATTATTTCCGCCAGCAGTTTACCGATCTCTATGAGCTGACGCATCCTGAGGTTAAGCTGGAGATTGTCCCAGCCATCGATACAGAGAAGCTCCGCTTCAGTACCTCAAATCCTCTGACAAGTCCGGATAATCTGGACGATATGCGGGCTATCATGGGCGGTGCTAAGCCGGTGGATGTGGTTATCGGCGATAATACACTGCTTAAGAGACTGGCCGACTACAATTTGGTGGACCCGCTGCAGCCGCTGATTGATCGTGACCATTACGACCTCAGCAATATGGCTCCCACTGTTCTGGACGGCATACGGGAGCTCGGCAATGGGGAACTGTATGCATTGACGCCTACCTTTTCTTCAAGTGCACTTTATTACAATAAAAAGATATTCGATGCTGCCGGAGTGGCCTACCCTGAGAACGGGATGACCTGGGAAAAACTGATCTCGGTCGCGGCAAAAGTTACCAAAGTATCCAAACAGGACAAAGGTCGTGTCTACGGGTTGGCCTTTAACCGTTATTTAAGCGATCCTTTCTGGGATATGCAGAATTACCTTTCTCCGCTTCAGCTCGCGATGTACGATAATAAAGGCGGGAAAATGACCGTGAACACTCCTGCCTGGAGCAAGGCTTGGACCGACTACAGCAGTCTGATAAAGAAACAGATCATTCCGGGAGCGAATGTGATTAATTACTTGGAAGAGGATGTTCCTTTAGCTGGTGACCTGTTTCTGACAGGCAAAACTGCCATGGCAGTTGGGGAATACAATTATATCAACGAGCTTATGGTAGCCAACAGGAATGCATCCCTCATTAAGAATTTCAAGCCTGTAGACTGGGGCATCGTTTCAGTACCTACTTTTGCAGAAAAGCCAGGAGTAGCTATGGGAACAACGCTTGGCAGCTTGATGGCGATCAATACCCTCGCACAGAACAAAGAGGATGCCTGGGATCTGATCCAATTCGTCAACAGCAATGAGGTTGCCAAAATTAAAGCCCATAACCGTTACGAGCTGACCGCACGCAAAGATTATAATGGATTCCCGGAAAAGGCGCTGGATCTTACCCCATTCTTCATCCAGAAGCCTCTACCGGCGAGTGACCCGGTCATGGACAGTCTGAAGGCGCGTCTTCCCGGAATAACCCAGATCAATGATGCCGGGCAGATACTATTCACCGAGGTGTATCAAGGCAAACGAACGGTTGCGAGTGCGCTTCAAGCTTGGGAGAAACAGGGGAATTTCATGCTGAAGGCACTGCAGAAAGACCCTGATCAATATTTTGATCTTCAGAATGGCTGGCCTGATAAAAGTGTAACGAAAAAATAAACATATCCAAAAATTACGCAACCGCCGCCGGAAACCGGCGGCTTATTTTTTGGGAAATGGGCATGATATCTTTAGAAACAGAGAGACCTTAATTTTGCGGAGAAGGAGAAGAAGGTATCATGAATTGGATATACTTCGCGAAGCTGTTCAGGACAAGATTTCAAGCCGGATGTCTGGCCAAAAGGCTCGAACAGGACGGCTGGATTTATGGCTATCATGACCCGCGTTTTGTGGAAATATACCGTTCACGCAAGGGCCGTTATGGGGTTCGTTTTCTTCCTTGAGCTTATTAACCAAAATCATCCTTGACTTTTGACCCGGATATGATGTATATTATCTATTGTCGCTGTTTGAATATGTTTACTGACGCGGGGTGGAGCAGCCCGGTAGCTCGTCGGGCTCATAACCCGAAGGCCGCAGGTTCAAATCCTGCCCCCGCAACCAATTTTATTTTCTCAGACAGCCATTGTATATACGGAATCCTAGATCCGGGCCCTTAGCTCAGTTGGTTAGAGCGGTCGGCTCATAACCGATTGGTCACAGGTTCGAGTCCTGTAGGGCCCACTTCTCAAAACCCCTTGCCTAGCAAGGGGTTTTTGCTATATGTAGGCTCGACGGAGCGTATGCGGGAGTAGGGAAAGGCCATATTTTTGAGCTTGCTAACGGATTTCTAACGGAGACTTTTATTCAACAGGTTCAAGCTGCTTTTCTGCGAATTTATTGAGTTCAACTTCAATTCTGTCAACGGCTTCTTCCTGCATAATGGGCAGGAGGTGAGAGTAACGCTCGTTGAACATAGCAGGAGTCATGCCCCCTTCAGAAAGGGACTCCTTTTATCCATTTTGTTTCCGCTCAATGCTATCCTACAAAAAATGGATCACTAAAACCTAATTAAGTAGCGGCCATCAATTGATAGAGGAGGTTAATGTTGAAAATAATTTCTTTTCTTATAAATTTATTGCTATTTTCGATAATTCCGGTATTAGGGAGGATAACCTGTAAATTTTTAATAGTAGTTGCACTTAGTACAGGAGAGGGGTTTGGTGATAATAATTCTTATGATCTATATACATCCTTGCTGTATTTATTACTTATTCTAGGCATTTTATATTTGATTATTCTCTGGTTCAGGAAGCAAAAACAGCCACTCTTATATAAAGCAAGTATAATAGTTTATTTTATATCTATAATTTACACATTTGTAAATCTCTAAATGCAAACATCCCGCGTACCTAGAAAGGTACACGGGATGTTTGTCTATGAATTATATAGGAAAAGGAAATGGCATAGGCAGGGAAACTAATGTGATACTTTGTTCGTTTGACAAAGTTTTGATGCCTTCACCGTCGGCATCCGCCGTGAATTTAATCAGATAGTTTCCAGCAGGGGGCATAACTTTTCCGTGAAGTTCAAACGAAAAATCATTTGCATTGTTGATACCTGTAATATGGATGGTATGTCCGTCTTCACTGATCTGATCGGAAGTGGGATGAAGCCACTGTGAGCTCACGTTATAATAATCATCAGTGGAGAAGGTCAATCCCTCCATGGTTACATTAATGAATCCATCAACAAATGGTTCAGATGTAATAAAGTCATAGCGAATAGAATTTGGAGTGCTTCCCTCAATTAATTCTTTGGTTATGCCACTATCAAATTCAACTATGCCAGGTGCAGTTTGTGCATAAATCGCCTGTTCAAAGGTTTTGGTAACGGGTTGGCCATTGGTTGTTCCAGTAGCAGCAACAGGTGTAACCTCGACTGTGATATATTTTCCGAAATCTTGCGCTGAAGGCGTATAATGATTAATGTCATTTCCAGGTATTAGTACACGATCCGTACCATCAATAGCTGAAGAGACAAACCATCTGTAATGAATAATGGACGGATAGTCCAGTTCTTCGTCTTCATAATCGAAATTAATAGAAACTACTTCACCGACTGCAGGAGCATTATATCCAGGTTCATACTCTAATCTAAGATTCTTAACGACAGGAGCATAATTAACCGGTGTTGGCTCTGGAGTAGGCGATGGTGTTGGTGCTGGTGTTGGTGATGGTGAAGCAGTAGGCTCTGGTGATGGTGAAGCAGTAGGCTCTGGTGATGGTGAAGCAGTAGGCTCTGGTGATGGTGAAGCAGTAGGCTCTGGTGAAGGTGATGCAGTAGGCTCTGGTGATGGTGAAGCAGTAGGCTCTGGTGATGGTGAAGCAGTAGGCTCTGGTGATGGCGCAACTGTAGGCACAGGTGTTGGTGCTGCAGTCGGATCCGGAACGTATACCGCTGTCGTGATTGGAGTAGGAGATGGTGTTGGCGTCGGAGTCTGCGTTGGCGTGCTTGAAGGCATTGCTGTTGGCTGATTACTGCTTTCATCAAGAGTATTCTTCTTCACCAGGAATTTGGCAGTAACCAAAGCCACATCCTGTCTGCTGGCGCTTATTGAAGGGCTGAATGTCCCATCAGGTCTGCCTACCATTAATCCATACTCTACAGCTGCGGCTACAGCATCCTTGGCCCAAACTGCAATAAGGTCCGAGTCGGGAAAGGTAAGATTTTTAGCTTTTCCTGCGGGATCTACTCCCAAGGCGTTCACGAACATCACTGCCATTTGCTCCCGGGTAATGCTTTGGAACCCGCCGAACAAATTCCCGCCCATACCTTTGACAAGGCCGGCTTTAGCGGCAGCTTCCACCGCGGCAAAGGCATAACTATCCTTCGGGATGTCTTTAAAGGTTGCTGTAGCTGGAGGTGCGGAAAGATTAAGGTTAAGAGCATTGGCAAGGACGATGGCAAAATCCTGTCTTTTAATATTCCCTTCCGCATTAAACTTTCCATCGCCGGTTCCGTTCATGATCCCTTTGGAGATAAGTTCCTGAATTGCAGCCTTAGCATAATTGTTTGGAATATCCGAAAGAGTGGGTGCAGCTGAAGCTGGGGACACGAGCGTTCCTAGTAAGACTGCTGTTGATAAAACGGACAAGGACTTAAATTTCAACTGTTGTTTTTTCATAAATTACTCCTTTTAGTGGTTAATTTCTCTAGTTGATGGACGAAGATATACTGATTCCAAAGAACCATTACTATCGTCTTATATTTATCGGATAAAGATACAACTTTATTAATATTATTAATTGATTAAAATTTATTAGTACGAACCTCAATGGATGCTTTCAAATACATGTTCACCGGAGGTATAATTTGAAGAATTTAGGGGTTATTTTTCCATTTCTGTTGTTCATGCTTACGGGTTTGTTTACGGTCTACAGTTTTGTGTTTCCCTTTGAGGCGGGAGAGAAGCTGCAAGGCGTTTGGGTTGTGATGATCGTCTTTTTGAGCCCGCTAGGGCTGGTATTGGCAATTACTAACAAGGGCAATACGCAGCCTAAGCTCAAAAAAGTCGCAATTGGCGGGAATGTGGCATTGATGCTGTTTCTTTTTTTATATATGACGCTAGGCGTTATCGTTCTTGGGGTTTAACGTTTGGTGTGGAGTATCTGTCATCAAGGAGGAGATTTGCGTCCCGGCATAAGATAAAGAGGCTGATCAGGGAGTCAGCAAGTGCACGTGAACTGCGTGAGCGGGGGGATGATGCAGATGTGATCTACTGCTGCCAACTCGACAAGTATGCTATGGTGCCGATGCTGTATGAGGAGTATTGTACAGAAGCAGATAACAGATGATTTCGGAAAAGAAGGCGGGGCCCTCCTATTCAGATATTTGGACCCTGCCGGATGCCGGCGGGGCCGCTTTTTTAACCGGGCAGCGTTATGGCATAAGTTACTAATCTTCTTGCGGTTCTTGCAGGAGAATGGAAAAAGTCTGGGTCTCGTGGTTCACTTCAATGGTTTCGATGCCCACAAAATCCGGAATTTCGGGGTGTACTGCGTCCACGCTGTAATCCGGATGGGTCAACAACAAGTGGATAACTTCGATGGCTTCCATACCGCTCCCCCCTAAGGGTAATTTCTTGATACCTATAGGCTCTGATCTCAGATAAATGCATGTCTGCATTATTATCTCCTCTGCATTTACCGAATATGTCTGTGGCTTAATTTTCTGTCCTCGTTTCGCTCCATCACAGCAATCAACTGGCCCTGGAACACACGCCGCTGAATTTGATCGATCCGCTGCAGAGCCAGCTCGCAGGGAACCTGAAAAGCAGCAGCAAGCTCCTGAATCGCATCTTCACGGAGTTCAGGCAGAGTCATCTTCGAAATCATGGAGTAAGGCATTGCCGCATACAGAATGAAGCGTTCCGATTCATCCCTCTCCGCTTGACTAAATTGCTCAGGCATCAGTGTGTGGCTGCCGGCATGACGGAGCAGATGGCAGAGCTCATGCAGAAATTCCAGGCGCTGAAGTTCATCCGGAAGCCGGTTGTCGATAAACATGCTATACATACCGGCAGAGGCCTCAATCCCTTTGCTCCTCACATCCAAATAATGGACCCAAATATTCAGGCGCTCGGCAATATATGCAATCGAAATTTGTGCCGGCTTACGGATATCCAACCGTTCATATAAATCTTCCGTCCACTTCTCCAGAGCCGTCATTTGATAGTAAGAATGCATTTGATTCACCTCAGATACAAGATCGTATGTTCGTATTTATGGCCAAAAGAAAAGCCCGAAGGGCTTAAGGTTGACGCGAACCTGTGTTCTTATGTATCTAAGCATAAAGCAATCAAACTCTAATATCAAGTGTTTTTCCCAAGTTAGGGTGTACGCTCTGTTCAAGCATTTGAGCCATATTCTGTCCCTGAACCTCTGCCTGATCCTTGGCAATGCTGAGCACTTGCAGACTTGCAGCCTGTTGCAGACTGGCCTGACCCAATGATACGGATAAAGCGGCGATATCCATTTCACACCTCCTAAAAGTTTTGTGAGCATGGCTTCCTGTCCTACTTCGTACAAAACTCACTTCGGAAGCATAGTCTTAAGTTTTGTGAGCATGGCTTCCTGTCCTACTTCGTACAAAACTCACTTCGGAAGCATAGTCTTAAGTTTTGTGAGCATGGCTTGAAGAGGAGCATTCCTATTGTATATCGACTTTCTTCACACAATTGATTAGGTGAATGGGATTTCTTTGCCAATTGGCCCATGCAGCACATTAGCCTGCAACATATTCTGTGCTGTAGTCAATATTTAAGAGGAGGAATTAACTATGGGAGCAGATTATGGTTGCGGTTGTGGTAATAATGTCGGTGGAGTAAATCAAGGTCCTCCAGTAGTGCCGGTTTGTAGCCCTTTTACTTCGACAGGTGCGATTCTGGTACTGTTCATTCTGCTGGTTATTATCACTAGAGCCTGTATATTCTAGAACGTATTATAGTATTTCAATCTGCAAATGTGGTCCTGTCTGGCGAATGCCGGATAGGGCTATTTCTTTAATAATGCGTCTTTTTCGCAGATCATCGAATATAGAACATCTGTTTGCATATAATACATACAAACGTTCTGTTTCTTCGAAGGGAGGGCCTTCACTTGCGCCCGAAGGATATAGAAAAGCTGATCGGTGAGGTGGTTGAAATTATATACGAAGATAAGGCAGGCAAAATTACACAGCGGAGAATAAAAGTTCACGGACACAAAGCCGGGCTTCTCAGAACAACTTGTTTTACAACCGGCGGACCCCGGGTTTTTCGGGTGGAGCGAATTCTGGCCTGGCGGCGGGATAAGGTAAGCCATGCCGGGTGATACAGCATGCAAGCTGATACGAATCATATATCACCAACGGCGGGTGCCGGGCTATTTGAACATGAACTCCACCCGCGTGCCGTCAGGCAGCTCATCCAGTTGATTGCCCACCCAGCTGCCGGCACCGCGGTTGTCCTTAGGCGTTATGTATTCGATGTCAGCACCGCTCCCGCCTTCCTCACACATGGCCATCGGCCATTCGTCGCGGTCATATCCTTTTTTGGTCGGGATCCCCTTCAAGGATTCTTTGCGGTTCTCTTCGGCTTCCTGCCGGTCGATGGTGCAAATGGACGACTCTCCACTTCGGATGGCATCCTGAATGTGCCTGGCTGTCTCCGGGTAACGGTCACTGGGGAACACCAGTTGGACAACATCAGTGTCTCCTGTAGTAGACTGACTGCTAGGCAGTGGCCCTTTCTCCTCAAACCAGTAAGCGGCGGCCAAGAGCAGCAGGACGATGATGAAACTTGGGATGAATTTCTTGGACTTCACTTTGCTGCCCCCTAAAAGTTTTGTTAGCCTATGCTTCTAAATACAGCTTCGTACAAAACTGCTTCGCAAGCATAAGCCTAAGTTTTGTGAGCCTATGCTCTCGCCAAACGTAGACTTAACCAGTATATCTTAAATCCCGCCCCATTTAGTATACTGAAAATCAGACGTTGATTGCCTGCGCACAGGAAATCATCAAGAAGCGCTATGAATGGGAGAGACATCATGTGGGAGCGGCTCTCCGGACCAAGACGGGGGAGATCTTCACCGCAGTACATGTGGAGGCCAGTCTATCCAGAGTTACCGTATGTGCGGAAGCGATGGTGATCGGAAAGGCAATATCCGAGGGATACAAGGAGTTTGATACGATAGTTGCGGTAAGACATCCCGATCCCGATAATGCTGAAGGGGAGATCCAAGTTGTCTCCCCATGCGGCATGTGCAGAGAGCTGATTGCCGATTACGGCAAGGATTGCAAGGTGATTGTTCCTGTAGAGGGAACTCTAGCCAAGGTGAGTGCAGTCGGGTTGCTGCCAATGAGGTATTCCAGATAGCTGAAAAGGAATATACATAGCTTGAATATGGTTTTTGGATTCCGTGCGGGTTAGGTATGCCGATTTCATGTCGATTCGCCGTGCACTTGTCCTACACATCCCCATATGATGTAGAAAAAAGGGATAGGATGGTGGAAAAGATGGAATCACGTATACTTCGGGATTTACTGGATTCCGCCTCACGGCTGGTAGGTGATGTGCAGTGGCAGGCAGCCTTTCGAAATGTGCTGATGGCTCCGGCAGATGCTGCGCTCGCTCCCACGGCAGTGAAGCTGTTGAAAACGTTATACCGGCTGCAAGGGCAAGGAATTCTCAGCGGGCAACATGATTATCTGGAGAGCCCCGATGAGTTCAGCAGCAAGCTGAAGATGCTTAGCGGTCAATATGCGGCAATCCACGGCTATGAGCTGGGAGCTATTGAGAACCAGACGGTACAGCAAATCGAAAGCCAGCGGCAGGCGGTGGTCGATAGCGCGATTAAGTGGAATAAAGCGGGCGGAATAGTGACGCTGACGTATCATGCCCATCTGCCGGGGACAGCTCCGGTGTGGCAGAATGTCCAGATGAGTCTCAGTGACGCAGATTTTGCCAAGTATATTTCGCCGGGTACTGTCCAGTACAATGCACTGATTACGGATCTGGACAAGACAGCCGAGTCGTTAAAAAAGCTGAATGATGCAGGTGTCCCGGTGCTCTGGCGGCCGTATCATGAGATGAATGGCGATTGGTTCTGGTGGGGGCAGAAAAGCTCGTTCAGCCAGTTGTGGGACATCATGTTCGAACGGTATACGGCATATCATAAACTTCATAATCTGTTGTGGGTGTGGAGCCCCAATGCCGAAAACCAATGGTCAGATGAACCGGGCAACTATTATCCGGGCAGCAGCAGAGTGGACGTACTGGCAATGGATATCTATGATGCGGATTTCAAGGTTAGCCATCAAGATTCTCTATGGGAGCTGGGGCGCGGCAAACTAATTGCCATTGGTGAAAATGGGGAGCTTCCGCCTCCGGCTGTGCTGGCCAAGTCCCAGAATAAATGGTCTTACCAGATGAACTGGGGCAAGCTGCTGTTTGAGAAGAACAGTGATGTGGCGATCAAGTCTTTTATGAAGGATTCCTTTGTGTTCACCCTGGATGAATATACGGCAAAGGCGGCAATATATGCCTCTATGCCTGAAGCAGCCCCTATGCCGGGGTTATATGGGCAATATTACAGTAATGCAACGCTTAGCGGAACACCCGCGGTTACGCGGACCGATGCAGATATTAATTTTGTCTGGCGGCTGTCAGCTCCCGATCCGGCACTTCCAGCCGATGTATTCTCTGTTCGCTGGAGCGGCAGGCTGAGTGCGGCTTACACAGAGAGCTATACGATATATTCGTCCTCAGATGATGGTATCCGGGTGTGGATAGACGGGGTGCTGGTCATTGATAGCTGGGTGAAGCAGAGCGGGCAGGAACGGAAGGGTATGGTGAATCTGATTGCCGGGAAGCTGCATGAATTGAAGGTGGAGTATTATGAAAACCAAGGTGATGCGCGGGCAGTTCTGATGTGGGAAAGCCCCAGACAGGTCAAAGGCGTCATTCCAGCCGGGGCATTCTATCTTCCCTAAAAGGCAGGGCGGTGTCTAGATTTGTTCGCGATAGCTGATATTATTGGCGATTTTTTCATCGCGCACAGCTTTGCGGAGCGCATCCTTTACGGTTTGGGGATGGCGGATTCTGCGCAATATCAACTGTGGCGATGAAGCATCATCCGAAAATACCGTAAGGATTCCAATGCCGAGAATACGCTGCATGATGGACTGGTCGACAGAGAAGTCATTCACCCGCAGCAATTCGATTTCTTCAACGTCTTTGCCAATCAGTCCGGTTTTGACCATAATACGCTGGCTGGTGATCGTATATGTAGTTGTGTTCAGGCGTATAATGCCTTTGAGGCGGTCGGAAATACCGGCCGGTTTGCCCTGCCACAGTTCGATTTCAGGTCCTGAACCCGATCCGGGTGCAGCTCCAGCCGAGGAACGGCGTATGGGTGCAGCTCCAGCCGAGGAACGGCGTATGGGTGCGGCTGAATCCCCCTCAGTACTTGCTCCACATTCTCCGCAATATTTGGCGCCTTGCTTGTATTCTGCGCCACAGCTAGTGCAATAAGGCATCGCAATCTTCCTCTCTATTAATCATGTTGCAATCATTATAGTATAAACAGAGATTTCCAGACACTGCTGGCGGTCTTTTTTTTTGGAATTTATATGCTCAACGCTATACATTATCCTTCTATTTCTCGCTGAAACGGTAGTTCCCTTAAAAGGACGAATCACCGTTTCTACTTGTTTTCACTGAATGGATACGCTTCAATTCCGCCAAATATACCATTCCTGCTATTTTTACATTATTTTCAGTTGCACTTTACAATACTCGATATTATTCTGTTAATTGGAGGGATTTAAATATGAGACAAGCCTTACTGGCAGTATTACTAATGGTAGTTATGGTTCTAAGCGCCTGCAGCAATAATTCGGCACCAGCTTCCCACGAAGAAGTGCAGGAGAAGGTACAAAGCTTTTATAATGAAATGACAAAATTTGATCAAATGGGAAAATCCTCGTTGGACGCATTCAACACAACCTTAACCTCATTTTCGTCAGGAAAAGCAACGGACAAGGAATTGGAAAAGGCAATAGATCAATTTCAGGACACGGCTTCGGATATCGCTGATGAAGTCAAAGATGTGAAAATTTCCAAAAGCCTGCCAGAGAATATTCAAAAGCTGCTAAAAGACTCAATGATTGCGTTTAAGAGCGCGTACTCCATCAAGGAGCAGGCCTCGAAAAGTGCGGCTTCCCCGGACGTTACAGCCGATGAGTTCAAGGATATGAACCAGCAAGCGGATGTGGCGATGTTGTACGGCATCTCCAAGCTGAATGAAGCCAGAGTAGCCGCAGGACTGATCGAGAAGGGGAGTGCGGCGGAAGAAACATTGTCTGGTACAGATACTAGCACCGCTGCAGACACACAAGCAAATACAGACACTACGGACAAGAATACAAAGTCCGGTTCAGGTACTTCGGTCACTGACGTTAAGTAAAAAAAGGAACGCCGCATAAGCGACTTCCTTACATTAAGGCACAAACAAAGGCGCTGCACAGAATAACTGTGAGCGTCTTTTTGTTAGCTATTGGGAACGTACCAGACAGAGATTCAAACGTCTGGACTTCACTCTTGTCATTCCATTGCGGCTGCATACATTATTTTGTGATTGATTAAAAAGCGGAGATGGGCGTATAATACAAACATACGTTCGTGTATGGTGGGGATGCAACCTGTAAAACGATTTAAGAACACCATGGAAGGAGGAACGGCAATGGGAGAAAAGCTGGAAGGGAACCGCCTATGGGAGAGCAGCCGGATGATGCTGCCGGAGCACAAGAGCCGGATTTGGAATGATAAGCGGGAAATGCTTCGCCGCATGAAGCCGGTTCTGAACGAGCAGAAGCTGGAGGAGATTGAGTTCACGCTGGCGCTATCGCTGCGGAGTCATGTCCGGGTAACGGTGGTGTTGTTTGATGCTTTTGAGAATAAGCAGCTGAACGGCTTTGTGACCTCCATTCACACCCACTCGCGCGAGATCAAGCTGCAGTGGGCGGAGGAATGGAAGTGGATTGATGTGGATGATATTGTGGAGGCATACATCGTCTGAGGGCCAGCCTTGACCCATTAGATGAAGCCCTATTCTCTATTTGTGGAATGGGCTTCTGTTCTCTCATAAGCAATCAGGGTCACTGGCTTATTGCCGTTCATTTGAGCAATTGCCGCTTCGGCCTGGCGGATGATCTCCACCGCATCCTCCTGTTCACTCAATGCCGCGACTTTGTAGCTGTCACTGTGGATGTCCATGCTGTTATCCCACCTTTCACTTTTATCTTAGCCTGTTTGGGTAGAAATCATCCCGGAAAGCGGCGGGCAGATGGTGGTAAACGCACACCCATATAGGCAAGATGCTCAGGCCCCGCATCGTTCGGGGTTTTTTCTTTTACAATGAAGTAAGAAGGTACAAGCAACGGCGGATTCTAGGGCATTTACTATATCAGGAGGGGATTCGATGCTGACTATAGATGAGTTGAAAAGTAAATCGGCAGACCGGATCGGCGGTCTTCATTCCGTCCTGCTGGCGGCTGCAAATGTCCTGATACAGCGATGTTATGCCAGAGGGATCTCCATTGTCATTACTCAGGGCATGCGTACCATAGCCGAACAGAATGCGCTGTACGCACAAGGGAGAACCAAGAAGGGCAGCATTGTAACCAATGCCAAGGGAGGCAGCAGCTATCATAATTATGGCCTGGCGATGGACTTCGCGCTGCTGCTGCCGGATGGGCAGAACGTCTCTTGGGACACGAACAGGGATGGGAATGGAGATAAGCTGGCAGACTGGCAGGAGGTCGTGCAGGAAGCGAAAAAGCTAGGACTCGAATGGGGTGGGGACTGGACTTCTTTTAAGGATTATTCGCATTTGCAGCTGGCTTTTGGCCTGACTATTGCACAGCTTAAGGAAGGTCAGCGTCCGACCGCCCAGCAGGTTAAGGAAACCTTAAGCCGGATCACCGGAGGTGAGCCTGAAGTGAACAAGGATGTGGAAGTTACCATTAATCTGAATGGGATGAAGCTTACGGTTGGGGTATTGGATAATGGAACCACCTATGTTCCCGTGCGGGCATTGGCTGAAGCGCTCGGGGCCAAGGTTTCTTATGATCCTGTCAGCAAGACAGTGAATGTGGTGACTGTGTAAAAATTACTTGCATAGTTTAGGCGCCTAAGGGGGAAATTATCAGCGACAAACCACACAAGGGGGTATCACATCTTGAACAAGCTGATAACAAGTCTTGCCTGCGGCACTGTATTGTCCATGAGTCTGCTGGGTGTAGGATATGCATCCAGTGCTTCCGGTACTACCGGTATGGGTGGAACGGCACCGGTATATAACGGTTCTTCCACCAATGACCATATGATGAATAACACCACCGGCACCCTGCGTAACAATGATACGATCATGAGAGACAAGATCCGCACTGGTGACAACACCACTGTCTCTCCACTGTCCAACACCACGACAACTGGCAGATACCGGGCCACAAGCACGACGACCAACGCAACAGACAACGACAACAACCGCTCCAATTGGGGCTGGCTCGGATTGGTCGGCCTGCTCGGTCTGGCTGGCATGAGAAGCAAAAGCGGCGAACGCGAACGCCGTTAGTCCTGCAATACAAGTGGCCCGCAGCAGCTCCGGCTGAGCGGGTCTTTTTGTTAAGCACAACTTAACGAAAATTTTGATTGCGTATTCACAAGTTACGTGATATCATATTTCTTGTCGCGTTAAACAACGCACCAACCATGCCGGGGTGGCGGAACAGGCAGACGCACAGGACTTAAAATCCTGCGGTACGTGAGTACCGTACGGGTTCGACCCCCGTCCTCGGCACTAGAAGAACAAGGGTTTCAGCTCATTAGAGCTGGAACCCTTGTTTGTTTTTAAGATGGATTGCTAACATTTTGCTAACGGTGCCTCTTTTTCGTGTAGATTCGAGGTTTCCGATACGCTTGGAATGATGCTTGTACCGACTTCACGACGAACGGTTCTTGTTCACTCTCTGCGTTCGATAATTCTGTCACGCTCCATTCTCAGTCGCAGGATTTCTGCTCTAATGACTTCTTTACGACAAGGTAAAGTATTCATGATCGGACCGGGTCCTACGCCAATCGAAACGGACAAGGGCTGGCTGCTGATTTATCATGGCGTAATTAATACCTGTAACGGGTATGTGTACCGCATGGGCTGCGCCTTGCTTGACATTGCTGAACCCTGGAAGGTTAAGGCGCGCTCGCGCAACTATATTCTCGGTCCTGAAACCCTGTACGAATGTGTGGGAGATGTCCCTAATGTGACTTTCCCTTGTGCGGCTTTGACGGATTCGGCAACAGGACGAATTGCTATCTACTATGGCTGCGCCGATACGGTGACCGGACTGGCCTTTACTACAGTGGAAGAGCTCCTCAATTATATGAAGTTGTATCCGTTAGAAGAAGCTTAAGAAAAGAGGAGGATAGACTATGACTAGCAAAAGAACGGCTCACATCGTTTCTCATTCACACTGGGACCGGGAATGGTATTTACCCTTTGAGAAGCATCACGTCCGCCTGGTACAGCTGATGGATTCGCTGCTGGATAAGCTGGAAGGAGATTCAGCGTTTAAAAGCTTCTATCTGGATGGACAGACGATTATTCTGGAGGATTATCTTCAGGTTCGTCCGGAGAACAAGGAAAGACTGGAGAGATGTATCACGGAAGGCCGTCTGCTGATCGGGCCCTGGTATATTTTACAGGATGCGTTTCTGACAAGCGGAGAAGCGAATGTACGTAACATGCAAATCGGACATCAGGATGCCAAACGGTACGGGGAACCGGCAAAAATAGGCTATTTTCCCGATACGTTCGGCCTGGTGGGCCAGACTCCGCAGCTTATGCTGCAATCCGGCATCACCAACGTTTTCTTCGGGCGCGGAGTGAAGCCTACAGGATTCAATAATACGGTTTCTGATGGAGATTATGAGTCCTCCTTCTCTGAACTGATCTGGGAAGGCCCGGATGGCTCCAAAGTACTCGGGATTTTGTTTGCCAACTGGTATTCTAACGGAAATGAAGTGCCAACGGATGAAGCAGAGGCCAGGGCTTTCTGGGACAGGAAGCTGGCAGATGCAGAAAAATATGCTTCAACAGATCAGCTATTGTTCATGAATGGCTGTGACCATCAGCCGCTGCAGCTTGATTTGCCAGAGGCTATCCGTACAGCCCAGGCCTTATACCCGAACGTGGATTTCGTTCATTCGAACTTCCCTGATTATTTAAGTGCCTTGATTGCGGAGCTTAACCATCAGCAGTCGTCTGTAGATCCCGGATTATCTACAGTCATGGGTGAACTTCGCAGTCGACGTACGGATGGATGGGGCACACTTGTGAACACAGCTTCAGCCCGCATTTATTTGAAACAGATGAACCAGGTAGGACAGTCCCTTTTGGAAAAGGTAGCGGAGCCGCTAGCTTCCATCGCGAATCTTGCTGGTAAAGTTTATCCCCACCATCTATTCACCTATGCTTGGAAGACCTTAATGCAGAATCATCCGCATGATAGTATTTGCGGGTGCAGTGTAGATGAAGTGCACCGTGAGATGATCACCAGGTTTGATAAAAGCCGCCACGTTGCTGAAAGCATCGTTAAAGATTGTGCAAAGTATATCGCTGATGCTGTAGATACATCGATTTTTACGGAATATGGAGACGATGCGTTGCCCTTTGTAGTGATGAATACGTCGGGCTGGAGACGTACAGGAACAGTAACTGTTGACTTGGATGCAGCCCGTCTTTATCTCCGTGAAGGCTTTACGTTGCAGGAGACCTGCCGAAGAATGCAGGAGATCGATCTCAGTGGACGAATGCTGGTGGATCAACATGGAGAAGCGGTACCCTGTACCTTAGAAGATCTGGGGCTGTAGTTTGGCTATGATCTGCCAGATGATAAATTCCGGCAGTCCTATATGTGCCGCAGGGTAAGAGTGACGTTCGAAGCTATGCAAGTGCCTGCGCAGGGACTTCGCAGCTATGCTTGGGTACAGTCGTCGCGGCCCACTCTTGAACATTTAAGCCTGCTATCCGGTAACCGAGTAATGGAGAATGACAGCCTCCGGGTAGAAATCGGAGAGGATGGTTCGTTTACTCTGATGGATAAGCTGAGAGGGATTTCATACCGTGATCTTGGGATTTATGAAAATACCGGAGACATTGGCAATGAATACATGTATAAACAGCCTGAAGGTGAGAGCACCTTGACCACACAAGGCCAGGCTGCAGAAATCCGTGTACTTGAAGATACAGCTTTCCGTGCTGCTATAGAGATCAAACATCATTGGGAAATCCCTTCTTCAGCTGATGAGAGATTAGATGCGGAGCAGCGTGCTTTGGTTTATTATCCGGAACGCAAGGCTCAGCGGAGCCGAGATACTGTGATCCTTAAGCTCCGGACTGTGATTACTCTGGAGCGCGAAGGCAAGGGGCTGCAAATTGTTTCGACCATAGACAATCAGGCTAAGGATCACCGAGTTCGGATATTGTTCCCGACCGACGTGCAAACGGCTGTACATCAAGTGGATTCGATGTTCGAAATAGTCAAACGAGATATTGAACCTGCACCGGAGTGGATAAATCCAAGTAATACGCAGCATCAGCAAACGTTCGTCGATATCAGCAATGATTATTAAATTGTGAAAAAATAAAGATGCCTAGGTACTTTTACTGGGTATTTTTATTTTTTACTGCTGGGTCTGTATAAAAGGTTAGGTACTTAATAAGTCTAGCTGAAAATCACAAGCGAGTTTTATATTCCAGCTTAGGAGTAGTACATGTAATTCTTGTTTTAAATAGAAAGGTTCAAGAAAAAAAAACCGACAATCGAATATAAAAGGTTAAAATAATAGGTCGAAATTGCGCCATGTCATGAATATCAAGGATTTTAACAAAAACTACACATTGAAATGAGATGTATTTAATCTAATTAGTGACTGAATTACAGTTGGCATGTATTTTTGTTGACTATCCAAAATGACATATTTACGAACAAGCGCCTGAGAACTAGTGTTTATGTAAGCGCTAGCAAAATTTAAATCCTGATACAGATCAAGTAGCTAGACGAAAAAGAACTTAGTTCTGAAGGGGGAGATACTATGCAGGGTACAAAAAGGTTGCTCATGAGCAGCCAGCTTCAGAAAAGGCGGAAAGAAAGTAATAAAACATGGAAGAGAATTATTCAAAACTGG
Organism: Paenibacillus sp. P32E; assembly: GCF_001909085.1. NCBI lineage: Bacteria > Bacillati > Bacillota > Bacilli > Caryophanales > Paenibacillaceae > Paenibacillus > Paenibacillus sp. P32E. The sequence continues at coordinate 310,718 of NZ_LVYY01000013.1, read as the reverse complement.
GAACTTTATATATTTATCGCCCCGGCGTTCTTCTACTTCCTTATTTTTAGCTATGGTCCGATGTACGGTATCCAAATCGCATTTAAAAACTTTATCCCGACAAAAGGGATATTAGGAAGTGATTGGGTCGGTTTCGACCATTTTATCCGCTTCTTCGATTCTTATTACTTCTGGGATTTGCTGTGGAACACATTTAGCATCAGTCTATACGATTTGGCCATAGGGTTTCCGATTCCCATCATTCTTGCACTTGCGTTTAACGAAGTGAAAGATGGATTTTTCAAACGGTTGACACAGACCATTACGTATGCACCGCATTTTATTTCGGTAGTTGTTATGGCAGGTATGATTATTACGTTCCTCTCTTCTTCAACGGGTATTGTTGTTCATATCATCCAATGGCTTGGATTTGATGCTCCGCAATTCCTAACTGATCCCAAATGGTTCAAGACGGTATATGTATTCTCTGGCGTCTGGCAAAGTGCGGGATGGGGCACGATCATTTACCTGGCCGCATTATCAGGTGTTGATCCACAGCTCCACGAAGCGGCAATTATTGACGGTGCTACAAGGTTTCAACGTGTTCGTCATATCAACATTCCGACCCTAGTTCCAACGATGACAATTCTTTTGATTCTAAATATGGGTAGCCTACTTGGGGTAGGATTCGAGAAAATATTGCTGCTTCAAAACTCATTGAATATGGGAGCTTCCGACGTTATTTCGACCTTTGTATACCGCTCGGGTCTCGTCGATGCGCAGTACAGTTTCTCCACGGCAGTTGGCTTATTCAACTCCGTGATTAATGCAGTTCTGCTAATAGTTGTTAATCAGATTGTTCGTCGCACAAGCGAGAACAGTTTATGGTAGAAGAAGGAGGCTTCGACAGATGATATCTGGAGTAAGGGAGACTGGAAGGGATAAGGTTTTTTTAATAATAAATTATATTTACGTTTTATTAGCATTGGTTATTGTGGCTTATCCTGTGATTTATATGATAAGCGCATCCTTCAGCGATCCCAAATATGTTGGGTCGGGTGAAATGTGGCTGTGGCCAAGAGGATTTACATTGAAAGGATATCAAATCGTATTTGAGAATTCAAAAATATGGACAGGGTATGCCAATACGATATGTTATACCTTACTTGGAACAGCTATAAACTTGGTCGTAACGATGCCCGCTGCCTACGCCCTTAGTCGCAAAGATTTCGTTGGCCGCAATTTTTTTATGGGGATGTTTATGATTACAATGTTTTTCGGCGGAGGTCTGGTACCAACTTATATTCTTGTCAAAAACTTGGGGATGGTGAATACGGTTTGGTCCATTGTTATCCCTTCGGCAGCTTCGATCTGGAATATCATTGTGGCCCGGACGTTCTTTCAGTCATCCATTCCGAAGGAACTGCAGGATGCTGCCCAAATTGACGGATGCACCAACATGCGGCTATTCGTCAAAATCATTCTGCCTTTATCGATGCCGATCATTGCCGTCATGGCTTTGTTCTACGGTGTGGGCAACTGGAATAGCTACTTCTCGGCACTTATTTATTTGAATGACGAATCCAAATATCCGTTGCAACTGATCTTGCGTCAAATTCTTGTCCTGCAGGAAATGTCAGCACAGGCAGGAGGAGCGATGGATTCAGCGTCGGCGGCGGCTCTCAACAACAAGGCTGAAGTTGCATCACTCGTCAAATATGCTGTTATTATCGTTTCAACAGTGCCAATCATTGCTGTTTATCCGTTTCTACAGCGTTATTTTGTCCAAGGTGTCATGATTGGTTCCGTTAAGGGCTGATCTTGAACATATATAAAAATTAAAGGGAGGTTGTTAAAAATGAAAAAGCCTCGTAAATCATGGGCTCTGTTGTTGTGTCTCACAATGTTCGGCTCCATGCTGTCTGCTTGCGGTTCAACTAATGATGATAAAAATGCAGCGGGCAACACCAATGCCAATGCTTCAAAAACGGGCTCGGAGGTGAAAAAAGAGGGATTTCCGATCGTCGACAAGCCGCTTACCCTGAGCTTGATGGCACCGGATGTTGGAGTTCAGGATTGGGAAAAGATGGTTGTCTTGCAAGAGATGGAGAAGTTGACAGGGATCAAGTTTAACTATCAGAATGCACCCCAAGACAGCTTTGAAACCAAAAAGAACCTGGTATTCGCGAGTGGCGATGTCCCGGATATATTCTACGCTGCCGATCTTAAACCTGCGGATCAAGTAACATACGGCAGTCAAGGTGTACTTATTCCTCTTGAGGATCTCATTGATAACTACGCGCCGAACCTGAAGAAGATCCTGGACGATCACCCGGATATACGTAAGTCCATGACTACTCCGGATGGACATATCTATGCGCTTCGGACAATCGACTTGTCTGCGGTATGGTATCGGGGTCCAATGTGGTATAACGGCAAGTTCCTCCAAAAATTCGGAATGGAAAATAAACTGCCTGCTTCGACGGAAGAACTGTACACTTATCTGAAGCGCGTAAAATCTGAAGATGCGAATGGCAATGGCAAGGATGACGAGATTCCACTTACCTCTGTGAAACTGGATGATCTGCGCATGTTCTTCTTCGGCTTCTGGAATATGTACGATGAGCAAATCTATGCCGACAAAGATGGAAAAGTACATTTTTCACCTCAAGAAGAAGGTTACAAAGGGTATTTAACATTCTTGAACCGTCTATGGGCTGAGAACCTGCTGGATCATGAGACATTCTCACAAACCGATGAACAGAAAAAAGCCAAGGGTAAAAATAATCAAGTGGCCGTATTCAGCGACTACTACCCTTACTTCACATTAGGCGGTGAGCCAAGTGGAGACAATCCGTTGATGACGCCAGTGAAGAGTGATATTGCAGGATCACCGGTTTACGGCAAACACCCAGGTCTTTCTTCGAATGGTACATTTGCAATCACAAAAAGTAACCCGAACCCTGAAGCCTCGATGCGTTGGGTAGATTATCTCTACAGTTATGAAGGTGCTACATTGTTCTCTCAAGGTCCAGAGAATTTGCTGTGGAAATATACGGATAAAGAGAAGCATGTTAAAGAATGGCTTCCAGTTCCTGGCGGTAAAGACCGTGAAGAATTTAAAGGAACAATGACGCCGAACTACGGTATTTTGAATCCTGGTGTGAACGATAGTTCGTTCAGCTTGGGACTCAAGAGTGATTTTGACAACTGGATTGACAAGGAAAATGCAGAGAAGCTTACACCGATTGCCAAAGTACCTTTCCCAAGTGTATATCTGTCGGTGGATGAACAGTCTGAGGTGTCTGCTCTAATGTCCGATCTGAACACTTATGTGAAACAAATGGAGGCTAAATTTGTAACGGGCGCAGAATCTCTTGATAATTGGAGTAAATATACTGATCAGCTCAAAAAAATGGAAAGCGACAAAATCGTAAAAATCTACCAAGATGCTTATGACCGTTGGAATTCCACCAAATAACCAGGCTCTGTAGCTCATAAAAAAACAACTTCCCGATGATGTTAGATCATGGTCGGGAAGTTGCTATTATTTTGTGAGGTCATCCAAAACAGGAAAATGTGTCTTCTATCTGGAGGTATACCATGAGTGAGTTGAATGTGACGGAACAAGAGCAAGTTGTAGAGCAAGGGGTTCACAATTACAGCAGTGAAGAGCAGTGGGTAAAGCCGGAGAGTCCGCTTCTGCTTGAGCGTCTGGGATGGTTCAAGGATCAGAAGCTGGGACTCATGATGCACTGGGGACCTTACTCGCAGCTTGGTGTGGTAGAATCGTGGGTCCTTAGCGATAAGGATGAGGAATGGTCACGCGACGGGATCAATTGGAATGTCGATACGAATGAGCTGAAGCGTCAATACGTCGGTTTAAACAAAAACGTTCAATCCAGTGCGCTTCCAGCCGGAGCTGTGGGCAGAATTGGCTGCCGAGAATGGATTCAAGTACTTGAATTTCACGACCAAGCATCATGACGGCTTCTGCATGTGGGACACTCACACCACGGACTACCGCGTTACAGGTCCGGCTTGTCCCTTCCATGCGCACAAATATGCCGACATTTGCAAGCAGTTATTCGATGCGTTCCGTGCAAAAGGTTTAGGCATCTCTGCTTATTTCTCGAAAGCAGACTGGAACACGCCTACATACTGGGCACCTGGAATGGAGCGCGGTACTTTTACGTCGCGGGGGCCTTCCTATAATCCGAAGGAATATCCTTGGCTTTGGGAGCAATTTGTGAAATTCACCCATGAGCAGATTATGGAGCTGATGACCCGATATGGCCGCATTGAAATGTTATGGCTGGATGCGGGATGGGTCTGTGAAGAGAGCGGCCAGGATATCCGGCTTGGAGAAGTCGTCGAAAAGGCACGCGAAGTACAGCCTTGGCTGCTGTCCGCTGACCGGACTGTCGGCGGAGCCTATGAGAATGTCATTACACCGGAGCAGACCTTGCCTGAACAGCCGTTAAATGTCCCTTGGGAGAGCTGTATAACGATGGGAACCTCGTTCTCCTACCGTTATGAGGACAATTACAAGTCTGTACGCCAGTTGATTCATTTATTGGTTGAAATCGTGGCAAAGGGCGGCAATTTGGCGCTAAATGTCGGACCGCAACCTGATGGGAGACTTTCTCAGACAGCCATTGACCGGATCAAAGGCATGGGCACATGGTTGAACGTTCACGGCGAGGCGATTTATGGGACACGCGTTTGTGAGCCGTATTCGGTGGGGAACTATCATTTTACTCAAACCAAGGATACAACGTATGCCTTCTACTTATATAAAGATGAACATGAGACGGTGAAGGAGGAATTGCATTTACCTGTGCTCCAAGAATTCAGCCGGATTGATCTCGCCGGAGGAGAAGATAACCTGCAGTTTCATCGAACGGAGAATGGGATCATTGTTCGCCTACCGGAGAATGCGGTATCAGAGCCAGCGCCGATTACGCATGTATTTAGGTTGCACAAGCGAAGGGGGAAATGAGAGATGCAAAAGTGGTTCAAAGAAGCTAAACTCGGTATTTTTATTCACTATGGAATCTATGCAGTAAATGGAGTCTCGGAATCATGGTCTTTTTATAATGGGAGAATGTCTTACGAAGATTATATGAAGCAACTGGACGGATTCACGGCATCGAAGTTCGATGCCGACCAATGGGTTGAGTTGATCGAAAAGTCAGGTGCCAAATACGCGGTTCTTACGACGAAACACCATGACGGGGTCGCCTTGTGGGACACGCAATACAGTGACCTGAACGTTGTGAAAAAAACTCCAGCCCAGCAGGATCTTGTTCAAAAATATGCTGAAGCCGTGACAAAAAAAGGCATTCGTCTGGGCATGTATTATTCTCTGATCGACTGGTCGCACCCTGATTATCCAAGTGTATATGAAGACGGTAAAGTTCCTGAGGATTTGAGCAAAGTGAACAAATACTCAAGCCCTACAGACGGTATCCAGGATGAGGAGAAATGGAAGCGTTTTTTACAATTCAACAATAATCAGCTTAAGGAAATTTTAACGAACTATGGTAAGGTCGACCTGCTGTGGTTCGATGGAGATTGGGAACGAAGTGCCCAGCAATGGAACTTGCCCGAGTTCAAGCAATACCTTCAATCGTTCAACCCGGACATCATCATCAACTCCCGTCTGCAAGGACATGGGGATTACAAGACGCCGGAGCAAGGGATACCCATCACCCGGCCGGAGGGGCCATGGGAATTCTGCACGACGATCAACAGCTCTTGGGGATATGTGCCTACGGATAATCAGTACAAATCATTGAACCAGATCATCCGAATGTTCTGTGATTGCATCACTCTGGGGGGCAACATGCTGTTGGATATTGGGCCGATGGAGGACGGAACGATCGACAAGAGACAAGAAGATATTCTGCTGGGGCTGGGTGAATGGATTCGAACGCACGAAGAAGCTGTATTTGGAACAGATGAAGGGATTATGACCCGTTATTACTTAGGCGGCAGCACCATTTCAAAAGATAAAAAGACATTATACCTCTTTGTATATGACGATCCGAAAGAGAACCTATGTCTGAAGGGACTATGCAACCCTATCCAAAAAATCACCGTGCTTCATTCAGGAAAAGAGCTTACCCATGAAATTCACGGCGGGGTTCCCTGGTTCAACATTCCGGGAACAACGTGGATTCATATGACACCCCAAGATACACATGAGCAGGTTACGGTCTTGAAGCTGGAATTCAAAGAGGTGCTTGAAATGTATGGAGGATCCGGCGCTGTGGTTACACATAACTAAAATGCTTGAGCAGGTTGTCTAATTATTAAATGCATCAGATCTGGGATGAGATGAGTGCTCTCTATTTTAAGACATACACAATGAAACAATAGGAGGAGAAAAGATGAAGCTTAGCGGAGTACCAGAGCCGAATATTGAATTTGCTCCAAAGCATTATATTTGCAGGCGCGCTGCCGGGCCGCTCGTCCTGGATGGGCGCGTGGATAAACCATTCTGGGCAGCAGCTGATTGGACGGAGGATTTTGTCGATATCGAAGGGGATCTTCGTCCGCTGCCCGCGAAGCGGACCCGGGCCAAAATGCTGTGGGACGACGAATATTTCTATTTCGCAGCGGAACTAATGGAAGATCAGATCTGGGCGACGCTGACGGAGCGGGATTCGGTCATTTTTTATGACAATGATTTTGAGATATTTATTGATCCTGATGGGGATACACACCAATATTATGAGTTTGAGATCAATGCATTGAACACGGTATGGGACCTCTTCCTGGTGAAACCGTACCGCGACGGCGGACCCCCGGTCAACGGCTGGGATATTAACGGACTTCAGACCGCCGTGCATATTGACGGCGAGCTGAATCAGCCGGGCGCGGCGAATCGGAAATGGAGTGTTGAAGTGGCTATGCCGTGGACCAGCTTGCGTGAGTGCGCACCTGAAGGCCGTCCCCCGGTAAAAGGCGAGTTCTGGCGTGTTAATTTCTCCCGTGTAGAATGGCATATTGAGGTCAAAGACGGAGAATACCGCAAGGTGCTGAACCCGGACACAGGCAAGCCTTACCCTGAAGAGAATTGGGTCTGGTCTCCAATGGGCATTATCAATATGCACTATCCGGAGCTGTGGGGCTATGTCGTATTCGCAGACGAGGACGGCCCTGAATCGTTCCAGCTGCCACCCGATGAACGAATTAAGTGGGAGCTGCGCAAGCTGTACTACCGTGAACGCAATTTCTTCGAAACTTACGGTGAATTCACCTTAGATGAGAATATATTGATGAGAAACGAGCCGTGGAGCATCACACCGGCGATTGAGGCGACCCGCAGGCTGCTGCAGATTTCCGCACCGTCGTCGGACGGGAAGTCAAGCTACTGCATCAGGGAAGACGGAAAGTTATGGAAGGAGTGATTACCAATGACCCAACTGACGTCTGTGTTCTCATTGGATGAAGAAATGATGCAGCAGATTGAGCAGAAATATGATAAAAAAAGACAGATCGCCCAGCCGAGGGAACATGAGCTGTTCGATATCTTTCAGGAAGAATTGACCGAAGAAGAGACATGGGCGCTTAAGTACTTATTTGCGTATATGCCTCTGAATGATTTGGCTGATTATGAGGGTTCATTATTTCTAAGTCATGTGCGCCGAACGCTGGACATTCGCAATCAGGTTCCCTGGGGCAAGCGGGTTCCGGATCACCTGTTTCTGCATTACGTACTTCCGTACCGCGTAAATACCGAGAATATTGAGGATTCCCGCGGTATTCTGTATGACCAACTGGCGCCTCGAACGACGCAATTAAGCATGGCGGAAGCCATTTTGGAGACGAACTATTGGTGTCATGAAAAAGCGACATATATTGGAAGCGACATGCGGACGATCTCCCCGCTGACGATGATTCGCAATGCACGCGGCCGCTGCGGTGAAGAATCGACTCTGGCAGTTGCAGCACTGCGGAGCATTGGTATTCCTGCCCGCCAGGTCTACACGCCGCGCTGGGCTCATTCTGACGATAACCATGCCTGGGTGGAAGCCTGGGCTGACGGGCAGTGGTATTATATCGGCGCATGCGAGCCGGAAGCGCAGCTGAATCAGGGCTGGTTCAGTCCGCCAGCCCGGCGGGCAATGCTTATCAATACAAGGATTTTCGCCGATTACCCTGGGCCTGAGGACATCACACTGGCCGATGAGTGGTTCACGGAAATCAATCTGCTGGAGGGCTACGCGCGAACGCGGACCATCACCGTTCAAGTGAAGGATGAGCAGGATTGTCTGGTCAGCGGGGCCTATGTACATTTCCAATTATATAATATGGCTGAATTCTACCCGCTTGCTACACTGCCCACAGACGGAATGGGTGAGGCGTCATTCAAGACAGGGTTCGGTGATCTGATTATCCGCGTTGTAAAGGCAGGCCAGTGGGGAGAAAAGAGAGTCACGGTCTCGGATGGTGAAAACATCGAGATTGTGCTTGGACAGATATACCAGCCGGAAGGAACGGCAGACTTTGATATGATTCCTCCGCCGGAAAGGGAGGGTGATGTTTCGGAACCGGTCTCCCAGGAGAAGATGCAGCGGCATCAAGGCCGGCTCGAAGAAGGAACGATGATCCGTTCAAGCTATGAGGATACGTTTATGGATGAAATACAGGCATCAGAGTTGGCCCAAGCTGCCGGCCTCCCGCAGGACCGGGTATGGGATGTGCTGCGAAAGGCGCGCGGGAATAGCCGCGAGATTGCTGCCTTTCTGCGGGAGCGCTCTGCCGAATATGGAATATTGCCGCTGCGGCTGCTGGAGAGTCTGAATGAGAAGGACCAGATAGATACCGTATATTCTACGCTGGATGATCATTTGATAGGTGCTCTTGCACACCAAAGTAAACTTCCGGAAGAAGTATTTATTCAGTACGTTCTTTGTCCCCGCGTGATGTATGAAATGATTGCGCCCTATAAGCGTTTTTTTCAAACAGCGTTTACCGAAGCGGAATCCGAAAGGTTTAGAGCCGATCCTTCCGAACTTGTTCGCAGGATAGATGAGGGATGGGGCCTCTGGGAGGACCTGCCTAATTTGAAGGGCAAGGGAACGCCAGTAGGCACCTTCCAGATGAAGAAAGGGGACAGAGCATCCCTCGATATCCTCTTCGTGGCTATTTGCCGGAGCCTCGGTATTCCGGCGCGCCTGCATCCGAGTGAACATACACCGCAATATATGGCGGCAGGAAGCTGGGCAGATGCGGTATTCACGCCGGAATCTGTGCTGCCGGAGAAGAAGGGCACCGGAACGCTGCGATTCATTCAGGACAATGAAGCAGCAGCAGAAGCTCCGGCAGCCTCGTATTGGGAGAATTTTACGTTCGCGCGGTTGGAGAACGGTATTTATAAGACGCTGTTCTACCCGTATGGGAAATCGGATGTCTATGATGAACCTTTTGAAGTGGAGCAGGGCTCCTATCGAATGACTACGGGCATTCGTCTGAAGGATGGCAGTGTGCGGGTACGCTTTAATTATTTCAAGGTGCGTGCCGGGGAACAAATTGAAGTTCCGCTGACATTCCGGGAGGTGCCGCTGGACATTCCGGTCCTTGGCAAGTTTGACAGGGACAGAACATTCTCTTTGCCGGACGGAACTGGCAGGACTTTAGGAGAGTTGGTGGGCAAGAGAGGGGCCATAGTCACCTGGATAGAACCGGAACGGGAGCCTTCCAAGCATTTGATCCGCGAACTATGCGAGCTTACAGAGCCGCTTACTGAGCTTGGCGCCCCCGTTGTTCTTGTTGTCGGAGATGGTCACTGGACGTCTTCGTTCGATCCTTCCAGCTATACTAAGCTGCCGGAAGGCACCCTTTTTGTACGGGATACTGCCTATGACTCATTGCCGGACTTCATATCACAGCCTCCGGCGAATGAGGCGGGCTTCCCGCATCTCTTCGTGCTGGACGGCCAGGACCAAATCCGGTATACGGCGTCAGGGTACAAAATAGGATCCGGCAAAGAGGCATTGCAGGTGCTCTCCGGGGTATGGCAACCATTGACGGATAGGGGGGAATCGAGTCGATGAAGGAGAAAGAGAAGTACATTGTAGCGGGTTATGTGCTTGATTCCAAGCTTTCGGAGATGACACAGGAAGACCTGAATAAACTGACTCATCTGAATGTGGCGTTTGGACATGTCCGGAACGATGAGATCCGCACGGATCATATGAAGCATATGGAGGTTTTGGATGAGATCAAACGCGATCATCCCGAGCTGAACCTGCTGTTGTCTGTCGGAGGATGGAGTGCAGGAGGGTTCTCGGAAGCTGCCGCTACGGAAGATGGAAGAAAACGAATGGCTAATTCCGCACTCCGTGTATTAACAGACTTTCCTTTCGACGGAATCGATCTGGATTGGGAATATCCTTGTTATGGAGAGGCCGGCATCCATTCAAGTCCTGAAGACAAGACGAATTTTACGCTGCTTCTGAAGACGATGCGGGAAGCACTGGATCGTAAAGAAGCACAGGATGCACGGCATTATTTGCTCACCATTGCTGCGGGAGCGGATCAGTATTACGTCGACGGTACCGAGATGGATCAGGTCCAGAATTATATCGATTTTGTTCAATTAATGACCTACGATATGCGTGGAGGATTTCAAGTTCTGACCGGACACCATACGAATTTATATACTCCCACCGGTGATTTATTCCGCATTAGTACAGATGCCTCCGTGCATATATTCGTCCAAGCAGGCGTGCCAAGGGACAAAATCGTGATTGGCGCAGCATTCTACTCCCGTATCTGGAATCAGGTTCCCGATCGTAATCACGGGCTTCTTCAAATGGCCGGAAGCACAGGCGGCTATGGGCCGGATTTCACGGCCCTTACCTCGGATTACATCAACAAAAACGGGTTTACCCGATATTGGGATGAGGAGGCTTGTGCGCCTTACCTTTTCAACGGTTCAAGCCTCATCTCTTATGATGATGAGGAGTCGCTGCGGCACAAATGCAAGTACGTGAAGAACAACAACCTGGCCGGCATGATGTTTTGGGAGTACAGTTGCGACAAGACACACCGGCTGCTGAATGCCATCCACTCAGGATTGAAGGCAGAGTAGAACTGCTAACTAAACAGAAAAATAAAAATACCAGCTAATTGTGTGTCATGTATACGGTTTTGGATACCCCTAAAGTTAGTTATACTGTTGAACACATAACGAATGAACCTCCATTAAATAGAAGTTTATGAAACTAAAGAGTGTAGGATTACCCTTTCTGAAGATAGCGTACACGTGATCGAGTAACTTGTTGGCGCAATCGATCAATGCTATTTTAGTGGGGCTTTCCTTCACTCTTTTTCTGTCGTAATACTCCCTGAGACGAGGGTTCAATTCTCCTCCTAATCCGCATGTTACCGCTTAAAATATCGACTGTCGTAGTTTTTTGGAGCCTAGTTTCGTGAACTTGTTCTGAGTGGCATGTGTGCCACCAGTTGTTTGGGAGGATGAAACTGCGATGCATCTCCAATTTCAGAAACTATGGCCTTGGCGAATCTTGATTCCGACCCCCTGGGATAGATTCCACTGAACTTCAGCCAGAGCCTCTTACTTTTCCAGAATTACTTTTTCGAGTGCTGCAAGTTGCTTTTGAAATTCCCAAACAGGAGTCAGCAGACTTCGAACCGCCATCTCCAGATACTTTTTAATGTACGTGTACATCTTTCTAAATGAGTTTGAAACCCTTACTTGATCTGCGTAAAGACATTACGATTTAGGTGGAATTATTCCTACCAAAGCTCTCGGTAGAATGGTGACTATCATAATGACCATCATAAGTCTGATAAGGTGCCCGTCTTCTCTTCTGGTATATGCAAACTACGGTACTGACCTGGGGTATACCCGGTCTCTTTCTTGAATTTACGAATGAAATTTGGTGTGTCGAGATAACCGACCTGGACAATAATGTCTTTAAGAGAATCATTCGTTGTAATCAGTTTGTGCATAACTTCATTCATTCTTTTTTGCCAAATATATTGGATAAAATTAATACCTACCTTTTCCTTAAAGGATCTGCTCAGGTGTGAAGGCGAGATACTGTATTCTTGAGAAATAGTTTCCAGGCTAAGTGTATGCTCCCTATAGTGACTGTCTATATATAATACAATTTGATCCATAAGTGTATGTTCTTCATTCTTTTGATCATGCTCAACCTGCGAACAAATCCGCGAAGCCAGGTTTACGAAAGCCTGCTTGAGTTCCTCCAGTGAATTGTAGGTGATCTTGGGCGGAACTTCATGCATCAGATTATGAATTCCAAGCTCAGAGGCAGTCTTTAGCATCGTATTCAGAATATCGTAAACGATGAAGCGCAGGAGTTGTGAAGAGAGCAGAGAAGTTGGCAGTTCGCTGATAGCAACCGAAATAGTTCTCTCTGCAACTTCAAAGCTTCCCTGCTTCAGGCTTTGGGAGAGTTTTAGTAGTACATGATTTGGGACCCAGAAATCTTGTTCAGATGTAGAGAACAGCTTCTCAAAGAACGTAATGCTTTCATGAGATGAAATGTTCGTCTCCAGAGCTGAACAAGCTTCAATATAGGATTGATTTAGAAGAGAAATGCTTGAATAACACGTTCCGACACCAATCACTGGATGGATATCGAACATTTCCAATAAATTATTACGAGTTGCTTCAACTATATGTCTAATGTGATCAAAATTCTGGAGCTTACCGTCCGAATCATAACCGATAATGAGTGCTAGCTGGTTTGGTTGAGGCAGTTCGACACTGTAGGCCCTTGCGGATAATTCAGGGAAGCTAACTTGTGTGAATAGATGGAATATAGCCTGACGATTCTGGCTTTCATCCTGTTTGTTGGAAAATTCATCGCATTCGATAATCACAACAAAATAATGAGAACTTTCAAATGTAAAATCAAAACTGCCTAGAAGATCAGAGGACACACCTTGAGTATTTCCATATTTCAGCAACATCATGAGAACATGATTGCGCGCATAGGGCTCTTGGAGATCCGCACGCACGCTGTGTTCCTGCAGCAATATGCGTATGCCTTCAAGCTCGTTACCGAATGGCCGTTTCGATCTAGATGTTGAATTTGCGAACTTTACCAGTTCGGATATTGGTACATACTGCATTCTGGCCAGCATAAGAGCAATAGCCCCACCAACGGCCACACTGATCAATAACAGCATGATTATAAAGCTGCGTACTTGCAGAACATTACTGAATATTTGAGCGCTGGGCATTAGGGTGACATAAGACCAGCCGTTTTCGGAGGACTTTACGGATATAATGGAGTGCGACTTTCCGTTTAATACCTCATTATGAATACCTGGTTCCAGAATAAATAAGGACTTCACCTCTTGCGTGGACAATGATCTTTCATTACCATTAGAGGTCAATATTTGGCCGTTATTATCAAAAATGTAGGTTAACCCGTGGTAACTGCCCAGCACAGAGTCAATCATCCTGTTGAGTTCAGATTCGGGTATGAAGTACATAATAGTCCCGTGAGGGTTAGGGTTGTTTGGTGTGATTGGAACAATGTAAGCCAGAATTGATTGTTGGAGAGATGGGGTTCGGTTGACTAGATCTGCTGGACGCATCGCCGGAAATTTAACTTTGTTCAAATCATGGAATAGTGTATTCTTGGTCCAATTGTGGAAGCTGTAGTTGCTTGCGAATACCTCCAAATTGGACATGCCCCGGGAAGAATAAATCCGGTCATCATTATAATAATATAGAAACAATTCTCCTATGATCGAACTGGTTGCTTTGTAATTGTTCAATGCACTGATTGCCTCTCTACTGAAATAGGGATCATGCACCCGATATGGTGTTAAGCGTTCGTCATAGGAAATTCGGGAAGCCATATCATTCAATTCCTTAATCCGTCCGTCAATAATCGTTTTGGCTTGGTTCAATTGATTGATGTGGGATAGTTCAATCTCTGATTGGAGGCTTCGGGTCGCATTCCGATAAATGAATGCGGTTACAATAATGAGCGGAACCACCAATATCAATAAGTAAGAAAAGATGTATCTTAGGAAAAGTTTAGATTTAAAGTAACTGCGATTCATTGTAGACTCCCCCTAATTTCATCAACGTTATTTACATTAATCATATCATACCAAAAACTCAGGACTTGCATAGTGGAAATACGGAAATTACAGAGACTGGTCCGTTGCCGTTTGTAGGGGGATAGGAACGTGCTAAATGAAAAGAGATTGTATAGGTAGGGGACTGGAGGGCTCTAACATCCGGATTGGTCATGACCATACACATCGTCATGAGATAGAGAAATTGATCAAGATCTTAAGATTAATCAAGTGGCTCGCATACATTGTTTGCTGAAATGGGTTTTGTTTTGCAGCATCGAGTAACCGTTGAACTCGTTCGTTAATCCACCTCTCTGATCGACCACGTTTTGAAGATAGGAGAGCACTGATTGTATTTTTAAGTGTCTCTTCACTGACCTGTAGAACAGAGGATGAAGTCGGAAACTCGTGTAAGAACCGAAGGGATACTTTAGAATACATAGCCCCAAAAACACCTTTGTACACCGGGAAAACCTGATCTAGAACGGCTTGGAATTGCAGTTTCGTCTGCACGCACATCTTAGAAAAGGATTCGTATTGTCGCGTTAGATAACGCATATTAAGCAGTTGCGCACCTCTTTTTTTGAATGGTTCGATCCTCCCTATAGTAAAGTTCACCCAGAAGATAGGCATCTGCAGCATCCGTTTTCACTTTGCGAAGATTGGTTTTTCGAAGCCGATTAAAAATGAGCGGATTGATAACGATGAATAAATAGTGATGCTCCTCAAGGAACTGAACAACGGGGCTTTGATAGTGCCCGGTTGCTTCCAGGATTATTGTAGGTCGACGTCCTGATGCTTGTTCGACGTCCTGAATGGTTTGAAGCAATATCTTGAGACCATCTCTTGTATGTTCAAAATGAAAGGTTCCTTTGTATGGTTTCCCTCGATCTAAGATAACGAACGAGAAAATATATTTTACCCGGGTAATATTGATTTTATATTTTTACCCGGGTATAATTAGTGAGGCAATCAGAGAGGAGGTCAGCATGAGTAATTCGCTAATGCGCTTTTACTGCACGGCATTTTTGGGTGTGGGAGTCGTCGCCAGTGGTTCGTTACAGCACGTTGTTACTACAGTGAAGAATGCTCTAGATGACAAAGAGCTCACACAGTTGCTTTTATTTGACGATTCCACGGGGAAGCCAATAGATGTTGATTTTCGTGGGAAGACAGATGATGTGCTTAAACGTTTAGGAGAACAGTTTGGTGACTCATCCAGTACAGAAGTGACTCACCAGACTACACGTCGGGTCGGTCGACCCAAGCTGGGGGTTGTATCCGGTGAGGTTACGTTATTGCCTCGACATTGGGAATGGCTCAAGAGTCAACCTGGAGGGGCGTCTGTAACATTACGAAAGCTCATTGATGAAGCTCGCCGTGCTGGAGAGCAACAGAGCACAATCCGAGAGTCACAAGAAGCAACATATAACTTTATGACAGCTATGGCCGGGGACTTCCATCAATACGAAGAAGCTCTACGGGCACTGTATGCTGGTGATTTGGATCGTTTTTACCACTTCATCGATGACTGGGCACCTGATATCAGAAACCATGTCAAGCGATTAGCCGCTAATGCATTCCCCGAAGAGAACTTATGAATGAAAGCATATGAGGGCGTAAAGAATTAAAAAGGACTTGCGGAAGGAGTCACTATGACTCGTGATGTTGTTGATTACACAGCCAATCCTGAACTAACACCAGAGGTCTCTATTAGCGGTGCCGAAGCTTTCAACCGCTATATTGAGCACACCCTCCCATATCTCCGTGAAAGCGGAGGCAACATCGTGTTTCTTGGCGATGGCGGAGAGTTTCTTATCGGACCCGAAGACGAGAAATGGGATCTTGTCATGCTGATCCGCCAGAGTAGCGCGCAGTTATTCCTAGCTTTCTCAAGTCATCAAGACTACCTGGCCGGTATCGGTCACCGGACTGCAGCGATCGAAGATTCACGCCTTCTGCCTATGGCAGAACTTCCGAAACCGAATTAATTGAGGAGAACATGACCATGAACATTTTAAAAGTTAACGGTGTTGAGTTGGCCTATGATAGTTTCGGTAACGAAAATGACGAGGCTATTATCCTAATCGCCGGGCTTGGAACCCAGATGATCCGCTGGACGGTTCCGTTTTGTGAACTATTGGCAGCGCGGGGCTTTCGGGTAATTCGCTTTGACAATCGCGACGTGGGCTGCTCGACACACTATAGTCATTATCGGGCGCTGAATTTTGACGCACTGGCGACTGCTCTCATGTCGGGACAGCGACCGGATATCCCTTACACTCTCGATAACATGGCAGGCGACGCTATCGGACTGCTCGACGCCCTTTCCATTGACCGGGCACATTTCGTTGGCAGGTCGATGGGCGGAATGATCGCTCAGATTGCAGCCAGTGAGTACCCTGAACGGGTTGTATCACTCACCTCCATTATGTCTAGTTCCGGTAATCCCACCCTTCCGCAAGCTTCCCCGGATGTCATGGCGATGATGACTAAACCTGCGCCGAACCCCTTTGAGGATCAAGCAGGATTTTTGGCGCACAGCCTCTCTTTTGCCAAACACATCGCCGGCACCGGCTATCCGTTTGAAGAGGACGCTTATCGGGCGCTCATTCTGGAGGAAGTCCAGCGAGCCTACGATCCAGGCAGTGTCGGACGACAAATTGCTGCGATCGCTGTCTCCGGTGACCGTCGTCCGCGGCTGGCGACCATAAAAGTACCAGCACTTGTCATTCATGGGGTGGACGATCCCCTGTTCGTCCCGGCGTGTGGCGAGGACACGGCTTCTGCCATCCCGGGCGCCGAGCTAATGTTGGTTGACGGCATGGGACACGACCTGCCGCACCAACTGTACAAAGAAACAGTTGATGGCATAGTGCGAACGGCTCGTCGCAATTGACACGCGCTTCCTGAATAGCAACCAGCCGGAGTCTCACGCTATCCACTGGGGTTGAGTAGGCCTAAAAGCCATTGCTGATCAATTTGCACCTTTGGCGCATACGACACGGGTGGAAGCGGCGGTGCTCTTGGAACAGTTCCGATTCATCAATTAACGGTGCTTGCTAACAGAGCCTCCATTTTTACGTATATGTGTAATCGATCGAATAAGCGCTGGTTTCATGATACCATTGTGAGCCGGCGCATTTTCTGTGAGGATTTTTCAATTAGAAAAGCAGCGTGGAATAAAGCCATCTAGCTATATTTTATTTTCTGCTGACAATTTTTAGAGAATTAATTGTGGAAATTTAATCAATTTTTATGGCACTTATTGTTCGATAGCAATCATAATTTTGGTAATATATTGATCTGTATCTTGGACCGCAAAATCATCAATAACATTCTCTTCGTAAGCATCCCCCTTCAATTTTACAGCGTTCTCATAAACATAATCCATAATTTCTGTATACGCTTGGGGTAACGTTTCCCAACTGCCTTTCCAAAACATTTGCAGATAAGTGCCGTTCGGCTTTACGAATAGAAAAGGATGATCCAGCTTCGTAGGGACTTTAAGGAAGTAGCGCGCATAGCTGCTGAATTTATGATTCATCAAACTCCCATGCGGGATTACGCTCCCATAGGAATGACAATATAGGTGCCGATCGTGCAACTGCTTCAGGGATGAAGAATAAAAGATATCGCCGTTTTCTCAGAATCATCTGTAAGTATAGGGCTGACTATAAGATATTCTTCATCACACTTTTCCATAAAAATATTACTCTGATTTGGCAAAAGCGAAGACTCGACAGAAGCAGACTTTGGACTCAAATAATTTGAGCAATTTCTCTGGAGAACGATTCACCATATAATCCTTGATTTCTTTAATCGGCATATCTAGTCCTCGAAGTCCTTTATACAACAACAAAATAAGGGGCGTATATGGGATGGGACATAACCGAATTTTATAATGACTTAATGTTTAGAGTTCCGGCCACGGTTCAGGCATCCTCACATTCAAAGAATGGCGGCAATACTTATATGTACTACTGGACGTATCCATCCGCCAAAAAATATTATGGGGCTAGCCACGCAATGGAGCTTGCATATGTTTTTAACAATTTACAGGAAACGATTTATACTGGGAATAATACTAATGTTGAGCTTTCATCTGTAGTTCAAAACATGTGGGTGAACTTTGCCAAAACAGGAAACCCCAGCATAAGTGACATAGAATAGCCACGAATCGAAATTAGGCGATATATCGGAAAAACTGACGGGAAAGACGAGCTTCATTGTTCCTGGGGTAGAAACTACAGACGCGGGCGTCAAATCTGCAGGGGGCCGTGGCTAAAGGCAGCTTGGCTAAAATGATCGGATGGTTAGAAGAAGAGGAAGTTGCAGGATTGAATGTATTGAAAGGAGAAAAGAGGCAAAACGGAATCGTAAGGGGTACGGTTCCGAAGAGTGGGGAAGCTGGTGAATGTAAAAATTCAAGAGTTCGGAACCAATGAGCGAAGAACGGTTGATAAGGAGAATTAAATGAAACCACGTACTTTATACGCCAAAGCAGGGGAAATAGGGAGGAAGTCTTTCTTCCATGAACGCGAGTCTATATTTAGACCAATTACATCAACAAAATGATTAATATTATCTGCAGCAGTTTGACTTACTTCAGAAGCACCAACCCATTTATTCGTTTTGTCGAAGACAAGTGTTAATTTTGCATTCTAATCTTTACTGGCTGCTTTGTTACGGGTGCTGTCTTACGTAGTGTCCTGTAATTAAATAAAAAAAGAACACCTCATCCAAATCCATGGACGACGTGTCTTTTTTTGGTACTCATTGATATCTTTTATTTTATTTCATTCATAAATCTCCTGAAATTTTCCGCGATTTCTTTGGATCGGGTATAGTGCAAATAGTGCTCTCCTTCAAATGTCATCACTTTTCCATGTACTGAGTTTTTTATTTGCTCGTCATGAAGAGGTATCCAATTTTTCGTTTCGGTATCATTCGCTTGTAAAAAGAAAATAACAGGAAGCTCTTTGGGGAAGGACAAGTTCTCAGCTGCTTTGAAATTAGGACCAAAATTTTCGCCTTCATTCAGGTTGTTCGGATTAAACGTATTTTTGAGTGAAAGCATTCTAATTTGTTCTCTGGTTTCATCATCAACGTCGGGTGCAAGCAGTTGGTCAGGGGCCAGTTTCATTAACAAGCGGTAGAACCCTGATTTTTTAAGCAGTTTATACGTTCCTGCCGGGAATGGATCGTCCGTACCGCCTTGTGTTGGAACGCTGCTTTCAATTCCGACAAACGCACTGACTTCGTTTGGATATTTGTTCACATAATCCAGTCCGTAAATCCCTGAAATGGAGTGAACCATGAGCGTGTACCGATGAATATTAAGTTGCTGTAAAGCTTCATGAATTTCACTAACCATATTTTCAGTGGTACGCTCTTTTTCAGTTACGTCACTTAATCCATAACCGAAAGGCTCAATTACGACGACTTTGTATAAGGGAGATAGCTCATCAATTAACGGTTTAAAATCAAGGGCTGGAGCTGGTGTTCCATATCCGGGAAGCAATACCACCGTTTCTTCGCCTTTTCCTTGAATCAACACATTCATGTTTTTCCCGTCAACCGCTACAAACTGGCCATAGGGTTTTATTTTCCCTTCCTCCGATTTGTTACTAAATACATTAATAATAAAAACAGTGGCAATAAATAATACAGAAGCAATAACTATGGCTCCGAATATTTTGAGCAAAATGATTAATATTTTTTTCATTTACTTTTTAATAAAATTTCAAATTGGGAGCCAGCCTCACCTGCAAATACAATACGGCCGTTTTCTGGTAAGACAACTTCATTCTTACCGCTGACCACGCTGTGATTAATACAAATACCTGTCTGGTCATATACCGCAAATCCCCCATTTGCAGGCATCTTCACGGTCATGACTTTTCCTTTCACAGTAGCTGGTACCCAAAACCATTTGGCATATCCATCTGCTTGGATGGTTGTTGCGGATTGTTTACCCGAATAGATTGGTTTCACCATTTCCTCACTGGCGTATACATAACCTGAAAATGTAAGATACTCTCCTCCGTTCTTTTTGGAGAAATGAATGTCCATCGTATCCCGTCCGGCAGTACCAGGAATCTGCAATCGATTGGCTGCTTCGTTGGCTCCAATAATCTTATTATTGGACATATACCCTGGATTCTCTTTATTCATATGAATAGGCAGGATCGATGTAGCATTAAGATAGAGCATTGATGTGTATTTCTCATTCACCAGATAATATTTTTTACCATCGCGCTTTGCCCATGCAGCGTTAATCTCCTTGGATAATGTATTGGCTGTAAGCTTCTCCGCATTATATTCTGAGAAAGCCAGCTGTCCGAGTCCTGGAACGGATATATAGGATCGAGACCACAGGTAGGTACTCCCATTTTTCTCCACAACGAATTTTAACTTTTCTGTACCTTCGTCGTTAACAAAATTACCATCCGCAGTATATGTGTATTTTTGAACCGGATTACTCGGAGCTGTGAGTGAGGATATAGTCATTTGTCCGGCCGTATTTATATTGATCTTCGTAACCGAATTATTGCCACCATATATACCTGCATACTTGGAGATTTCCTTAGGCATATTTGCCTTCACTGGCACGACAAATGATTTTTCCGGCTTCCGTTCTGTAATCATGCCCTTTTCTTCAAGTGCGCTGAGTAATAATTCATTCGCAATGAATTGATTGGTTATGCTTGACCCGCCTGAAGAGATAACCGCTGCAGCCATGTTATATCCTGGAAGCACCACTAATGAAGAATGATAAGATAACGTATCTCCTCCTTTTATAACGGCCTGAATACCGTATTCGTTGAATGGGAACAAGTTCACGCTATCCCACCCTAATCCGTAAGACATAAGCGAATCGCTATCCTTAGGCCACATGCCTCTTTTATACTCTTCTTGTGCCATGGCTTTTACCGACTTACTTGAAAGAATACCCTTAACTTCTCCCGTGAAGATTCGTGAAAATTTGACCAGATCTTCAGCGGTGGAATACAGACCTCCAGTACCGAGGACATTATAATTCTCTTTTGGAAGTTGTCCTTTATAAAAAGGGGAATAGATTCCCGCCATTTCTGCCGGATCAAGCACATCCTGTGGTGTTTTGGTATGGTTCATGTCCAAAGGCTCCGTAAAATAGTTGTGTATATATGCGGTATAGCTGATACCGCTAACTCTTTCAACCAGAATCTCGGCTAACGTAAAGCCATCGTTGCTGTAAACTGAGTATGCGCCGGGATCTGCCTTCAGGTGTTGAATCGCCAATTGCTCCAAAAACGTATCATGTGAATACGTGTCATTATCTCCGTACAGTGTGGCATTGCTGGTTGAGGTGCCCAGAAGACCAGAGGAATGATTCAGCAACATACGGGGTGTAATCTGTTTGTATCGGTTATCTTTCATTGTAAAGTCAGGCATATAGTTCACAACAGGCACATCCAAATCGATCTTACCTTCGTCAACGAGCTTCATTACAGCGGCTGTAAGCATCATTTTACTGGTTGAACCGATGCCATAGATCGTATTCGAAGTAAGCGGTACCTTGTCGTTGATATCATTCTTGCCCGTTTGACCGGAGACCACAATCTCTCCACCATCGATGAGCGCATATTGCAGACTTGTCGTCCCGTACGTCTCGGTCAGTAATTTGGCTTTTTCGATCACGTTGTTCTTCGTTGTCTCATACGTAAGATTGCTGTTGTTATTCATGGCAGTCGGTGCGGCCATTGCAGACATTGGAGCAAGTATCGTCAGCATGAGAGTCGCAGCAGCTATAGTAATTCTTTTTCTTGTTGTCCCCATACTCATCTTTGTTACCTCTCCTGGTTTCACTCTCGCATCTACTCCTGTCTTCATCATTATGTTAGGCCACCTTAACGGGGGCGCTAAAGACAGTATAACCAACCAAGATGTCCCCCTAATGACTACAACATGAACGTAGGATGAACAGGCCAAAAAAGTTTGCATCATCACATGCAAGAAGGTTTATACATGGTGTCGTAGCCTAGAGAAGGCATGAAATCCAATTACCCTGCAGGTGTTGTGATTGGCAAGATGACTATGAAGGTCGTTCCTCTTCCGTATTCGCTCTCCACCCGGATGTCCCCTTGATGAAGCGATACGATCTGCTTTACAATAGCCAGTCCCATACCGCTGCCTTCATATTTCTGGCTGTGGGAACGATCAGCTTTAAAGAATCGGTCAAATATACGCTTTTGGTCTTCCGGGAGAATACCAATACCCGAATCCGATATGCGGACGGTCACGTTCTTGATATTCTGTTTGATCCTGACGCTAATTCGGGCACCATCCTTGGAAAATTTGATGGCATTGCTGAGGATATTGGTCCACACCTGATTTAGCTGGTCATGATCGGCCGTGATTTTGGTGGGCTGCAAATCAAGATCGAACTGAATGTTGCGGGCTGACCATTGGGGTTGAATAGCGACGATTACTCGTCTGATCTGTTCATCCAGACTGAGTGTGGAGAGCCGCATTTGCAATGAATGAGATTCAAGCAAACTCAGCTTTAGCAGACTATCACTTATTTTGGACATTCGTGCAGTTTCAGTGATGATAATATCGAGATAACCGCTTCGTTCGTCATCCGGAAGGTCTACCTGCTTGAGCGCTATAGCAAAACCGGAAATGGAAGTGAGCGGAGACTGAACTTCATGGGACACGTTTGTCACGAATTCCCTGCGCATCTGCTCAAGCCGCTGTAGATCGTGCATCATTTCTTCGAAGCTACGAGCCAAAGTACCTATCTCACCCTTTTGTTTAATATTAAGCTTGATGTTGAAATCTCCAGCAGCTATAAGCCGGGTCGCTTCTGTCAGCTTTTTGATCGGTCTCACCAGAAACATCGCGGAAATTAGAATCAATAGGCTTCCTGCTATTAACGAACAAATCAAAAAAGTTACAACAAACTTGATGAAAAATGAGGTGGAAGAGGAAGTGAGGGGCTCTACAAACATGGCTTTGCTGCCCATTTCAGTTTTTATCGGCAATCCCAAGAAGATCGTATCAATCCCATTGACTTGGACCTTTCCCCCCTCCAGCACTTTCTTCACTTGTTCCGTAGTCACCGGGAAAGGATATTGTCCTTTAAGTTCTCCGAAGGATTGGAATTGATCCGTTGCTTTATAGATTCGAATGTGGTAGGAATTGAGTTGCTTCATTTCACTTATAAATATTTCTGCTTCAGGTAACGGCAATGTCTCGTAGATGCGGACGATATCCTGGCCAAAGTCAAGCAAGGTGAGTTGCAGGTTTTCGTTTAATTTATCTTGAAATATCCAGGTTGCAACAAAAAAAGCAATGATTGTGCCCCCGATCACGGAGACCAGAAAGGTCAGGACTACGCGTGTATATAAGGAACTCATCACTCCTGCACCTCAAGCCGGTAGCCAAGTCCGCGCACCGTTTCGATACGAAAATCGGAGATAGCCGCGAAACGTTCGCGTAGGCGTTTAATATGCACGTCTATCGTTCGATCATCGCCAGTATAATTAATCCCCCAAACTTGATCGATTAATTGCTCCCGCGTATAGACTTGTCCCGGTAATCCAGCAAGTTTATACAATAATTCGAACTCCTTAAGCGGCAAGGTGAACGACTCTGTACCTCTCATGACTTTATAAGTCTGCCGGTTCAGAATGACGTTGCCTAACTGGATGGTCTGCGTTAAACCTATACGGTATCTTTTCAACAGTGCCTTGACGCGAGCCATCAACTCAAGTGGATCGAATGGCTTCGTCAAATAGTCATCTGTCCCGAGCTGGAATGCTTGTACTTTCTCCCAGGTTTCGCTTCTTGCCGTCAACATTAGTAACGGAAGATCAGGATTGGCTCTTCGAAGTTCCTCGCATAATGCCCAACCGTCCATGACCGGCATCATAATATCAAGAATGACCAAATCGACTGGCGTGGAGGTATAGATGGCCAGTGCTTCCTTTCCGTCTGCGGCGTTTATCGTTGCAAATCCGTCTTTGTGCAAAAATAAACAGATGAGTTTGCGAATGTTCGCATCGTCGTCAGCAACCAATATCGTAGGTATCGTTGCCACTCTCCTTAAAAAGAATAATTCTTCGGTTGTGCAAGAGCGAAGAATGTCTAAATTATGCTACCTCATTGGCTGGAATCATGCAACGAAATTGATGTGAGAAATGATTTAAGAGTTATAGACGAAAGGGGGTGTCCCAAAAGCCATGAAATGGCTACTTGGGACATCCCTTGTTTTTGGAGTCGGACAAACGTTGTGCTCCGTGAGGACGCTCCGCGAACGGACCGTTGTTCCAATCGCTGTTGTGTCCAGATTTTTTTAATTCCCCTTAGCGGTGAAAATCTGGGGACAAAGGCGAACGCTACCGCTTTTCCACAATCAGTCCGTCCTCTCCGCTGTTTAAGCGGAAATTAGTACAAAAATCGTTAAAAAACAAAAAAAGAAACCGTCCTTTGGTAAAATGGAGTTACCACACAACCATTTCATAAGGAGAGGTTTCTTTTGTACATTCAATATACCATGGACCAACTTTGCTTGCCAATGGATCTCGAAGAAGATATTCCTTCGACCCACCTCGTTCGTGTCGTCAATGCAGCCGTCAACCGGTTGGACGACGCCATCTTTGACGCGGCCTATCCCGGTGGCGGTCGTGACAGCTACCATCCTAAAATGCTCACCAAAGTTATTATCTACGCCTACACCCAGCGAATCTATTCCTCCCGGCAAATCCGTGTCCAAAACTGGGGTCAGATGCTACTCCAGCTCTCCGTTTTCTTTTGGGAACGGATCGGCCAGTGCTTACGCTAGTGTCGCGAATTCCCCTTCGGGGGAATTCCTTGCTAAAGAGTTTACACAAAATTATTGACAGACCCGTTTCCTCTTAAAAAATAATGATATTAATGAAATTGACCATTCAATACAGATAAGTCCAAATGTGCATGCACCGTTAAGACTAAGGCAAGTTGTTTCATTACTGGTGCGTGCTAATTTGAGCTTGGCATGTAACTATAAAATAAATGCTCCTCTTCAATCTGGATAATGGATTCTTGAGTGTCGTCCTGCATTTGAGCCTGGATCTCCGTCCGGTAATTTTTAGGGGAAGAGCCTTTTACCTTTTTGAACATTTTGGAGAAGAGCAGTGGATCATTATAGCCTACGGATCGGGAAATATCAGCGATCGAAAGTTCCGCATTCCCCATCATTTCACAGGCTTTGTTAATTCTATAATGAATTAAGTAGTTTTGAATGCTGACCGACATTCGCTCCTTAAATAATGAGCACAAATAGCTTCGGTTAAGTCCGATATATTGGGCAATGTCCTCAATAGTAATGCTCTGAGGATAATTCATTTCGATAAAATCTTTTACCTGTTCAACGTAGATTTCTGCCCGGGTCTCTTTAACTTCAGGGGATGCCACCGGGCCGTACTCCACCAGCTGCGATAACAATAAATATAGTAACCCTGTCAGCCTGGTTTCCCGGGCTTTATGGAATACTCTTGATTCGTTCATCAACTGTAAGTACTGGTAAATCATATCATCTCTATCATAGTGAATGATTGGAGATGCTTTGGTTAGCCCGGCTTGCTTGAGGAGCAGCTCCGCCGAGGTTCCGTTAAAGCCAACCCAGCAATAAGTCCAGGGATCCGCTGTATCGGCTTGATAATAAGTAATAATATCCGGAAAAATTAAGAACCCCTGTCCCTTCTTTAAGGAATACCTCTTTCCCTCGACTTCAAAAATCCCTTGTCCGCTTAATACATAATGGAGTAGATAATGACTTCTCACCGCTGGCCCAAAAAAGTGACCCGGTATACATTCCTCAATACCGAATTGAGTAGTATGCAATTCTGTGTGTTGTTTACTACGTGGCAAATACTCGAGCACAGTAAGCCTCCTGGGTATAATAATCTAGCATTATTATATATTTAGTGAGTACCAAGCCATGTACTAGACGGCTTATTTTATATATCATTTCTATAGAACTGACTGCTATATTATATAAGCTTATCAAGTATTAAGCCATGTATTAATAGTTGGAAGCAATAAACTCTTAATAGCATGAACTAGAAAGAAGGGGATTTTCAATGGGCATATTCGTACAAGAGCAGGAAGGGCTGTTTCATCTGCAGTCGTCCGGCATGAGTTATATTTTTCAGATCGTTAACGGGTATCCAGTACATGTCTATTGGGGAAGCAGGCTGATACACCGGGAATCTATGACTGAACTGATGCTTCATACCCCGGTAAATGCCGGATTAGACCGGCTGCCGCAAGAATACCCGCAATATGGGAGCGGAGATTTCCGGAATCCGGTATACCAGGTTGAACTTGAGGATGGAACACGCATCACAGAGCTTAAATATATGGGGTACAAGCAAATAAAAGGCAAACCGTCCTTAACCGGACTGCCGGCTGTTTATACAGAGGATGAGACTGAAGCGGATACATTGGAAGTGGAACTAAAGGATGCTTATTCGGGTCTAATAGTTGTGCTGAGTTACTGTATCTACGCAGACCGTAACGTCATTGTCCGCTCGGCCCGTCTATCCAATAAGGGAGACAAGAAGTTACGGCTTCGCCGTGCCTTGAGTGCCAGTGTCGATTTTCCGGGTAACCGCGATTTTGAGATCACTTATCTTTCAGGTGCATGGGCTCGGGAAGGTAATATCACCCGCAAAGGTCTTCATCAAGGGGAGACCCGAATCGATAGTAAAAGGGGCATGAGCAGCCACCAAATGAATCCATTTGCTGCGCTAGTCACTTCGGAAACGAACGAATACCAGGGGGAGGCTTTTGGTTTTAGCCTTGTCTATAGTGGTGGCTTTGAAGCAGTGGCGGAAGTGGATTCGTTCGGCTCTACCCGTTTTAGCATCGGTATAAATTCCTTTGACTTTACTTGGCTGTTAAGTCCCGGGGAGAGTTTCCAGACTCCGGAGACTGTTATGGTATACTCCGGACAAGGATTGGGAGAAATGTCACGGACGTATCACCGGTTGTACCGGACCCGCTTGTGCCGGGGGAGATACCGGGACGAAGAACGTCCGATATTGGTCAATAACTGGGAAGCTACCTATTTTGACTTCAATGCTGAGAAGCTGATATCAATAGCAGAAGAAGGCGCTAAGCTGGGGATCGAGCTTTTTGTGCTGGATGACGGCTGGTTCGGAAAACGGGATTCTGACAATTCGTCGCTTGGCGATTGGTACGAGGATCGTCGGAAGCTGCCAGGCGGTCTTGCCGATGTGGCGGAGCGCATCAACCAGTTGGGCCTTGAATTTGGGCTATGGGTTGAGCCAGAGATGATCTCGCCGGACAGCGAGCTGTACCGCAAACACCCGGACTGGTGCCTTCATGTTCCAGAGCGCAGACGCAGTGAAGCCAGATGGCAACTCGTTTTGGATTACACCCGCCAAGATGTACGTGATTATATTTATGACTCACTTTCCGCTATTTTCTCAAGTGTGCCTGTCGCTTATGTGAAATGGGATATGAATCGGTGTCTGACGGAAATTGGCTCGGCTGGCCTGCCGCCGGAACGTCAATCCGAGACTGCTCATCGTTATGTTCTAGGGTTATACGAGCTGTTAGAGCGTATTACTGCCTCATTTCCGCATATTCTGTTCGAAAGCTGCTCCAGTGGGGGCGGGAGGTTTGATCCTGGGATGTTATACTACATGCCGCAAACCTGGACCAGTGACAATACCGATGCGGTAGAACGGCTAAAGATTCAATATGGTACCAGCCTTGTGTATCCCGTAAGTGCAATTGGAGCGCATGTATCCGCTGTGCCGAATCATCAGGTTGGGAGAATAACCCCTCTTGATTTTCGGGGTGATGTCGCAATGTCTGGAAACTTTGGTTATGAGCTTGATTTGACGAAATTCACTGAAGAGGACAAAGTGACGGTCAAGCGCCAAATCGTAACCTATAAGGAGATACGCGGATTGGTACAGAGTGGGGACTTGTACCGTCTAAAGAGCCCGTTCGAAGGCAACGAGTCAGCTTGGATGTTTGTTTCCGGCAATAAAGAAGAAGCACTGGTTTACTACTTTCAGGTGATGGCCGTGCCAAACGCGCCTCAGAGATTTTTGCGTCTTGCCGGCCTTCATCCGGAATTGGAATATGAGATTCGTCCGGGGCACAGTGATGAACAGTACAACTATGGCGGAGACAGGCTGATGCAGATTGGACTACCGATTGTTTATGAACAAAAGGATTATGAAAGCGGATGGTTCAGAGTTAGGGCATTAAAGCCAACTATTGCTTGATTTATAGGATTAGCCAATCGCAGAAGAAATATCTTCAACCAATCAATACCCCTTTCTGTATGAATAGGGGTATTTGGTATGTAGCGGTTAACATTGGCCTGGGAGGGTTAACCATGTATTTTATCCGCATGATGAATGATATGAGAATGAAGAAAAAACTAGCGTTTACCTTTATTTCAGCGGCTATACTTCCTTTGCTGTTATCCGGACTTTATTTAACCGGAAAGCTCAGGGAGATCGTAATTAATAATGCCTTTATGCAAGTATCGGATAATGTAGATCGCGTTCGCAAGCGTACGGAGGAACTGATTAAGGTACCGCTGGACATTTCCTACCGTCTATCCGTGGATAACCGGATGAAGAAGGTAGCCTCGCGGGAGTATGCCAATTACGGTGAAGTTATTCAGGCTTACCGTGAATATACGGATATTCGCGATTATATCCAGTTGTACAAGGAGATATCCGGCATCCGGGTATATGTCGAAAACCCGACTGCACTGAATAACTGGGAATTTATACAGCCGGGCAAAAGCATTATGGACCAAACATGGTATAAGGAAGCCATCGATCAGAAGGGACTGGCCGGTTGGAATCTCATTAAGAATGAACAGAGTGATACAGAATCTATCAGTCTCATTCGCTCTTTCCCCGTGGATGCCATAGGTAAAAAGGGAGTATTGGTCATTAATGTGGATCAGCAGCAATTAAGCTCGATTCTGGATCAGGAATCATTTACTACCTTGATTGTGGATAGCCGAAACCGGATTGTCGGATCTAATGAAGCGGAACTGACCGGGATGAATCTGTCGGACATCAAGGTTGATGAACAGATCCTTTTAAATCAGGAGGGAAGCTATAACACGGTCGTTAAAGGGAAAGACTCCAAGGTGGTTATAGCGGATCTGAATCCGCCGAACAGCTGGAACGGGCTGCGCGTGATCTCTATCATTACCGTTGCCGGGATTACCCGTGAAGCCGATCAGGTTATTCTGCTGGGTGCAGTTGTGATCATGGTCAGCCTGTTGTTTGCTGTCCTGCTTATCTATGCTTCTGCTACACTGTTGTCCCGGAGAATGCTTCGTTTAAGCAAGCATATGGCCAAAGTGGGTTCGGGATCTTGGGAAACGTATATCCATATTGACGGTAAAGATGAAGTCGGCCTGTTGTCCAAGCAATTCAATACGCTTCTTAGAAGCGTGCATGATCTGGTCCAGGAAGTTCAGGAAACAAATGCCCAGAAGAATCTTATCGAGCAGAGACAAAGCGAGATCAAGTTCAAAATGCTGGCCAGTCAGATTCATCCGCATTTTCTCTTTAACTCCCTGGAATCCATACGGATGGAAGCCCATATCCGCAGGCAGGACGATATCGCGGAGGCTGTTTGGCTGCTGAGTACCCTGCTGCGGAGCAGCCTGGAGGCTGGGAGCGGCAATATTCCCCTTCGGGAAGAAATCGAGCGCGTACGCTGTTATCTCGATATGCAGAAGTTCCGGTATGAAGACCGCTTGGAATATCACCTAACGGTTGATCCGGTCCTGCAGGAGCTGCCGGTTCCTCCGTTAATTATTCAGCCCCTGGTAGAGAATTCTATTCTACATGGCTTGGATAACCGTGAAGAAGGAGCTGTCATTACTGTTGAAGTGAAGAAAATACCGGACGGAGCTTTAATTAAAGTATTTGATAACGGTGCTGGCTTCCCGCCAGAACGGCTGGCCGGGATTCGGGCGGAGCTTGCAGAAGACGTTCATGAACAAGAGAGTGAGCGGATTGGTATGCGAAATGTAAACGACCGGCTCGTTCTGATGTATGGGGAATCCAGTGCTTTAAGTATCGAAAGTCAACCGGAAACCGGCACCACGATTACATTCTTTATTCCTGGAGGCGTAGATAATGATTAAGGTTGTTATTGTGGACGATGAACCGAAGCTGAGACAGGGACTCCAGACACTGATTGCATGGGAAAACCTTGGTTTCACTATCGCCGCCACCGCAGGCAATGGCAGAGATGCATTGAAGATCATCGAGGATGAAGAGCCTGAACTATTAATCGCAGACATTCGGATGCCCGTTATGGACGGCCTTCAGCTTATTCAGCACTTGCGGTCGGCGGATCATCAGATGCAGTGCATCATTCTTAGCGGATATGCCGACTTCGAATATGCCAAACAAGCGATCAAGTACGGTGTAGCGGGATATCTCGTTAAACCAGTCAATATCGCAGAAATGACAGCTACGCTCAAGCTCGTACGCGGGCAGATCGAGAAAGAACGTTTGCGGAGGGACTGGAATAGGACGCAGGTGAATAACCCGGAGCTGTGTCTGCAAAAGCTGCTCAACCCGGAGAAGAATGAAGATCCGGCCACGCTGCGAAGCATGATCAGACAAACGGGTTTATTATGGAGCCACTACGAGATCGTAGTCATATCTCCCCGTGTATCTGAAGCCGACCGTTCGGAATCCTTAAGCCAGCTGTCTGCAGGACTGAAGCAAGGGATGGAGGAGCGGAATATGGGGATCGTGACTGAAAGCTCCCCGTATATTATTCTCCTGCTCAACGCGCCCTTACACGGAAGGCAGCGGCGTGATCAGCTATACGATGAGATCCGGTGCATCGCTGGCGATACCCGGTTTATTGCTGCGACCGGAGGAACTGTTACTGAACCCGAGCATATTTACAACGCTTATGTGAATGCAAGGCAAGCGGTTAAACAAGCCTTTTTTAGCTTTAATGACCGGCTTCTGGAGCCAGGCCTTATTCTGTTGTCTTCTCCCGAGTATCCCTGTCTGAGCGGTGAAGCTGATGAAAAGGTGCTGGATAATTTAATATTCCGCTTGTATTACAGCTTGGATGCAGGTAATAAATCCATGGTGATGCTGCTTCTCAAGGAGGCTGCTGCTTTATTTTACAGACAGGAACAAGAGGAGAAGTCGGTCAGGCAATCCTTCTTCTTCCTGACAAACGCGATTATTCATAGGCTCGCAGCCTCCTCCCGGATAGAACCCAAAGAAATGGAGTCCGTTTCACGCTTCTTAAACGGGATTTATCAGTATGATTATCTACTGGATCTTCTGGAAGAGACCCATCATTTCCTGTTGGAGTTTATGGAGGACTCCGGGCCGAAAGGCAAAGAACAGGAGATTAAGCAAATGATCGACTTTATTCAAAGACATTATGCAGAAGACTTAAGGCTATCAACACTGGCGGGCCTGCTGAACTACAGCACACCGTATCTGGGGCAATTGTTCAGGAGTAAGACCGGAGAGTACTTTAATACCTACCTGGACAAAGTCCGGATCCAAAAAGCCAAAGAGCTGCTGGCCCAGGGAATGAAAGTCTATGAAGTGGCTGAGCTGATCGGATACGCGAGCGTGAATTACTTTTTCAGCAAATTCAAAAAATACGAGGGCCGTTCTCCGTCCGAATATAAAAATCCATAGTTTGTGTATGATTTTTCCCGAAATCCGTAGTATGGGATACACCTCTCCTCTGAATTATGATGATAAACAAGAGAGGGGAGGAACTATGAAAACGATAACACTAGGAACGGAAAACGCATACAAAAAAAGAAGGAAGAGTGCGTGGAAGCAACTGAAGAATCAGAAATACCTGTATTACATGTCTATACCCTTTGTGCTGTGGGTCTTTGTCTTTCAGTATTTACCCTTATGGGGCTGGACAATGGCCTTCCAGAAATATAAGCCGGGAATCGGTTTTTTTGATCAAAAGTGGGTAGGCTTTGAGCACTTCCGAACATTGTTCCGGGATGAGCACTTCTATCAAGTGCTGCGAAATACGCTGGCAATGAGCTTTATGGGACTGATCGCCGGGTTCATCGTACCGGTCATCTTTGCCCTGCTTCTTAATGAAGTACGTGTGCAGAGTATGAAACGGTTCGTGCAGACTGTATCCTATCTTCCGCATTTTGTCTCTTGGGTCGTGGCTGCAGGGATTGTCAGTAAGATGCTCTCTACGGATGGCGGAGTAATCAATGATATCCTCCTTGGCCTGAATATTGTGGATCAGCCGGTTCAATTCATGGCACAAGGCCACCTGTTCTGGGGGATTGTCACCGGCGCGGATATTTGGAAGGAAACAGGCTGGAATGCGATTATTTATCTCGCTGCCATATCCGGCATTGGCCCCGAATTATATGAAGCTGCAAGGGTAGACGGTGCGAGCCGTCTTAGACAAATGTGGCATATTACGCTGCCGGGGATCCGGCCGACGATTATAGTCCTGCTGATTATGTCCATCGGACATTTGCTCGGAACGGGATTTGAGAAACAGTTTTTGCTGGGGAATCACCTGGTCATCGATTACTCTGAAGTGCTTGATTTATATGCGCTTAATTATGGTCTGGCCATGGGAAGGTACTCCTTCGGAACAGCAATCAACATCTTCAATTCTGTGATTAGCCTGATGCTGTTATTTGCGGCCAACGGAGTATTCAAGCGCTTTACGAATGAAAGCATTATGTAGGGAGGAAGGGTGACATGGGGGTTGTCAACAGCAATACGCAGGTCGGCAGGTTAAAACAAAGCCGTCAGGCGAAATCAGCACATGACCGGTTTCTTGAAATCATTGTTTATGTATCCATGATTGTTGTAACTGTTCTGACGATTTATCCGTTCTTAAACGTGCTGGCCATCTCACTTAACGATTCGGTGGATACGGTCCGGGGAGGTATCACCGTTTGGCCGAGACAGTTTACGCTGGAGAATTTCAGTCTGATTTTTACTTATGGAAGTCTGATTACCGGTTTTAAAATATCAGTTTTGCGGACGGTTATTGGTACAATAGCAGGCCTAATCAGCGGCTCAATGCTGGCCTTTACGCTGGCGAGGAGCGATTTTCAGGCAAGAAGATTTGTCTCCATGTTTCTTGCTGTCACGATGTATGTCTCAGGCGGGCTGATTCCGGGATTTATTCTGATGAGAGATCTTCACATGATTGATACTTTCGCTGTTTATATTCTGCCTGGTCTTGTAAGCGCGTTTAATGTCTTCGTCATCCGCTCGTTCATCGACGGTTTGCCGTTTGCATTGCAGGAATCCGCTAAGCTGGACGGGGCTAACGATTTCACGATATATTGGCGCGTTATTCTGCCGCTGTGCAAGCCGGCATTGGCGACCGTGGCCCTGTTTCTTGCGGTAGGCCAGTGGAACTCATGGTTCGATACGTATCTGTTTAACGGCAGTAATGAGTCCTTGACCACGCTGCAATATGAATTGATGAAAATTCTACAGAGTACGACTACAAGTGCAACTAATTCCCAAGACACTGCTAACATGGCTGAGCGGATGTCACAGGTCTCACCGGAGTCGGTGAAAATGGCGATTACTATTGTGGTTACAGTTCCGATTTTGATTGTGTATCCGTTTTTACAAAAATACTTTGTCAAAGGTATGACGCTCGGTGCGGTAAAGAGTTAGTACCTCTCAGCTGTGGTGTGTCCAGGCTAAGGCCTGTCTCATACGAAGTATGATCGAATTCATAAAATTAGGGGGTTGCTTCATGAAGCCGGAAAAAAAGAAGTTTGTTGTCTCTTCCTTGGTGGCGCTGACTATAGCGTCGACACTTGCGGGATGCAGCGGGAATAATGGCTCTACTGCCGGAGAGGGCAGCAACGCGGAAGATTCTTCGTCCGGGACAGATATAAAGCCAATCACGCTAACCTATTTTTCGGAGGACGGCAGCACGAATTGGAATAACATGAAGGATGAAGTCGGCAAGATTATTACGGAGAAGACGGGTGTAACCCTGGATGCAGAGTTTGCTGTCGGTGATCCGGTACAGAAGATCTCACTGATTGCCGCAACAGGCAACTATCCTGATCTGTTAGCTGCAAAGGCAGATGTCGGCAAGCTTGTAGACGCCGGTGCGGTCATCGATCTGACAGATTTAATCGACAAGTATGCTCCGAATATCAAAAAAATGTTAGGAGATAAGCTTGTACGGACCAAGTACAGCCTGGATGATGAGGCGATTTATGCCATACCAACCTGGTCAGCAGTGGATGAGAAGAAAATGAAAGCCGACGGCGGATTTGAACTCCAGCATCGTGTAGTTAAAGAGGCCGGTTATCCGGAAATAAAAACAGTGAAGGATTACGAAAAGGTTATTCAGGATTACATCGATAAACACCCGACGGACGAGAACGGAAATAAAAATATCGGGCTCTCACTAAACGGGGACGATTGGCATATGTATCAGGTTACCAACTCGGGATTCCAGACAACCGGGGGACCGGACGACGGCGAATATTACATCGATCAGGCAACGCATCAGGCAACTTATCATTTCCGCCGTCCGGAGGAAAAGGAATATTTCCGCTGGTTGAATCATATGAACGACATCGGTCTGCTGGATCCGGAAAGCTTCGTGCAGAAAACCGACCAGTTTAAAGCTAAAGTGGCTTCGGGCCGTGTTCTCGGGCTGGCGGATCCGGAATGGGATTACGGAGATGCACAGAATGCATTAAAGGCGGCAGGTAAGTTTGGTCAGACTTATGGTCATTATCCGGTTACCTTGAGTAAAGAGTACAAGGATACCAGCTTCTGGCCGGCCGGCTTCGACGGAGGGTATGGGATCTCGATTTCCAGCAAGTGTAAGGACCCGGTACGTGCCATTCAGTTCCTTGACTTTTTGGCCTCGGAAGAGGGTCAAATTCTCAATAACTGGGGAATCGAAGGGAAGCATTATACGATGGAAAACGGTAAACGTGAGGTTATTCCGGCAGTGCAGCAACGTATGGATAATGATAACGCCGCTTTCCAAAAAGAATCGGGTGTCGGACTTTACTGGAATATGATGGTTCATTACGGGGACGGGATTAAAGATTCAACCGGAAACTATTTCACCCGGAGTTTTCCGGAACAGCTGACGGCGAGCTATAGTGAAGCGGAAAAGGAAGTACTGAAGGCATACGGTGTGGATCATTGGAAGGAACTCTTCCCGTCAGAAGAGGAATTCGAGCCAAGAGCGTATGGTGCGGCTTATACGATGTCACTTGCCAGCGACGATCCTGCTGTGATTCTTGGAGCCAAAATGAAGGATATTACCTGGAAACGAATTCCGGAAGCAGTGATGGCTAAGCCGGAGCAATTCGACAAGATCTGGGACGCCTACATGGAAGATCTGGATAAGGCCGGAGTGAAAGAGATGGAAGAAGCCTATACCAAGCATGTCCAGGACCGTATTAAATTGTGGTCTTCAAAGTAATCTAGTTGCTCATCCGGGCCCGTTTCCAACGTCTGTGCGAGGGAAACGGGCCCATTGCTATGATGAGTGATAGAGATAGACTGTTCCGCCAGCGGCAACGGCTAAATTTATTGCCATATATGTAAGCGCTTTAATGTGTGGTGGAATCCTATTGCTATCAAAGATATTCAAGGAGGTACGTTAATGAGGCTGGAGATTAAGAGATTACTATTAGGCTTATTATGTTTTAGTTTGGTCTTCTCTTTACTGGTATATTCAGGTGCGAATCGTTCGGAGGCCGCAGCTTCCGCTGCAGAGTCGGACAGCCAACCAGGCGTTATCAAACTTACTTATGCAGATGCAGTATTAGATGGCTATGGCATCGAGAAGCGCGGAAATGTCTTTGAAGATCAGGATCGGCTTTATAATGGCGAAGGGTACCTCTCATTCTTTTTCGCTGAAAATGCGTCCTCTACGGAGCAGGCCGGAAGTGCAACCTTTACTGTAGAGGTTACAGAGGCTGGATTGTACAAAATGAGTATAGGCTACTATATTCCTGAAGGCTATGGCGGGAAAGCGACGAGCATTCAAATTAATGGGGTTGGCACTGGTGAGTTAACACTGGATGCACCTGCAGCAGGTATGGTTAGGGCTGAAAAAATGGTTAGCAAAGTGATGTTAAATGCCGGTAAGAATACCATCAAGGTCAACCGGGGCTGGGGGTATTATGGCCTTGAATATCTGAAGCTGGAAGCGGCCAGGGCATCTCAGGCAGGGGGCATGCTGGAAGCGGAGGAAGGTGTGATGAGCGGCGGCGTTTCAATAGAAACCCAAGGTGAAGGGTATTCCGGCCAAGGTTATGCGGCATTCCAGCAATCAGGTTCACTTACCTTTACTTACAAGGCACCCTCGGCAGGAATGTATAACCTTCTAATAGGCTACAGTGCTCCAAACGGTGAGAAGAAAACCAGTATGATTGTGAACGGGCAAACTTCGGAAATTTCTCTGCCGGAGCAGACAGGTTTCAGCGAAATTTCTGCCGGAAAAGCATTGCTGAAGGAAGGCGATAACACGATCGAGTTCTCAGCGAACTGGGGCTGGTATAATATTGATTATGTCAAATTGACGGCTGCCGATAAAGCGGAAGGCAATGCCGTGACGGGCAAACTAATTAACCCGGAAGCGACCTCTGAAGCCAAGGCGCTGATGAATTATTTGGCAAGCCAGTATAGCCATAAAATCATATCGGGTCAGCAAACATTGGAGGATGCCGAATGGATCGGACAGCAGACCGGCAGATTTCCGGCGATAATGTCCACGGATTTAATGGATTACTCCACTTCCCGTGTCGACAATGGCGCCACTTCAACTGAGGTCGAAAAAATGATTGATTGGTACAAACGCGGCGGTATTGTAGCTCTGTGCTGGCATTGGAATGCCCCCAAGGGGATTGGTGGGAATGAGCCCGGCAATGAATGGTGGAGGGGCTTCTACACTGAGCATACAACCTTTGATGTGGAATATGCGCTCGATCACCCGGATTCTGAGGACTACAGCCTGCTTATCAGGGACATTGATAATATCGCACTCCAGCTGAAACGTCTGCAGGATGCAGGTGTTCCCGTGTTATGGCGGCCACTGCATGAGGCAGAGGGCGGATGGTTCTGGTGGGGAGCAAAGGGACCGGAGCCGGCGAAGCGGTTATGGAAGCTGATGGTTGACCGGCTAACCCATTATCACCATCTGAACAATCTGATCTGGGTATGGAATTCCGAGAAACCGGAATGGTATCCGGGAGACGATGTCGTGGATATTGCCAGTGTGGATACGTATAACCCGGCAGGTGATTACAACCCCAGCATTGCAAAGTATGAGGGACTAAGCTCTTTGGTGAATAATAAGAAGCTAATCGGATTGGCGGAAAACGGGCCGATACCCGATCCGGATATGCTGCAGGCTTATGGTGCGTACTGGAGCTTCTTCAGCACTTGGACAGGCGATTTCATCAAGGATGGCACTACAAACGCTGCTGAACACTTGAAGAAAGTATATCAGAGCGACTATGTTGTCACACTCGACGAACTTCCGGCTAACCTGTATACCTTTACGGAATTTTCCGATCTCAGCGGCCATTGGGCTAAGGAGGATATTGAATTATTAGCGGATAAATTGCTGGTCAAGGGTGATGGCGGCCGGCAGTTCGCCCCCGGCCGTTTAACGACACGTGCTGAATTTACAGTGATTATTACCAGAGCACTGGGTCTAAACGCTTCAAGTACACCCGTCCAATTTACAGATGTTCCGGAAACAAAGTGGTATGCGGAGCCGATTAGAACCGCTGCTCAAGCTGGTTTGATTACAGGTTATTCGGACGGTACCTTCCAGCCGGACACACAGATTACGCGTGAGCAAATGGCAGTGCTGATCGTTCGCGCTGCGGCACTTGCTGGTCAGAAACCGGCAGCGGTAAAGAATGTTCTGAATCAGTTCGCGGACGCTTCATCTATTAGTACCTGGGCAATGGACAGTGTCAATGTAGCGGTTGCTTCAGGACTTATGAAGGGATTAACCCGCGACCATTTTGCGGCAAAGGATTCAGGAGATCGCGCACAGGCTGCAGTCATGATTAAACGTCTGATAGCATATGTGAACTAAATAATTAAATGCGGTTGATGATGTGAAGACCATCTTGCAATATTTAAGCGAATGTCCGGGAGCTGGATTAAAGGTTCTATACTTAAAATACATTATTGATGCCTCCCGGGCATTGGCGGCAGGAACAGATTAGTATATGTTGCTGCTGGCTAACAAGGATCACATGGCAGCTTGTTTAAGCCTTTCTGGTAGATGCGGATTCCCGTACCTATGGCGTCCCTTCCACGAATCCGAAGGGGAAAGTTCTGGTGAGAATTATAGTATTGAAACGTTTCCAAATTAACTGTTGAAACGTTTCCACTTTGGTGATATTATAATTTCCATAAGAGAGTTCGGGGGTGTTCAATGACAAGCATTAAAGATGTAGCCAACTTAGCTGGTGTTGCTGTAGGAACCGTGTCCAGAGTCATTAACAACTCTGGCGCTGTGAAACCTAATACACGCAGAAAAGTAGAGGAAGCGATACAAGAACTGAATTATTTCCCTAATGAAGTCGCTCGAAACTTTAAGATGCAGAAATCCAAGATGGTTGCTTTGTTGCTTCCAAGTATCTGGAATCCGTTCTTTTCTGAATTGGCTTATTACATTGAGGATGAATTGGATCGGGAAGGCTTTAAGCTTATGCTGTGTAACAGCGGCGGAAAGCCCGAGAAGGAATTGTATTATCTGGATATGCTGCGGCAAAATAAAGTGGCTGGTATTGTGGGCATAACTTACAACGATATCGAGAATAATATTAGCAACGACATTCCGATTGTAAGTATCGACAGACACTTCAACAAGAAAATCACTTGCGTCACTTCGGATAATTACGAGGGAGGACGATTAGCTTTAAGGGAACTGGTGAATGCAGGGTCGCGGAAACCAGCTTTTATTGGAAGTGTTACTTCTGTTTTCAGTGAAACCATGAACCGGAAAAAAGGATTCATTCATGAGGCACAAGCCTTGGGAGTCGATTATGTGATCTATGAGAAACCGGACCCCATTGTGGACGACAATGCCTATTTTAATGAGTTCTTAGATAAGCATTCTGATGTGGATGGTATTTTCGCTATTACTGATATGTTAGCCGCCAACTATATAGAAAGAGCACGCAGGCAGGGTATATGTGTTCCTGAAGATGTAAAGGTCATCGGTTACGACGGGATTCAGGATAATCCTTATTTTCATCCTATACTATCAACGATCAGACAGCCAGTGGAAGAAATGGCACGCATGACAATCAGATTACTCTTTAGCAAGATCGAAAATATTACCTTGGATCAGCAAGTGTATCGTATCCCCGTTATATTCAAGAAAGGTGAAACTACCTGATCTTCTTGGATCGGAAAAACATCAGCTCATCGATTTGGATGTACGATCTGAAGTTTTTCTTTTCTAAATTGGAAACGTTTCAATACTATTTTGGAAACGTTTCAAATGAATGATTACTTTTACATGAAAGGGAGTTTAAGGGTGAATTCAAGAACCAGCGGGACGGATCATTCTTTGATCAAACCAAATCGTAATCGATGGAGTCGAGTTAAACGCGACTATGAACTGTATCTGTTTTTGCTGCCGATCATTATTCTTTATCTCGTATTTAAGTATTATCCAATGTACGGTGTGCAGATTGCGTTTAAGGACTTTTCACCAAGCCAGGGGATCTGGGGGAGTGAATGGGTAGGATTCCAGCACTTTGTAGATTTTTTTAATTCCTATAACTTCTGGACGATCATCACGAACACGCTTACACTCAGTTTTCTGTCACTTTTGTTTGGCTTCCCGGCTCCTATCATCATCGCAATTATGCTGAACCAAATGCTGGGCAAGTCCTACAAAAAATTTGTGCAGACCGTGATCTATGCACCGCACTTTATCTCTACCGTTGTACTCGTCGGTATGCTCAATGTGTTTTTGTCTCCAAACAGCGGAATCGTGAATCACGTCATCACCTTGTTCGGAGGAGATCCCATTCTGTTTCTGGCTGATGCAGGTTGGTTCCGTCCTCTGTATATATTGTCAGGGATTTGGCAGGAGACAGGCTTTGCCACCATTATCTACCTTGCTGCTCTTGCGGGGGTCAATCCCGAACTGCATGAAGCTGCAATTATGGATGGAGCGAGTAAATGGAAACGTGTATGGTTTGTGGACATTCCAAGCATCTTGCCTACGATCGTTATCCTGCTGATTCTGGCACTCGGCAACATTATGAGCATCGGCTTTGAAAAAGCGTTCCTTATGCAGAGTGATTTAAATTATGCCACCTCCAATATTATTCCAACTTATGTGTATGAAATGGGGATTCAGAAGGCTCAGTACAGCTTTTCTACGGCAGTTGGCCTGTTTAATTCATTTATTAATATTATCCTGATTTTTACCGTAAACCGGATCGCCAAAAAGATGACAGAGACCAGTCTTTGGTAAGGAGGAGTTCATATTGAATCAATTATTGAAGAGAAAGAGCAGAGGAGACGCATGGTTTGACATCATCAACTATCTTTTGTTGACCGTAATTATGCTGCTCGTATTATTTCCGTTGTACTTTGTACTGATTGCATCATTCAGTGATCCTAATTATATCTACTCAGGTGAAGTTTGGTTGTTTCCTAAGGGCTTCACGCTGGATGGGTATGAGCGGATTTTCAGTGATTCGTCCATATGGATAGGTTATGCCAATTCAATTTTATATGCGACTCTGGGAACGTTAATTGGAGTTGCGGTGACAGTATTTGCGGCCTACCCGTTAGCTCGTAAAGATCTGGCAGGGAAATCTGTAATTATGTGGTTTCTGCTGATTACTATGTTTTTTAGTGGGGGGCTGATTCCAACCTATTTGCTGATTAAGGATCTTCATATGCTGAATACGATCTGGTCACTTGTGATTCCCGGAGCAGGCGGTGTATTCAATGTAATTATCGTGAGGACCTTTTTTCAGTCGTCCATACCGGATGAAATGTGGGAAGCGGCATCTATAGATGGATGTTCCAATACAAGATTCTTTTGGAGCATCGTCCTGCCTTTATCCAAGTCCATCCTGGCTGTAATGGTGCTGTATCATGTTGTTGGCTTCTGGAATGGTTTCTTCGACGCTCTGATCTATCTGAATGATGAAAGTAAATATCCGCTGCAACTGGTGCTTCGCAACATTCTTGTTCAGAATCAGGTCAACTCTGGCATGATGCTTGATGTAGAATCCTATGCAGCGAAGATGCGCGTTACCGAACTGATCAAATACGGTGTCATCATGGTATCCAGTCTGCCGCTGCTCATATTGTATCCTTTCCTTCAGAAGTACTTTGTTAAAGGCGTGATGATTGGCTCAATCAAGGGTTGATTTTGACATGGTGCTTGAAGGGGGGGATGTACAGCAGCATTCAGACAAATGCAAAGAAAGAGCAATGTGTAATTATCTTGCGGGATGAACTCAAGGGAGGTTATTTACAATGAAATCTTTATTCAAAGGTGCGGGGATTCTAGTGCTGGCCGGAGCATTTGCGTTAAGTGGATGTTCAGGAAACGGTAACGGCTCAAAGAATCAGGCTAAAAGTCCGGATCAAGAAGCGAATTTCAACAAAACCGGTCTTCCGATTGTTAAAGAAGTAGTGTCGTTAAGAATGGTATCTCCGAAGGCTGCATTGGCACCGGAATATTCGGAAATGGAAATTTTCAAACGACTAGAAGCGCAAACAAACGTTAAGATCAACTGGGAGAACATCCCAGACACTGATTATACAGAAAAGAAAAACTTGTTACTCGCTAGTGGAGATTTGCCGGATGCTTTTTACGGAGCTGGATTTACCGATTACGAGCTAATTAATTATGGCAAAGACGGAACCATTATTCCTCTGGAAGATTTAATTAATCAATATGCGCCTAACTTGAAAGCGCTTCTCGACCGCCGGCCTGACATCAAATCATCAATTACAGCGCCAGATGGGCACATCTACGGACTGCCGTCATGGGAAGAGAACAACCTCGGAACCAATCCCTTCTTTCACGTTATCAATAAAGCCTGGTTAGATAAGCTGGGGCTGAAAGTACCGCAAACACTGGATGAATACACGGAAGCTCTACTTGCCTTTAAAACAAAGGATCCGAACGGCAATGGTAAGCAGGATGAAATCCCATTAAGCTTTATGCACATGCAGTGGTGTATGGATATTGCCGGGATCTTCGGGGCATTCGGACTTCCGGATAATCTGGAGCACCGTGTCGTCCGCGACGGGAAAGTTATTTTTACCGCAACTCAGCCTGAATATAAGGAAGCTCTTAATTATTTTCATGAAAAATGGTATAAACAGGGCTTGATTGATCCGGAATCCTTCACCCAGGATGCAGCACAGTATCTGGCAAAAGGTAAAACAACGGATGAGACGCTTGGATCTTATATCTGGTGGGAAATTGAAGAGGTTGTCGGAACCGAACGCAGTAAGGATTATGTTC
Organism: Paenibacillus sp. P32E; assembly: GCF_001909085.1. Taxonomy (NCBI): domain Bacteria; kingdom Bacillati; phylum Bacillota; class Bacilli; order Caryophanales; family Paenibacillaceae; genus Paenibacillus; species Paenibacillus sp. P32E. The sequence goes on along the minus strand of NZ_LVYY01000013.1, from coordinate 268,061 downwards.
TGCTGTCTCCGCTGAAGGGACCGAAGGGTGATCAAATCATTGGACGTGCTAATGGCGGTGGTCCGGGCCGCGGGGCTTTTGTGATTACAAAAGAAAACAGCAATCCGGAAATCACCATGCGTTGGATCGATCAGCAGTACGAACCGTACATGGCTGCCCAAATCCACTGGGGCCCGCTGGATGTTGTATTCAAGAAAGACGAAAACGGAAAATTGGTGAATCTGCCGCTTCCTGAGGGAGCCTCTGCAGGTGAATTCCGTCAAAAAGTTGCACCAGGCGCAGGTGGACCAGGCGTTATTACCATCCAGGATCTGGGGAAAGTTGTAGATCTGGAGCCACGGGCCCAGCAGCGTGCTAAAGATCTAGAGAAATATTATGATCCTTACATGGAAAAGGAAAATTATCCAAGTATTTTCTTTGAGCCGGAGGAATTGGACAAAATCAATAAGATTGAGCCGGAACTGATTAAATATGTAAATACTCAAAGAGGTAGATTTATTGTTGATGGCGGTGCAGATGAGGGGTGGAACAACTATCTGAAGACTCTGGATAAGATGGGTCTGAACGAATTGATGAAGATCTATCAGACCGGACTGGATCGCTATAACGCAAATCTAAAAAAATAAATAGATGATAGGTGGGGAGAAGCTGTGCTTGATGTTATCGCTATCGGAGAAGTCTTAATAGACTTTACTCCAGCAGGTCGTACAGCAGGGGGGAACGAGCAATTTGAATGTAATCCAGGAGGGGCTCCGGCTAACGTGGCCGCTGCGCTATCCCGGTTAGGAGCCAAATCTGCACTCATTAGCAAGGTCGGGGAGGATCAATTCGGTTCCTTGCTGCACAATACCCTGCTAGACAGCGGTGTGGATGTGTCAGAAGTTTCTTTTACAAATGAAGCGAGTACAACGCTGGCCTTTGTCCATCTGGATGATACAGGAGACCGGTCATTCAGTTTCTTCAGAAAGCCAGGAGCAGATACCTTCTTACACTCGAAGGATGTCCCGCTTGACCGGATTGAAAGCTGCAGGGCTCTACATTTTGGCTCATTGTCCATGACCCATGAACCTGCCCGTACGGCAACAAAGACGGCAGTGCTTAAGGCTAAGGAAACAGGAATTTTGCTCTCATTCGATCCTAATCTCCGGTTTGCGTTATGGGACAGCAAGGAGGAAGCCAGACAGAATGTTATTTGGGGCATGAATTATGCCGATATCCTGAAAATATCGGAAGACGAGCTTTCCTTTGTAACCGGTACCAGCGATGTTGAACAAGGTTCACTAGAAATCCAGCAACAATTTGGTATTACACTAATCGTCGTCACTTTGGCGGAAAAAGGCTGCTATTACCGTTTAGCTGGTCAGGATGGATATGTGCCGGGTTTTCAAGTCAAGACCATTGACACGACAGGGGCCGGCGATGCTTTTCTGGGCTGCCTGTTGTACAAAATTCTAGAAGCCGGAAGTGCGTTGCATGATCTGACCAACCAACAGATCCTAAGCATGCTGACATTTGCCAACGCAGGCGGAGCGTTAGTTACCACTCGAAAGGGGGCTCTTGGGTCCATGCCGACGACAGAGGAGATTAACCGGATGATAGAGTCCACTAAAAAGTATAATGATGAGCGCTTCAGACCGGGGTTTCATTTCTCACCACCCTCCAACTGGGCGAATGATCCCAACGGATTAGTCTATTATGAGGGAAGCTATCATCTCTTTTATCAATATCATCCTTATAGCAATAAATGGGGTCCGATGCACTGGGGCCATGCCATAAGTGAAGATCTGGTTCACTGGCAGCATGAGCCTATTGCCTTATTCCCGGATGAACATGGAGCTATTTTCTCCGGTTGCTGTGTAGTGGACTGGAATAATAGCAGCGGCTTGTTCGAAGATTCTCATGGATTGATAGCGATCTTTACCCATGCGGATACAAGTCCAGTCACTGGCCAGCCGCGCCAGCGGCAGAGCTTAGCCTACAGCAGCGATAAAGGTCAAACCTGGAAAAAATATGCGGGCAATCCTGTACTTGCTGAGGAGGATATAGTGGACTTCCGGGACCCAAAGGTGTTCTGGCATCCGCAAAGTAAACGGTGGGTTATGGTACTTGTTGCGGGAGACCGTGCCAAATTTTATGGATCTGAAAATCTGCGTGAATGGTCGCTGACCGGAGAATTCGGCAAGGAGGAAGGCTCGCATGACGGCGTCTGGGAATGCCCCGATCTGTTTGAATTGCCGATAGATGACACCGGCCTTTCCAAGTGGGTACTCCTCATAAGCATCGGAGATCATCCAAGCTGTCCCGAAGGATCACGTACGCAATATTTTATCGGGGAGTTCGACGGAAATACGTTCATTAATGACAATCCGGCCGATCATATCCTGTGGCTGGATTATGGTAGAGACAATTATGCGGGAGTTACCTGGTCGGATATCCCTGAGCAAGACGGACGCCGTGTGATTATCGGGTGGATGAGCAACTGGAAATATGCCAACGAGACACCTACCGGTTCCTGGAGAGGTGCCATGACTCTGCCTCGCGTCTTGTCATTGACGAAGCAAAGCGGGAATGTGTCTTTGTCCCAAATGCCTGTCCGGGAAATAGAGCAGCTACGCAAAGAATCAATGGGCTGGAAGGGAATCACAGTTACTTCAGCGTCCTCTTTTATACAGAAAATGAATGAAGATCTGCTGGAAATAGAAGCGGATATCGATATCAGTTCCGGTGCAGAGGTTCATATTAGGCTGAAGTCTTCTGGGCGGAGTGAGATTGTTATCGGATATGATCCAGTTCAGCAATGGCTATTCATCGACCGCTCGAACTCAGGTGTGACTGATTTCCATCCTGCATTCGCAAACAAGCACGGTGCCAGACGGGTATCTAAGAATGGGAAGATCAAGCTGCAGATCTGGCTGGACCGCAATGCGGTTGAAGTGTATGCAGATCATGGCCTGGTTACATTGACGGATCAGATTTTCCCTGATGCTCCAATTGAAAAGGTTGAAGTAAGCACGCAATCAGGGCAAGCGGTATTGGATTCGCTTCAGATCCATATTCTTAAATCCATCCAAATTCCGGAGGGTGTCTCAGAATAGAACTAAGGGAGGAATGATGCATGAGCCGCATAAACGGTGATCAAGGATTGGTGATGCACTGGGCCTTTGATGAAGGTACCGGAGCAAGTACTCTGGAGAGCGTATCTGAGGTCCGGGATGACATTCAGTACGTATTTAATCAAGCAGAGTTTACTGAACAGTCCGGTCCGCAGTGGAGACCCGGAGTAGCGGGAAACGGACTCCTGTTCGACGGTTACTCTACTTCTATTGTCCATTCTGTCAATGAAGAAGATACACAACATGATCAGGAATCCACGTCAGCATTAAGTATCGGAGTATGGGTAGCGCCGCGCTTCTATGATTGGGGATATGAAGGTAAGTTGACTGCCATTGTGAACCGCCACCATATGGAGCGCAAGCAAGGTTATCTGCTAGGCATGTTCCGGCACGGGTCTTGGTCCTTCCAGGTTGGGCTGGAAGGAGGAGACTGGAGGGAACTCTGGTCACCAGACGGCCATGAATTGCCCAAGAACGAATGGTCATACGTGAATGCTGTATTTGATGGAACCCTTGGCACAATCAAACTGTATCTGAACGGCAGTGAAGTCGCTTCGACGGATTTGCCGAGCGGTTCCCGTCTTGCTGAAGCATTTGGCACGGATCTGCTCATCGGCAAGAATAATCACAGCAGCCTGCTGGCTGGAGTCTTCAGCCTTCAGATGTTCAGCGGGATCATCGATGAGCTTAAGATTTATAACCGGGCCTTAAGTGCAGAGGAAGTGGCCGCTTCCTATCAGCATGTGCTGGACTCTGCACATGGAGGCGTCCATCCGCACGTGCAATATGACGAGATCAAGCTGGACCGCACACCTCTGCTGACGGATCGGCACAGACCGCAGTACCATGTCAGCCCGCCTGCACATTGGATGAACGAACCTCATGCGCCGATCTATTTTGACGGGCAATATCATTTGTTCTATCAGCATAATCCATTGGGGCCGTTCTTTTATCATATCCATTGGGGACATTGGGTAAGTAAAGATCTGGTAGATTGGCGTGATCTTCCTGTAGCCCTGGCACCCGCTAAGGATCAGCTGGCACCGGACGGTATCTGGTCGGGGAGCGCGACTTATGATGCAGACGGCTTGCCTGTCTTGTTCTTTACGGCGGGAAATGACAGTGCTTCACCGAATCAGAGTGTTGCGCTTGCGCGGAGTACTTATGCTCAGGATGGAGACCCGGATCTGGTTCATTGGGTGAAACATCCTGAGCCGCTCATTGTACAGAAGCAGGGAATAGGCGCATTCGGAGATTTCCGTGATCCTTTTGTCTGGAAGGATGATGACGGCTGGTTTGCACTGGTCGGATCGGGGATCGAAGGCGAAGGTGGAGCAGCGCTTGGGTTTGCCTCACAGGATATGCTGAATTGGACGTACAAAGGACCATTTTATCAAGCAGATATTCAGAAGTACCCTTATCTTGGGCCTATCTGGGAACTTCCTGTGCTTCTTCCTCTGGGAACCGACAAACAGGGTCGACATAAACATCTTCTATTGGTCAGTCCCGTGGGAAAGGGAGCCGATGTCGAGGTATTCTATTGGATTGGACAGCTTGATACACACAATCTTTCATTTCTTCCAGATCAAGAAGAGCCGGAACTGATCGACGTCGGAGATTTCCATTTCACCGGACCGAGCGGCATGGTTGATCCGAAGACCGGCAGAAAGATCATATTTACCATAGCTCAAGGCGACCGGACGTCCCAGCTTGAATATCAATCGGGCTGGGCCCATAATGGCGGCTTGCCGTTAAGTGTCTTTTTGAGGGAAGACGGACGGCTGGGAATCGAGCCTATTCAGGAGCTCCAGTCTCTGCGCGGTACTCAACGTCTATCGATTCGTGACAATTCCTTGGCTGAGGCTAATCTGTCGCTAAAAGATGTTCGAGGTGACATGCTTGAGATTCAAGTGGAACTGGAGCCCCGCCATACTACACAACTAGGAATCAAAGTCCGGTGTACACCGGATGGAGATGAAGAAACGCTGCTGTATTATGATTTTAACGAAGCTAAGCTCTGGGTAGACCGGACAAAAACGACACGGCATCCGGGTGAAAAGTGCAGTGGGGTTCAAGGCGGTAAGCTGGAGCTGCTGGGGGAAAATTTGAAGCTTCACATCTATTTGGACCGCTCCATGGTCGAAGCCTATGCCAACGGTTTGAAAAGTCTGACGACCCGGGTATATCCGAGCCGTAAGGATGCCTTGGGGCTGGAGATCTGGGGAGATGGAGAACCGCTTATTAAATCTATGGAAATATGGAATATGCAGTCCATTTGGTAGCAGAAGCGCTATGGCGCTTCTTGCCATCTGGCTCAGGGAATAAATGATCAAGAAGATTTACATTCCTTTGATTTGGAAGCGCTTTATTTGGTATCTCTCCTTTCATCATCTTAACTATTCGTCCTTGTATAAGGAGAGCATCTCGAAATTAGGTTTGAAGGAGGCTCTTGAATGAGAAAAGTTAAAGGCAGAAAACCTTGGATTTCCAGAATGGTTGCAGGGGCGATGGTTCTTCAGCTTGCAGCTTCCGGAATCCCGGCCGCAGCCGAAGCTGGAACCCTGGAAGCAACTATTCCAAAGGTAGAAATAGGCTCAACAGTTACGGATACAGTCTATCAAACGCCAAGGGATGGTTTGGAATTATCAGCTACAGATGCGGTCTATCAAATTCAGAATCCAGGCTTTGAAACTGGGGATATGTTAGGCTGGACGGTTGTCAGAGGCCAAGCGTTCGGTCAAGATAGTGTATCGGACGAAACCACTTGGTGGGCAGAACAAATCCCGTACAATCAGGAAGGTGCTTATCATCTTAACGGCTGGAAGCATGACGAGGCTGCGACCGGCGTGCTTCGTTCCAGCACCTTCGAGCTGGGCGGCAGCGGCTGGATCAGCTTCAAGCTTGGCGGTGCGAAAAACCCTAACAAAGTATACGTGAATATCGTAGAAGCCCAGACGGGACAAGTCGTTGCCCGGTATGGCAATAGTGCTTTTGCCGACGTCGGCTTTCCGAACCCCGCTCAGGGTCTACGGCTTGCCAATATGGAGCAGTATAAGGCGGATCTCTCCGTCAATTTGGGCAAGAAGCTGTATGTGGAGATCGTCGATAATGCAACCTCCGATTGGGGATTGATTTTTGCGGACGCATTCTTGATGTACCATGAATCCGAGCCAGCCAAAGGCATTGTTGCCAAAGATATTAAGCCGGATTTCCAACGCTATCAAGTCCAGAATCCAAGCTTTGAAACCGGAGATTTGACAGGATGGACCGTTGTGGAAGGTGATGCGTTTGGTCCAGACAGTGTATCGGACGAAACCACCTGGTGGACAGAACAAATCCCGTACAACCAGGAAGGTACATTCCATTTAAACGGCTGGAAATACGCCGAAGCTGCAACAGGTGTGCTTCGATCCAGCACCTTCGAGCTGGGCGGCACAGGCTGGATGACCTTCAGACTGGGCGGAGGCAAGCATACGGAGCAGGCCTATGTAAGTGTTGTCGATGCAGATACCGGAGACTTGATAGCCAGGTACGGAAATACCGAATTTAACGAGTCCGGGTTTCCGGATCCGGCACAGGGCCTCAGACTCGCGAATATGGAGCAATATAAAGCCGATCTCTCGAAGTATATCGGAAAGAAGCTGTATCTAGAAATCGTGGATCATGCAGCCTCGGATTGGGGACTGCTCTTTGCCGACGCCTTCAATACCTTCAATGAACTTGTACCCGAAGAAGGAGTTATGGCGGATAATATTGTGCCGACGGAAATCCAGAATCCTAGTTTTGAAACCGGAAATTTAGAGAGCTGGGCCGTTGAAGGTAATGCTTTTCAAGTCACTAATGAAGCTGGGACCGGCAAAGAGGGTAGCTTCTATGCCAAGTCTACCTTGGAAGGTCAGGGTTCTATTACGTCTAATACCTTTAAGCTTCAGGGAACCGGAACGATCACCTTCACTGTTGTAGGCATCGATAATCCGCAGGAAGCCTACGTCGCATTATATGATGCCAGCACTAACACATTACTTGAGAAGACCGGGGATGTCAGTGCGAATGAGAAGATTTCCTGGGAAATGCAGGAGCATTACAATAAGAGGCTCTATGTTAAGGTTGTCGATCAATCCAATCAAGCCAGTATTGCTGTTGATGCTTTTCAAGCTCACGGTACGGGTAACATTTTTTTTATGAACTTTGATGAAGGCACAGGAAAGAAGGCACTGGAGGAAGTAAATAATCTTGAACATGACGTGAACTATGTGTTTAATAACGCCAGATATATGGCCTCGAAGGATCCAAGATGGACCTCACGCGGAGTAAAAGGAGGTGCCTTGCTATTCGATGGATACTCGAATGATGTTGAGGTCAAAGCAAAGGATACCATTCCTGTAAGCGACGCGTTAACGCTTGAAGCATGGGTCGCTCCGCGCAGCTACGAATGGGGGGACGGAAACAAGCTGTCTGGAATCGTGAGCCAGTCCGATCAGGACAAAGCAGAAGGATTCGCACTTGGCATGTACCGGCACGGAACATGGTCGATGCAGGTCGGGATTGGCGGCCAGTGGATTCAGGTATGGGTCAAAGATCATCCGCTCGAAAAATACAAGTGGAATTACGTAGCGGCAACGTTCGACAAAAAGGACGGAATCATTAAATTATATTTAAATGGTCAGGAAGTAGCTTCTGAGGCGACTCCTGTCAACGTTCCAATTACACCGTCTACGGAAAACCTGATGATCGGAAAAAACAATAGATCTGCAGAGTTTGCGGGATTATTCTCCTACAATATGTTCAGCGGACTTATCGATGAAGTGAAGCTGCAGAACAAAGCGCTCACGGGTCAAGAGATCCTTGCTGAATATGAGAGTGTGAAGACACTTCATGGCGGCGCGGTTCCACAAATTCCAAATGGCGACATTGATGAGGATCCTAGTGTGTTTGATGGTGATCAGCACCGGCCTCAGTACCATGCTATGCCTCCTCAAAACTGGATGAATGAAGCACATGCACCCATTTATTATAACGGCAAATACCATTTATTTTATCAGCATAACCCGCAAGGTCCATACTGGCATCAGATCCACTGGGGACATTGGGTGAGCGATGATATGGTACATTGGGAAAATGTGAGACCGGCTCTTGCCCCTGAAGCAGGCACGCTTGATCCGGACGGTACATGGTCAGGCAGCGCAGCCTATGATCGAAACGGCAATCCCGTTCTGTTCTACACTGCCGGCAATGACTCTTTGTCACCGAACCAAAGAACAGGTCGGGCGACTCCGTCTGATTTGTCGGACCCTAACTTAGAGCAATGGGATAAATATCCTGAACCAGTTACAGAGCAGAATGGAAACGGTATTCATAACGAGTTCAGGGACCCGTTTGTATGGTATGACAAAGAGACAGACAAGTGGTATCAGTTAGTCACTTCCGGTCTTCAAGACTTCAGCAGCGGCACAGCTTTGGTGTATGTTTCGGGCGATATGTACAACTGGGAGTATAAGGGGCCTTTATACGTAAGTGACAGAAGCCTGTATCCGGAGCTCGGTACCGTATGGGAACTGCCGGTATTACTGCCGTTAGGTAAGGATAGCACGGGCAAGCAAAAGTATATTTTTATGGTTAACCCCCATGAGAAACCGGAGCAAGTGCCTCCGGCGAACGATGTGCAAAGAGATGTTGAGGTTTTTTACTGGATTGGTACTTGGGACCGGGATCATTTCAAGTTTATTCCCGATCAGGATGCGCCTTCTAAAATGGATGTGGGCGACGGCTATTTAACGGCAGAGAGCGGTATGGTTACACCTGACGGTAGAACAGTCGTATACTCCATGGTGCAGAATGTAAGAACACCGCAAGCCGAATATCAAGCCGGTTGGGCTCATAATCTGGCACTGCCAGTTTCCCTAAGCTTGGATGAGCATGATCAATTGCGTATTGAACCGATTCAAGAATTGCAAAGTCTCAGGGGAGATAAGGTGGTTGATTTCTCGGACAAAAATTTGGCCGCCGCCAATCAGTTGATCCGGAGTGTCAAAGGCGACATGTTGGAGATCGTGATGGAAATTGATCCGGGTGAAGCCCAGAAATTCGGTCTTAAAGTGCGGCGCTCCGAGAACGGCCAGGAGGAAACGCTGATTTACTATGACAAAACAAATGGGACGTTCAATGTGGACCGGACCAAGAGCAGCATTGATCCGGATGTGCGCGTGGACGGTATTCAAGGCGGATACGTAGATCTGGACGGAGAGAACTTGAAGCTTCATATATTCCTGGACCGCTCGGTTGTTGAAGCTTTTGCCAATGATAAGGAAAAGCTAACAACACGCGTCTATGTAGGCCGATACGACTCCTTGGGCTTACAGGTCTGGGCCGACAAGGATATAACGGTCAAGTCGATGGAAGTATGGAATATGAATGCCTTGACGGGTGAGCCGGCGGCTCCAGTCGATGTGCCTGACAATTGGGATAACTCAGTGTATACCGATATTACAGATCTGCCCAATCATGATTTTGCCACAGGAGACTTAACCGGTTGGATTACAGAAGGAGATGCTTTCCAGGATATCCATGTGACCGACGCGCAGTTTTTCTGGGACACGATCTACTTCAATCCTTCGCATAAAATTCCAGGCGGCTATCATTTGTGGGGCTTCAACGAGGAAGCCGGCGGAGACAGCTTAACGGGAACAATGAAATCGCAGAATTTCGTCCTTGGCGGGAACGGCAAGATCAACTTCCTGGTCAGCGGCGGGCGTGATATCGATAATCTGTATGTAGCGCTGGTCCGGGCATCGGACGGGAAAGAACTATTTAAAGAAACCGCCACCAACTATGAGGAGTATCAACGGAAGATTTGGGATGCATCACAGTATATCGGCCAGAAGCTTTACATTAAGGTGGTTGACCAATCCACAGGCGGTTTCGGACATATTAACGTTGATGATTTCAATGTGCCGGTTAAGGTACAGAATCCGACGAATCCGAATGAACCGACCGACCCAACTGATCCAACTAGCCCTGCCGGTCCAACTGACCCAACTAATCCAAGTGGTCCAACTGATCCAACCGATACAGCTGTCCCAACCAGTCCTCCGAATCAGCCTGTGATTCCGGCAAGCAAACCTGAGAGTCAAAACAGTTTGTCATTCGAGATGGCAAAGGGAGAGCGGCAAGTGATGTTTCCGGTGTCCATCGCGGCAAATGACGGCAAGAATGCCCTGAAAGTTAAAAATACAGATGTGGAGATCGAAGTTCCAGCAGAGTTATTGAAGGAATTACAGGCACGGGTCACGGGCAGCGAGCTTGAACAGGCGAAGATCTCTTTTGAAATGGGAACTTTATCTTCAGAGCAGAGCAAAGAATTACTTTCGTGGGCCGGACAGAAGAATCATGCAGATATCTCTGTAACCGGGGAGGTCTACGACTTCAAATTGTCAATCGTGAAGGCCGATGGAACGGCGCTTACGCTTGAGAAGTTCTCCAAACCCGTCACCATCAGATTGGGTGCACAGGAGAATTCCCGCCAAGATTTAACGGGCATTTATTACGTCGCAGATGACGGCCGACTGGAATATTTGGGTGGAACCTACGCGGACGGTACATGGACGGTCAAGGTGAATCATTTCAGCAAGTATGCCGTCCTCACTTATGATAAATCATTTGAAGATGTGAATGCCTCCTATTGGGCCCATGATGTTATAAAAAGGATGGCAGCAAAGCAAATGGTCTTGGGTGTGAGCGATACAATATTTGCTCCAAAACAAAAGGTAAGCAGAGCTGAGTTCGCTTCTTTGATTACTCGTGTACTCGGAATAACAGGGATGAACTTAACTACATTCAAGGATGTAGAACCCACGAAGTGGTACGCTTCTTCCATTGCCGCAGCATACGAAGCGGGAATTGTCACCGGAAGAAACAAGGATACCTTTGCGCCGGAGGACACCGTAAGTCGTGAAGAAATGGCGTCCATGATTTACAAAGCCTATCTGCACCACACAGGACAGAACGCTGCTGCTAGTCGCTTGAGTAATTTCAAAGATGCCGGTACGATCAGCGGCTGGGCTGCAAATGCGGTCGCTGCTGCACAGGAGCTTGGCTTCATCAGCGGTCGCGGGAACCAGGTATTCATGCCACATGAACTTGTAAACCGTGCAGAAAGTGCACATGTCATCTCACTATTGCTTGACAAGCTCAATAAATAACTGCAAAAGGAAGGCCGGGGAAGCAAGGTGATGTCAAAGGGGAATCCAGTATTTACGAAAGAGTGTAGAACAGGAGGAATAAATTAATGAAGGAATTTTTTTATCGTCCGGAAAATGCATGGGTAGGGGACATTATTCCCTATTACGAAGATGGGGAGTTCAAGCTGTTCTATCTGCACGGGTGGAGAGGTAACTTCCGGGAAGGTCTCGATCATGGCTGGCATTTGCTTGGTACGAAAGATTTCGTGAATTACAGGGAAGATGGAGCTTGCAAGATCGAAGGCGGGACCGGCCATATTCTCAAAGTGGGCAATGTCTATCACATGTTCTATTGTATCTTTCCCGAAGGGAAACAATTGGCCTGCCACGCCATCAGCAAGGATCTGCAAACATGGGAACCGATTCCTGAAGACACTTTTGGTCCGGATGGTGAAATTTATGAGCTGGCAGACTGGCGTGATCCCTTTGTATTTTGGAATGAAGAAGAAAGCCAATATTGGATGCTGATTGCAGCCCTGGCAAAAGGACCAACGAACCGGAAAGGCTGCACCGGTCTCCTATCGTCCAAGGATCTCAAGCATTGGGAGTACCGTGAGCCGCTGTACGCACCGAACTTGCATGTAGGCGCACATGAATGCCCGGACTTGTTCCGCATGGGCGATTGGTGGTATCTGATTTATTCTTCGTATACGGGGCGTTTCGGGACCTTTTACCGGATGAGCCGGTCTTTAAAAGGGCCGTGGATGACTCCGCAGGAAGAGGCTTTTGATGGGCGTGCTTATTATGCGGCCAAATCGGTATCCGATGGGCAGAAACGGTATTTGTTCGGCTGGAATCCGACTAAGGATGACGATCTGTTCGGCTGGAATCCGCCAAAATCTCCAGGCAAGGATTATGATACCTGGGATTGGGGCGGTAATATGATTGTACATGAAATCATTCAACGTTCAGACGGAACGCTTGGTGTGAACGTGCCTGCAACGGTTGACTCTGCATTTGCCCAACAGGCACCCGCGAACTTTCAGAGAATCGCCGGGGATTGGGCGATCACAGACGATGGGCTGCTCTGTGAATCTCCTTATGCCTTTGCAGGTTGTATCACACAGGAGGAATTGCCTGATCAGTGCAAGATCTCTACAACGGTATGTTTCTCGGGATCAACCCAAGGTCTGGGATTCATGCTTCGGGCAGGCGAAACTCTTGATTTTGCCTACTATATCACGCTGGAGCCCCAGCGTAGCCGAATTACCTTCCGTGGGCCGATTATGCAATCTGAAGAAGGAGGTAAAACCTTCCCTTATGATGTGGAGCTCGAACGTCCACTCAAGCTGCTGCCGGAACAGGAATATGAGCTGAAAGTGTTTATAGACGGCACGATTTGCGAAATTTATGTTAACGGAGATGTGGCGATGAGTGCCAGAATGTACGACATTCAGCAAGGGAAGCTTGCCATATTCGTCAGTCAGGGTGCAGCGGAATTTCACCGGGTGAAGATTGAAACGTTAGAAGCCGATCCGGCCCTGCAATTAGAACAGAATATAAATGCATCCGGTTAACTTCATACTTTTCAGGTTTAATATAAGAACAGCCATTTGATTAGAATGGTTGTTCTTTTTACTGGCCTTAGATCATTCGGCTTTTCCTTTATGATAACCGGTTGACATAAAAATGTTAACCGGTTATCATAAAGTGACAATAGAAATGAATGCGCATTCAAATGAACTGCTGAAATACGCGCAGAATTCAAATATAAATTGGATTTAAAAACAAGGTGGTACATATGCCGAATCTTAAAGACGTCGCGAAAAAAGCAGGGCTTTCTATTAATACCGTTTCTAGAGTACTTAATAATAGAGGTTATATCAGTGAAAAGACGAAGGAAAAGGTCTACCGGGTGATGAAGGAGATGAATTATCAGCCGAACGAAATGGCCCGGGCCTTGTTCAGAAAAAGATCGAATATGATCGGTCTGATCATACCGACGATCTCGCATCCTTTTTTTGCTGAACTTACTTACCATCTTGAATATTACGCGCATCATAAGGGTTACAAACTATTGTTATGTAATTCCAACCGCGATGTCTCCAAAGAAATGGAATACATTGAGATGCTGAAAAAGAATCAAGTGGATGCCATCATCATGGGCAGTGCAGTGCTGGATGTCCAGCATTATCTACATTTGAACCTGCCGATTGTTTCATTCGATCGCGTGATTTCGGAGGATATTCCTGTGGTCACCTCGAACAATTTAGCAGGTGGTAAACTCGCCGCGAGATTATTAATCGACAAGGGCTGCCTTCATCCTGTCTTCATTTATCGTGGAATAGACGGTCCCCAGCATCGTTCGTTGCTCGCTGCCCAGAGAAGGCAGGGATATGAAGCTGAGGTGGAGAGCGCAGGCTTAGAGCCGCTGCAATTGCAATTGGATGCTGAAGGGAGCAAGCTCACCCGGAACTCTGCTGTAATGATCGCTTACTTTCAAGAGCATCCGGAAATAGACGGAGTATTCGCCAGCAGTGACGTGATTGCAGCAGAGGTCATTCAAGCTTGTTACCTGATGAAGAAGGATATTCCTTCAGAGATCAAAATTGTAGGTTACGATGACGTTCAGATCGCTTCACTGATCTCACCGCGTCTTAGCACGGTCAGACAGCCGATTCAGGAGATGAGCGACTCTATCATTCAGTTGATTGTTCAGCAAATCGAAGGCAAAGAAATTTCTATGGTTAACACGTTCCCGGTGACTCTTATCGAACGTGATACGACATAAAACAAATCGGTAGGAGATGAATTATCAGCCGAATGAGTGGCACCACTGCAAGTTTTGAAGCAAATTCTGAAAAAGGAAAGACTGGATTCAACTAAAAAATCATAATGGAGGAAACGTAGATGGATTTTATGAACCGAGTGGCTCCAGAGTTAAAACAAGGGGTAGCAGAATTGCCGCCACTTCATTTGCCGGGTGATCTGGATTCTGCCAGAGGATATATTCAATACCCTGCGGAAAAGTCGGAACACGTTCGTATTACAGAACGATCTCTGTCCGTTGCCGGTTCATACCAAATGCTGGTTAGAATCTACGAACCGGCTCAGAGAAATGGTAAGGCGCTGCCTGCTCTTCTCTGGACCCATGGCGGAGGATATGTGCTCGGCCATCCCAGTGGGGATGATGCATTATGTGAAAGCTTTGTTATAGCAGCCAACTGCGTTGTCGTTTCGCCCGACTACCGTCTTGCACCTGAGCATCCATTCCCGGCAGCAATTGAGGATAGTTACGCGGCGTTAGTGTGGCTGGCCGATATTAACAATGATCTCAATGTCGATTTGGCCCGGATTGCAGTCGGCGGAGCGAGCGCAGGAGGAGGACTGGCCGCAGCCCTGGCATTAATGGCGAGGGATAAAGGAGGTCCTGTCCTCTGCTTCCAAATGCCGCTGTATCCGATGATTGACGATCGCAATGATACGCTCTCCAGCCATGAGATTACACATTCTTCGGTTTGGAACCGGGCGAATAACCTGGCCGCATGGAAGATGTATCTTGGCGGACCTGCCGGCGGAGATACTTCTCCTTACGCTGCACCCAGCCGGGCGGATAATCTGTCTGATCTGCCTCCCGCTTATACCTGCGTCGGACAGCTTGATCCGTTTCGCGACGAAACCATCGAATATGTCACCCGATTGGCTCAGGCCGGCGTCGATGTGGAATTTCATCTCTATCCCGGCGGTTATCATGGCTTTGAGCACGCCGTTCCAACCGCCGGGATTAGCCGGCGTGCCAGAGAGGACTATATCAACGCTATGGCAAGAGCACTGAATCCGTAAGCACTGGCTCTGTTCCCGTGTTCTGTCTTTGAATTGAAAAAAAAGAACGTTTTTTTTGAAGTATTGCATATGCAGAAGCAATAGAATGTATATGACGAAAGGATATTGGAGTTTTAGGGGGAGTACGTGTGTTTAATCTCGGTGAGGCAATACCCTTTGAAGATAAAGCAAATGATGTGTTAACGGTTGGAGAACTTCTGGTTGACATGATTTCTAATGACTATGGCGATGCTTTTGAATGCAACGGATATACGAGATTTTTTGGAGGGTCACCTTCCAATATTGCCATCAATGTTAATAAGCTTGGCATCCGGTCTCAAGTGGCTTCGGCGGTTGGCCGGGATGGTCTTGGAGCTTTTCTGGTAAAGGGATTGCAAAGGGCAGGAATAGTTACCAGCGGAGTCCAGCGGGTGGATGAATCTACCAGCATGGTGGTGATCACGAAGAGTCAGGAAACGCCCATTCCGATCTTTTACCGCGGAGCGGATAGCGAATTGCTGTACAATGATGCTTTGGAACAAGCCTTGATCCATTCCAAAATTGTCCACTTTTCGTGCTGGCCGATCTCGAGAGTTCCATCGCGTTATACGGTTGAACGGGTTATCGGGATAGCAAAAAAACATAAGCTGCTGATTGGCTTCGATCCGAACTATCACCCCTTGATTTGGCAGAAGGGTGAAGATGGTGTCTCCTATGTCAAATCTATCATCCCCAAAGTTGATATTATCAAACCTTCGGAAGATGATGCAGAGCGTCTGTTTGGGCCAGGCACACCGGCTGAACAGGTCGGGAGGTTCTTGGAGCTTGGCGCCAAGCTGGTGGTGATGACCTTGGGCAAAGAAGGGGCGATGGTATCGAACGGCATAGAAACATTGAAGTTCGATACCAAAGCTACCGAAATCGAAGATACGACCGGAGCAGGTGATGCCTTTTGGTCCGGATTTTATGCGGCTGTCGTCAAGGGGCATACCCTCAGAGAGGCACTGGAGCTCGGCTTTGCCGTCAGCGCGTACAAGCTAAAATTCATGGGTGCGGTAGTGAATCTGCCAACTCTGGAAGAAATCAAACAACAATTTAACCTGTAGGAGGTTTCAGATGACACTGAAGAATCAAGTACAGTTGATTACGTATCCCGATTCGCTGGGCGGGGACCTGAAGAAGCTTCATCAGGTGCTGCGCAAACAATTCACCGGCCTCTTCGAAGGCGGAATCCACATCCTCCCGCCATTTCCTTCCTCCGGGGACCGCGGATTTGCTCCTCTGACCTATCTGGAAATCGATCCGGGCTTCGGGTCATGGGAGGATATCCGGGAGATAGGGGAAGAATTCGATGTGCTGGTGGACTTGATGGTGAATCACATATCCAGGCAATCTCCTTATTTTCAGGATTTCCTGAAGAAAGGCCGCGCTTCTGAGTATGCTGATTTATTTATAACCCTGGACAAGATTTGGGAGAATGGTAAGCCTGTCCGGGAGGATATTGAGAAGATGTTTTTGCGCAGGCCCCTGCCTTATTCAAGCTTTTCTATAAGCGGGAGCGGTGAGGAAGAGAAGGTCTGGACAACCTTTGGCAAAACAGATCCTTCCGAGCAAATTGATCTCGATGTCCATTCCCCGTTGACCCGGGAGCTGCTGCGGTTATTTTTTGAGAACTTCAAGCAACAAAATGTCAAAATAGTCAGGCTTGATGCGGTCGGGTACGTGATCAAGAAGCTGGGAACCAGTTGTTTTTTTGTGGAGCCGGAGATTTATGAATTTCTCGGCTGGATCAAATCAATGGCGGATTCGCTGGATATAGAGCTGCTGCCCGAGGTCCATGCGCACTACAGCATCCAAGCCAAGTTATCGGAATACGGGTGCTGGATATATGATTTCATCCTGCCTTACCGGGTGCTTGAGGCACTCACCGGCAGGTCCAATACGGAACTCTATTCCTATCTGAAGACCCGCCCGCATAAGCAGTTCACCATGCTCGACTGTCACGACGGTATTCCTGTTAAGCCGGATCTTGATGAGCTGATCGACACGAAGGAAGCGCGGGAGCTGGTTGATCTCTGTGTGGAGAGGGGAGCGAATCTGAGTCTGATTCTGTCGGAGGAGCATAAGGCGCAAGACGGATTCGATGTCCATCAGATACGCTGCACGTATTATAGCGCGCTAAATGAAGATGACGATGCTTATCTCGCTGCAAGAGCGATTCAATTCTTCACACCAGGTATTCCGCAGGTCTATTATGTGGGTCTGCTGGCCGGCAGCAATGATCTGGAGCAGGTAACCCTGACGGGTGAAGGACGCGAAATCAACCGCCATAATTATACCCTGGAGGAAATTGAGGAAGGGCTTGAACGGGATGTTGTGAAGCGGCTAATGAAGCTGATTCGCTTCCGCAATACTTACAGTGCCTTCGGAGGAACGTTCCAGGTGCTTGAGGCGGCAACGGATGAGGTCCGGTTGTTATGGGAACAAGGTGAGAAGTATTGTAAGTTGTTCATCAACCTGCAGACCTATCAAACCGTTATTGAATATGTGGATGAGCAAGGCATTGCTGTTACTTATCAGGTATAATTCGAATTCCGTTTTTAAGGAGTGGTTATTTTGGCTACGCTACAAATAAGCTTTCATTCGAAATGTCTGAAAAGAGAAGTCACGTTCAATGCATTAATGCCGGTTGATCTGCCTGAAGGATTAGGACTGCCGGTATGGTCGGGAGAACCTTTGAGGGCGCTATATCTGCTGCACGGCTTTTCCGGGAGCCATAACGATTGGATGAACTTCTCACGAATCCGGGAGCTGTCGGACAGATATCAGGTTGCGGTTTTTATGCCCGCAGGAGAAAATCACTTCTATCTGGACGATGAGAACAGGGGAGAATACTACGGGGAATATATCGGCAGGGAGCTGGTGGATTTCACACGCAAGCTGTTCCCGCTGTCTGCGGCGCGCGAGGATACATGGATAGGCGGTTTATCCATGGGCGGCTATGGGGCAATCCGCAACGGTCTGAAATATGCAGATCAATTCGGCCGTATTATAGCCTTGTCTTCGGCACTGGTGCCTTATAAAGTTGCCAATGTATCCCCGGATTACAATGACGGTATCGCCAGTTATAGTTACTACACAAGCACCTTTGGTGATCTGAGCCAGCTGCTTGGCAGTGATAAAGACCCGGAAAGGCTTGTCCTGGACCTCAAGGCGAAAGGACTTGAGCTGCCCAAGCTGTATATGGCCTGCGGGACAGAGGATTTCCTGCTGGACGTGAACCGCCGGTTCCATGATTTTCTTGAAGGGGAACAGGCCGTACATGTGTATCATGAAAGTGAAGGCGATCATAACTGGAACTTCTGGGATAAGTACATTGAGGCGGCACTGCAGTGGGCTGGAGAAGACAGCAACTCTATATAAACGCTTCAAGTCTTGATAACTGAAAGTCTAATACAAGTACGCCCCTGGGTCCGATTGAGAATATATCGGCTCAGGGGCTTGCTGAATTCCGGGGAGGAAGAAATGGTAATATGATTCGAACAAACAGTATCGTGTTCAAATTTTCGTTGCAGATGACAGTTATTCTTGCGATCCTGTTGTCCATCCTTGTTCTGAGTAATATTTACTCCCTGGAAGTTGTACGAAGCAATGCACTAACAAGCTCGCGTAATACACTTGCCCTCTATCAGGCCAACATTCATAATAACTTCAACAATTTCTCCAAAGATTTAATTGAGGTATTTGATAATAACATTGATGCCGCTGTGAATGTAGCCAACCTGGATGAGAGCAGCCGCTACTTCAAAGTGCAGGAGCTCAAAAATAACCTGCTGACAAAAATGGCGAACGATTATTCCAGTGATGGCATGTTTATCAGACTTTCCGGAGAGCTCGTGCTTGAACAATTCAGCAGCCGGATTCCATCTGCGGGTAAGCTGGCTCTGGTCGATTTCCTTAATACGCACAAGTTCAGCTCCAGTCCAGCGGATGAAAGTGATGAATGGAAGGTGTTCCAGATCCAGGGTGATTATTATTTGTTCAAATATATCACCTACTCACAAGTCAGCTTTGGAACGTTAGTCAAAGCGGACACTCTTTTATCGATGGTAGACAGGGGGAGCAATGATCATAACCGTTATGTATTGAGTAATACAGAGGGGAGCATTTTATCTGCAAATAATATCGTCCTGAAAAAGGCAGATACGACCTTGGGCAGCTTAACCAAAGAGTATCAGCGCAGCTTTCTGATTATTTCTGAACCGATTGAAGAGTTTGGCCAGATTACAAATATGGTTGCCAAGGGGGGCCTGTTCTCGGGATTGAAGCTTATTCAGTGGGGCATCGCCTTATTGGCGGTTCTTTCGGCTATCATTGTACCGCTCGTACTGAGGTTCTTAACAAGGGATGTGTTGAAGCCGATCCTCGAGTTGGTGAAGGCGGCCAAGGTGGTTGAGCAGGGGCAGCTGGAATACCAGGTTCCTCAGGGTGTACCGTACTCCCTGGAGTTTATGAAGCTGTTCCATGCGCTCGAATCCATGGTTAGTGAAATCAAGGATCTGAAGATTCAATCCTATGAAGAACAGATCGAAATCAGCCGCGCGGAAATCAAATATCTGCAGATGCAAATCAGGCCCCACTTTTTTCTGAATGCGATCTCGACAATAACCAGCTTGACGTATCACAATAAAAATGAAGAAATACGGCGGATGATTCACTGCCTCTCGGAACATCTTAGATATATGTTTAAGGGAGGTCTTGTGGAAGTCTCGATGGAGGAAGAGATTAAGCACGCCGAAAATTATATAAGGATGCAAGAAATCCGGTATCCGGACCAAGTGTTTTTCATGATAGAGATGGATGATAAAGCCCGCCAAGTGCCCATTCCGCAATTCATGATCCAGACTTTTGTTGAGAATACGTTCAAGCACGCGATGTTCTATAAAGAAATGCTATCGATCTTCATACGAGTGCGGTCAGAGACAAGAGACGGAAAACCATTTGTCAGTATTGTGATTGAGGATAACGGAGGAGGCTTCTCTTCGGAGTGGCTAAGCAAGGCGGAGATCGAGGAGGTAATGGAGGATGGGGGCAGGGTCGGCATTGCCAATATCCGCAAAACTCTGCAACTGCTCTACAAGCGTGACGACCTGCTCAAGCTCTCTAATGCAGAGACGTCTGGTGCAAGAGTAGAAATGTGGATACCCGTACCTGAATCCGGCCACCCAGAGTTGTAGGGGGGATAATATGCGTTGTATGTTGATTGATGATGATATACCTACAGTTGAAGCCCTGCTCGGTATTGTGAATTGGGATGAATTTGGAATTACCGAGGTGCAGACCGCTCATAATATACAGGATGCGAAACAATTATTCGAGAACGGCGAGCCTGATGTAATCATTTGCGATATCGAAATGCCGAGAGGCTCCGGTATTGATATGATCAAATGGGCTAGAGACCGCCAATATGAAGGAGGTTTTATATTTTTAACCTGTCATGAGAGCTTCAGCTTTGCTTCCAAGGCGATCTCGTACGACGCCGACTCTTATCTGGTCAAGCCGCTGGATAAGCAGGAGCTGGAAGCGGCGCTGCGGAAGTCCATGGATACATTGAAGAAAAAGATGATGATGGGCGAATACAGTAAGATGGGGCTTGCATGGCTGAAGAACAAAGATGTGGTCGAAAGAGGATTCTGGAGTGATGTGCTGACAGCCACTCTGTCTCCCCGAATTCATCTTATTCAGAGTGAAGTACAGAAACGTGAGTTATCATTGTCTGTCCATACGGAATATATTCTATTTCTCGTAAGTGTTCCGCGTTCCCAGATCGAGAGTGAGTGGGATGAGAGTATTTTCCAATATGCACTCTCTAACCTGATTTCTGAAATTCTCATCACTGAGGTCAGCTTAGGACGGATGATTGCCTACCAAGTCGATAAAGTGTTCTACAATGCAATCCTTATTGAGAGCCCACTCGATAAGAAGTGGCTGCAGGACAGCGCAGAGAATATTATTCTGATGTGCAGGCAATATTTGAAGTGTACGGCTACCTGTTATTTCAGTGAGAAAACAGCGGTCTCAGGACTTTCACAGGTCAAAACGGAGCTGGAGCAGCTGGATGAGTCCAATATCATTTTCAGAGGGAAAGTACATTTGCCGAATGAACCTTTTCATTATGATATTACGGACCGCTTTACCCTTGATATGGAGCTCTTCACCCTGTTGTTTGTCCAGAAGGAGAAGGTACAGATTGTTAACCGGCTGAAGAAAGAGCTGGAATTGCTGACAAGCTTGAATAAGCTGGATTCAACAACTCTCCATTCGATCCGGGAGGACTTCCTGCAAGTGGTCTATTCCCTTCTCTCGCGGCAGCATATTCAGGCGCATCGGTTATTTGCCGACGATGTGACTCAAAGCTTGGCCCAGAAAGCCGACAGCAGTGTGTTTGACTTCATGAAGTGGGCTCAGGCGCTTACGGACAAAACGGTGGATTCTATCAAAGAAGTACTGCAGTCCGAAGGGGTTGTCGAGAGAGCGAAGCGATTTATCCAAGAAAACTACAGACAGGACCTCAGTCGTGAGGATGTCGCTGCAAGCGTATATCTGACAGCGGATTATCTGGCGAAGGTGTTCAAGAACGAGACCGGGCAGACAGTCAAGGAGTACTTGAACGACTTCCGCATAAGAGCCGCGAAGCAAATGCTCATTGAGAGCACGGCGAGCATAGGCGAGATTGCTATGGACGCCGGATTTGATACGATTTCTTATTTCTCGACGGTATTCAAAAAGCTGACAGGGGAAACACCGATAGCCTATCGTTCAAAGCACAAAACTGCTAGATAGCAGGAAGCTCCGCTTTTCCACAGAGAAGCGGAGCTTCTTGCTGCAGTACGGTTTTTCGAAAAAACAGCCCGTCTTTTTGAAAGCCTGCAATCCTCCAAAGAAGTACAATGAAAGTGAAATTACAGAACAGGAGGCATCATCATGAAAAATAAAAAGGGGTTAGGCTCACTGTTGTTGTCCATGGTAGTATGCGGTTCACTGCTCTCGGCCTGCGGCAGCAATTCGAATACATCGGCCAAGAATTCCGGGAATGCCAATGCAAAAGTTGCTGAAATCGTATTTGCCCTGCCGTCCTTCAACCGGATTCCCGATGATTTGAGCAAGGTGACGAACGCAATCAATGCAATCACAACCAAAAAAATCGGAGTCAAAGTGGATTTCCGTCTATATGGTCCGGCGGATTATGCCCAGAAAGTCAACCTGGCGCTCCAGAGCGGAGAGAAAATGGATATCTTCACTACTCTCGGACAATTCTCCAACTATGTGTCCAAAAGTCAGGTGGCTCCGCTTGAAAAACTTCTTCCCCAGTATGGTAAAGAAATGACTGCAATTCTGGATAAGGATTTCGGACCGGATATTCTCAAAACCACAACGATGGATGGGCATATCTATGGGATTCCGGTAAATAAAGGGATGGCTTTGCCTACGAATATCATCTACAACGCCGATATGATGGCAGATGCAGGTGTTTCGGCTGACACTATTCAATCGGTGGAGGATCTGCCTGCCGTCTTCGCTGCCGTTAAGAAGAAGTCACCGGATGTGGTTCCGTTTGGCCCGATTAATGTGAATCCAACTGATACGGGACTTGTTAATCTGATGAAAGGTGCGAGCAAGGTAGATTACCTGACAGATACAACCGGAGTCGGTGTCGTAATCGGTGACAACGGAAAGGTCGTTAATTTCTATGAATCCGATGTTTTCAAAAACGGGGTTAAGATGATGAGAGACTGGTACAATGCGGGTTATTTACAGAAGGATACCGCAACAACTACCGTTAACGCCATGGAGATGGTATCTTCCGGACGCGGTTTCTCCTTCCTTGGCGGCTACAGCGGTATGGAGGTGGGCAAAACCCTGAGTGCGCAAGCCGGCAAAAAAATGGAGACCAAACGAATTGCCCCGTTCTATTTCGATACAAGTGCCGTTAATGCTGTAACTTGGATGGTATCCAGCACCTCTAAAGAAACGGAAGCCTCTGTTAAATTCCTGAACCTGCTGTATACCGACACAGATCTGATTAATACCATTCTCTATGGGGTTGAAGGGGAGGATTACCTGAAGGTTGATGAGCATCATGTGAAATTCCCGGAAGGCAAGGACGCTAATACGGTACCCTACACAGCGATGCTGAGTTCAGGAATCGTAGGTTCTGAGTCCCTTCAGTACCAGTTCGAGGGAATCAACTGGTCGGATATTGAACTGAAGCTTAAGGAAAACAAGGATACGGAACGATCACCTTATTTCGGATTTATCTTTGATCAAAGCCCAGTGAAAACGCAGATGAGTGCTGTGAACAACGTAGTAAGCCAATTTCTGCCTGCTCTTGTTAGCGGCTCGGTAGACCCGGAGACGATCATTCCAAAATTCAATAGTGCGCTGAAAGATGCGGGCGCTGAGGCGATCATTGACAGCAAGCAGGAACAGCTGGATAAATGGCTTGCAGCGCAAAAATAATTATTCCTATAAGCTTGTTGAAGGTAGAGCCGCCAATAGAAGCTCTGCCTTCAGCAATGGAGGTGAATCCAACATGACAGCCAAAGCTAAATCAAAGCCTCTCAAAAAAACACTTCCTTTATTGATTTTAGCTGCTCCAGGTTTGCTTTACTTTATCATTAACAGCTATTTTCCCATGTTCGGGGTGTTTATCGCATTCAAGGATGTCAATTACGCAAAAGGTATATTCGGCAGTGACTGGATCGGTTTGAAGAACTTTACCTTTCTGTTCCAGACCAGCGATGCCTGGATTATGACCAGAAATACCCTTCTCTACAACCTGGTCTTTATCGCGCTCGGGACGATTGTTTCGATTATCATTGCCATTCTCATGTCAGAGCTGCTGAATAAAATGTACTCGAAGTTTTTTATGACAGGCTTGATCCTTCCAAATCTGATTTCGATGATTGTCCTTTCTTTGCTCGTCTTCGCTTTTCTGAATGCAGATAGCGGTTTTGTGAATCATTCTATTCTTCGTCCGCTCGGTCTTCCAGAGATCAACTGGTATTCGGAGCCGAAGTATTGGCCGTATCTGCTGGTTTTGATTCAGATCTGGAAAACGGCAGGCTACGGCTCCATTGTTTATTTCGCATCCATTGCCGGAATCGATAAGAGCATTTATGAGTCTGCCAAAATTGATGGCGCTGGCAAGCTGAAGCAGATCCGTATGATTACTTTGCCGCTGCTGAAGCCGACAGTCATTGTACTGGTGCTGATGTCCATGGGACGGATTTTCAACTCTGACTTCGGACTGTTCTATCAGGTTCCTATGAACTCTGGAGCGCTGTTCAGCACCACACAAACGATTGATACGTATGTCTACCGCGCCTTGATGCAGCTGAATGATATCGGAATGTCGGCCGCAGCCGGCTTGTATCAATCACTGGTTGGCTTTGCGCTTGTTCTTACGGTCAATACCATCGTCAAGAAGGTTAATCCAGAAAACGCATTGTTCTAGGAGGAAATACGGATGATACAAACAAGAGGAGAGCGAACGTTTACTGTTTTTTCTGCGATCGTGATGATCTTGCTGACGGTTTTTGCTTTTTTACCATTCCTTCTGATTGTGATTGCATCGTTCACCGATGAAACGACTTTGATTCGAAACGGATACAGCTTTTTCCCTGAGCATATGAGTTTTGAAGCGTACCTGTATATCAAATCCTCAGCATATATTTTCATTAGGGCGTATGGGGTATCATTTTTCGTTACGATAATGGGAACTGTGATTGGACTTCTGATAACAAGTATGTTAGCTTATCCTATGTCCCGAAGAGATTTCAAATACCACAATGTGCTGGCGTTTATCGTGTTCTTCACCATGCTGTTCAGCGGAGGAATCGTTCCATCATATATTATGTGGACGCAATATTTCCATATTAAAAACACCCTGCTCGCGCTGATCCTTCCCAACCTGCTGTCCAACGGCTTCAATGTACTGCTGGTGCGGAATTATTTCAAAAACAATGTACCGCTGGAAATCATTGAAGCTGCCCAGATCGATGGCGCGTCAGAGCTGCGGACCTTTTTTCGGATCATGCTTCCCTTGTCTATGCCGGTTATGGCAACTGTCGGTATGTTTATGGGACTCGCTTATTGGAACGACTGGATCAACGCGCTGTATTTTGTATCCAAACCGCAATTATACGGGATTCAAAATCTGCTGATGCAGCTGATGAACAATATTCAATTCCTCAACTCCGGTCAGGCCAGCAGTGTGCTCGGGGCGCAGGCAGCACAGCTGCCAAGCACAGCTGTGCGGATGGCAATGGCGGTTCTGGGCATTGTGCCGGTACTGTTCGTACTGCCCTTTATGCAGAAATACTTGACCCGTGGTGTTGTGATTGGTGCAGTCAAAGGCTGAGGAGAGAAATGAAAGGAGAACGAGCTTATGAAAGTGCAGGAAGTTATTGACCGGATTTTGCTTGATTGCTGCGGCGGCCGCAAGCTGGAGCAGACGTGTGATGTGCTCGCGAGCGGCCATGAGGACATGGAAGTAACAGGAATCGTTACTACGTTTATGGCGACCGTTGATGTCATCCGGGAAGCTATTGCCATCAACGCGAATTTGATTATCACCCATGAGCCCACCTATTATACCGGAATGGACACCTTGGACTGGCTTCAGTCGGACCCTGTGTATCTGGCCAAACGGAAATGGATTGAAGATAACGGGATTGTGATCTGGAGATTTCATGACCACATGCATTTAGCGGATACGGACAGGATTTATGATGGTCTTCTCAAGGAGCTGGAATGGGAGGACAAGAAACTTGACGGGAACGATTCCTGGGGGTATCAGATCGAAGAGACCACGGTTGGAGCGCTGGCAGGCTTCCTGAAACAGAGACTGGGAATGAAGGTCATTCAGATCGTAGGGAATCCGGAGGCTGCTTGCGCCCGCATAGGGATATTGGTTGGAGGCGGAAGCCTCGGGCTGGGCAGGGAACAAATGCCAATGGAGCTTATGCAGGAAAAGGATCTGGATGTGATGATTTGCGGTGATATCACGGAGTGGACGTTATGCGCTTACGTGAATGATGCCTCTATGCTCGGCATGAACAAAGCAATGATTGTGATTGGCCATGAGAGGTCCGAGGAATGGGGCATGAAGTATATGGCGGAATGGCTGAAACCACTGGTCGGCAGCCTCACGGTTACCTTTGTAGATGCGAAGGAGCCATTCATATATTTGTAATTTTTGTAACGGGGCTGTCCCAAAAGTGGGTTTTCTATTACGGGAGACCGTTCTCATCATTCTTAAAACTACAATAAGTGAGCAAGGCAGCGATTCTCCCGTTATTGGAGGATCGCTGCTTTGCGTTAAATTTCCCGCTGGAACAACGGTCCGTTCGCGGAGCGTCCTCACCAAGCACAACCGTCTATCCACTACCCAAAGAGGAAGTGTCCCAGCCATTTCTGATGGCTTATGGGACAACCCTGTTTCTGTCTCCTTCGAAATTCTTGCAAATCTTATTTCCGTGAGATTTTAAAATAAATCGTGCATCGCTCTTATATGAACTTCAATTCATAATTGTTACTATAACGGTGTAGCAAGACAATACAGACTTCAATTGGAGGGTTAAAGATGTTGAAATGGAAGCGTTCTCTTACAGTCTTGGCCATGACAGCCTTGCTGGGGACGATGACAGCATGCGGCGGGACAAAAAACAATGCGGAATCTACCGCTGAGCCTGCCGGCACTAATACTGCTGCAACGGCTGCGCCAAGCAATGAACCTGTCAAGCTGCGTATTATGTGGTGGGGATCCCAGCCGCGCCACGAGGCTACTCTGGCAGCACTGGACTTGTATACAAAGAATAACCCGAATGTTACGTTTGAACCGGAGTATTCCGGTATGGATGGATACTTGGACAAATTATCTACTCAAGCCGCAGCGAATAATGCACCGGATATCATTCAGCTTGATCCGGGCTGGATGCCGGACTGGATGTCACGCAAGCAATTAGCTGAGCTGGCTCCAGAGGTTGATGTAAGTAAGTTCGATGCAAAATTACTGGCCGGTGGCCAGCTTGACGGCAAGCAATATGCTGTTCCTCTGGGTTCGGTAGCGTTCGGTATGGTGTATGATAAAGCCGCTATGGATAAGCTGGGGATTGCGAATCCGGCTAATGGATGGACATGGGATGATTTCTTCGCTTTAGCCAAGGAATCCAAATCCAAACTGCCAAGAGGACAATATTTTACCTTGGACTATGCAGGCAACTATTTTATGTATTCGGCCTACCAATATGCCAAAGGTAAAGGTCAGGTTATCACGGATGAGGGTCACTTTAACGTAGATCAGGCTACCTTCTTGGACTGGACCCGAAAATTTGAAGAGTTGCGCAAGGATGGGCTGGTGCCTCCGGCGGACGTAAACGCATCCGACAAGGAAAATGATCCGCAAATGGACTTGATGGCAGCAGGCAAAGTATTATTCCGGTACAGCTTCTCCAATAACCTGGGGACTTGGGACAGTATTAAACCAGGCGCTTACGCGCTTGTAACCATGCCGCGTGCTGAACAAGCAGGCGGATGGCTGAAACCATCGATGTACCTGTCCGTTTCCAAAAACTCCAAGCATGCTGAAGAAGCTAAAAAATTCATCAATTGGTTCGTGAATGCCCAGGAGGCGGGGAACATTCTGCAAACATTCCGCGGCCTGCCGGCGAACAAGGAAATCTCTGCCGCCCTGGAAGCAAGTATGAGTGATCTGGATAAGGTTGGGTTAGAACTCCTCCGTGCTACTGAAAAGGATGGCCAGACCTGGTCGGCTGGAGCAGGCGGCTGGACAAACTTTATTGACAAAGACTGGGTGCTTGTCCGGGATCAGCTCAGCTTTGGAAAAGTCACGCCGGAGAAAGCCTTTGAGCAGTTGAAAGAAGCATCGCAATCTTACGAAAAATAATTCAGCAAGCAAGGCCCGGAACAACCTTGTTCCGGGCCTTGCATGATATCGGTAGGGATAGGGAGGATTATAGATGAGTAATTCTAAGTTGAATCACCCGGGAGACGGATATCTGGCCTGGCTACAGTACCGCCGGGTCACACCGGAGGCAAATGTCAATCCATATGCGGGATATGAGCATATTGTTGTGGCTGAGGGAGATGATGTCGTTATTCGTTCCGCAGTGAACGAGTTGACTCAAGGCCTGGAGGGAATCACAGGAGGAAAAGTGTCTGTCTCGGGGAAAACTCAGAAAACTCGTAGTGTCATCATAGGAACCTTCGGGACTGGGTCAGGGATAGATGAAGCATTCAGTGAAGAAGTAAGCAGTGCGATTCAACCGGAGGGCTACGCGATTCATACGGACAGTCTTACTGGTAACATTACCATCGGAGCCGCTACATCCCAGGGGATATTATATGGAGTATTTCATCTGCTGCGGATCATGGGTACAGGGGGCTCTGTCCACAATTTGAATATTCTTGAGAACCCTGTAAATCAGCTGCGTATGATCAACCAGTGGGACAATATGGACGGGAGTGTGGAGCGGGGATATGCCGGGGAATCGATATTTTATGAGAATAACCGGATTACGGATAATCTTCAGCGTATCCAGGATTATGCCCGCCTGCTGGCCTCCAGCGGAATCAATGCCATCGCGATTAATAATGTAAATGTTCACCGGGTGGAGAGCCGCCTGCTAACGGAATTCCTGCCGGATGTGGTGAAGCTGGCCGCGGTCCTTCGCGCTTATGCCATCAAGCTGTTCCTGAGTATTAATTATGCCAGCCCGATTGAGCTTGGCGGCCTGTCATCGGCAGATCCGCTGGATGCCGGCGTGCGTGAATGGTGGACCGCTGCGGCCTCGGAAGTATATGCAGCCATTCCTGATTTCGGAGGATTTCTGGTCAAAGCCGATTCGGAGAACCGTCCGGGACCGTTCACCTACGGAAGAGATCACGCCGACGGCGCCAATATGCTGGCTGAAGCGCTGAAGCCGCATGGCGGCATCGTCATCTGGCGCTGCTTCGTGTATAACTGCAAGCAGGACTGGCGCGACCGTACAACAGATCGTGCGCGGGCTGCTTATGATCATTTCCAGCCGCTGGATGGCCGCTTCATGGACAATGTCATTCTCCAGGTGAAGAATGGGCCCATTGACTTTCAGGTCAGAGAGCCTGTCTCTCCGTTGCTGGGGGCCATGCCGCATACGAATCAAGTGATCGAATTTCAGATTGCCCAGGAATATACCGGTCAGCAGCGCCATGTGTGCTATCTGGTGCCGCAGTGGAAAGAGATTCTGAACTTTGATACGCATCTTCGTGGAGAAGGAACTACGGTCAAGCGCATTGTAGATGGAAGTGTTCACGGCAATGGCTACAGTGGCTTTGCCGCCGTATCCAATATTGGAAATGACACCAACTGGACAGGCCATCTGCTGGCACAGGCAAATCTGTTCGGTTATGGCCGTCTGGCCTGGAATCCGGAGATGTCTGCCGAGAAAATGGCTGTGGAATGGATTACACTCACCTTTGGCACCAATGAGCTGCTGGTTCAGACCTTACTAGATATCCTTATGAACTCCTGGGAGATTTATGAATCGTATACAGCCCCGCTGGGCGTCGGGTTTATGGTCAATCCTGACCATCACTACGGCCCTAATGTGGATGGATATGAATATTCAATGTGGGGTACTTATCACTTTGCAGACTGTTATGGTATTGGTGTTGACCGCACCTCAGCAACCGGGACCGGGTATACCTCCCAATATGCCCGTATGAACATGGAATGCTACGAGTCGCTTGAGAGTTGTCCGGATGAGCTACTGTTGTTCTTTCACCATGTCCCTTATACTCATGTTCTGCATTCCGGCAAAACGGTGATTCAGCATATATATGATACACATTTTGAAGGTGCGGAACGGGCAGACGGGCTGGCGGCTGCATGGAAGCTTATGAAGGAACATGTAGATGAACAGGCGTATAGGCAGGTAGCAGACCGCCTGGCGGAGCAGGCGGATCATTCTAAAGAGTGGCGGGATAGAATCAATACGTACTTTCTCCGGAAAAGCGGAATTGCCGATCAATGGGGAAGAACCATCTATTAAAGATCATTGTAGTGTAGAAGCGGTGGATACCGCTTCTTCTTTTTTGTCGTTATATTTTGAAAGAATTCGAGCATTCCCCTCCTTTAGCAGGCGATGAGCGGATTATATACTTAAAGTATAAAAATTGACCACAAGAGGTGACCACAGATGAACCATTCCACAGCCACTGTAGCCCAACCTGCTGTCAAGTCGAAAAAAAGCTCGTATTTTCGAAGCAGATGGAACGCTCCGCTTGCAGGCTATATGTTTATTTCGCCCTGGCTGATCGGGTTTCTGGCGCTTACGGCGTATCCGTTATTCTTATCCCTGTACTATTCGTTCACCGACTACACTTTAATGCAGCCGATGAAGTGGATCGGGACCCGCAATTATGAGCGCATCTTTACAGCGGACCCCAAATTCATTCAATCCGCTAAGGTAACCTTCACTTATGTGCTGGCTTCCGTGCCTCTAAAGCTTATAGCGGCGCTCTTGGTTGCGATGATCCTGAGTAAGGCGGTCAAAGGAATCAGCTTCTACCGCACGGCGATTTATTTTCCTTCACTTATCGGAGGGAGTATAGGGGTATCGCTGCTCTGGCGCAACATTTTTGGTGTTGACGGAGTCTTTAACAAACTGATTGGCGTCTTTGGCTTTGAAGGGAAGGGCTGGATTACAAGCCCTGATACAGCGCTTGGTACGCTGATTCTGCTGACGGTCTGGCAATTCGGGTCCACCATGGTTATTTTTCTGGCAGGCCTGAAGCAGATTCCAAACGATCTGTACGAGGCGTCTTCTGTGGATGGGGCTAACAAGGTAACCCAATTCTTCAAAATCACCCTGCCAATGCTGTCGCCCATTCTCTATTTCAACCTGATTATGGCCGTCATCGGCGCCTTCCAAATGTTCACTTCCGCATTTGTAATTACGAACGGCGGTCCAATGAACTCCACTTATGTATATGCAATGTACTTGTACGAACGGGCGTTCAGCCGTTACGAGCTGGGTTATGCTTCGGCTCTGGCATGGATTATGCTGGTTGGAATTATTGCAGCAACGGTTCTGATCTCGTATACCTCGAAGTATTGGGTATTCTATGAAACAGACACTGGAGGGAAAAAACGTAAATGACAACCCTACAATTCAAGCCGGCTCTCCGTCATCTGTTCATGATTCTCTTCAGCCTTATTATGGTCTATCCGGTTCTTTGGTGGGTAGGTGCTTCTCTGAAAAACAGCACAGAGCTTGGCTCGGCGTCCATTTTCCCGGCTGCCCCGCAATGGAGCAATTTCACCAAAGGCTGGAATTCGGTTCCCGGACATACGTTTACGGATTTCTATCTCAATACTTTTGGACTTGAATTTGCTGTAATCATAGCAACGCTGCTATCCTGCACATTGGTTGCCTTCGGTTTTGCCAGATTGGATTTTCCGCTTAAGAACTTCTGGTTCTCCATCTTGATGCTGACTTTAATGATGCCTGGACAAGTACTGATAATCCCTCAATACGCACTGTTTTACCAATTGGGCTGGGTGAATACGTATCTCCCGTTTATCATTCCCCATCTGCTCGCTGGAGGGGCAGGCGGCAGCTTCTTCGTCTTCCTGCTGATTCAATTTATACGCGGTGTTCCAAGAGAATTAGACGAATCGGCTAAAATTGACGGGTGCTCCTGGTTCGGTATCTTTTGGCGAATCGTAATGCCGCTGGCCTTTCCGGCTATCGTTACCGTGACGATTTTCTGCTTCCTGTGGAATTGGGACGATTTCCTGGGGCATCTCTTGTACATCAATACCGTAGACAAGTATACGGTCGGGCTGGCGCTTCGGATGATTAATGACTCTCAATCCGCTCAGGAGTGGGGGCAACTGCTTGCCATGTCACTGGTATCTATTGTTCCGGCAACCATCGTCTTCATGTTCCTTCAGAAGTATTTCGTTGAAGGGATTGCGACAACAGGAATTAAAGGATAAGATGTAAAAAAACATCCGTCCGTTAACGGTAAAGCGCCGAATGCCCTTCGCAGCTTTACCGTTTGCTGTGTCTGAACAGGAGCCCGAAGGAAGGTAGAGCAGGTGACCAACCCTTTTAAAAAATATAGAATCGACCGTCTGTTTTTTCATAGCTTTGCCATCGTCCTTATTGCGGTTATCGTTATTACTGCATGGACGAGCTACAGCAATTCCTCTAAGGCGCTCGTACAGACTACCTCCCATTACCAGCAGCAGCTGCTGGATGAACTGAATAATGAAATTACGACCCGGCTGGTTATGATTGAGCAGATTTCACTGTCCAGCTCCCGCGACGGCGAGCTGATTAATTTTCTCTTGAACAGGCAGGATGAATTTGAGAGATACCGCAGCCGTGCAGGTGTAGAAAGTGCGCTCGCCAATTTGACCTATGCGATTCCGCTGATTCAAGGGATTGACCTGTATATGGATAATCCTATTCAAAGTGAACGGCAAAGCTACATCCAGTTCCGGAACCTTGCGGATCTGAACAAGCAGGTAGGGGCCGGTTGTCTGGCGAAAAGCGATTTTTGCTGGTCCAAAGAGTATAATTTCCCCAGCGCGCAAGGTGAGGTTCCGGTGCTCAGCTTTTCCAGAAAAATAATAGATGAGAATGACTATCTAGGTGTCCTTGTCGTCCACATCAAGGCCAATGAGATCCGGAAGCTGCTAACCGGCAATTCTGACGGCTCTAACCGGATCATGGCGGATAGTGAAGGACAGCAAATTATGAAAATAGGCGATACGCTGGACCCGAATAACTGGTCCCGGTGGATTGATCTGAAAAGCAATAAATCGGGTTATGTCCATATCCCGGCAACCGGTGGGTCCCGCGACACACTGCTCGTCTATTCCAGAATGGATAATTCCATCTGGACCCTAATCGAATTTACGTCCTGGAAACAGATCACGGCAAGCAGCCTGAAGCTGGCAGAGTGGATTGGTCTGATCGGTATCGCTGCAGTGCTGCTGGTATTGCTCCTGACCCATTTTTTAAGCAAGCAGTTTACAAAGCCGATCAAGAATCTGGTCACCGCGATGCGTATGTATTCCGTAGGAGGCGATAATGTCGAACTTCCGGTGGATTATGAGAATGAATTCGGTTATTTATTCTCCGGCTACCGCAAGCAGAACGAACGGATTGAAGAACTGTATCTCTCACTTGAACGTCGTTACGAACAGCAGCGGAAAGCCGAAATTGAGGCGCTTCAGGCCAATATCAATCCCCATTTTCTGTATAATATGTTGGATCAACTCAACTGGATGGCCATTGAGGCCGGACAAAATGAACTTAGCCGCATACTGGAGCTGATGGGCCGTATGTTTCGGATCGGTTTGTCCAACGGCAACAGCTTTATCAAGATAGCAGATGAACTGCACCATATAGAGTGTTACCTCGAAATTCAGCAGCTGCGCTGGGGGGATGGATTGGATTACCGGATTATGGCGGTGCCCGAGCTGCAGGAATTATACATCCCGAAGCTAACGCTGCAGCCGTTCGTGGAGAATTCCATCGTTCATGGATTCAACAAGCAACGCAGCGGCTATGTATCTATCGAAATGGAGAGAACCGGAGATGCTCTGCACATTGTCATTGAGGATAACGGAGCCGGACTGAAGCAGACCGATCACAGCCCTCATAAACGTCATACAGGCGGCTACGGTATACGCAATGTGAGAGAGAGGGTCGCCGGGTATTTCGGAGAAAGTTATGGTATAACGCTTAGTGAACGTGAAGAAGGGGGAACAAGGGTGGAAATGTTGCTGCCGCTGCTGATAGAACCTCCTAGCAAGAACGATTAATTCTGAAAATTCCGTTTAGAGCAAATATCGTCATGCTTCGGTACTTACCGAGTTTAAGGAGGTAGCGGGAATGTGGAAAATTGCAATCATTGATGATGAGCGCCAAGTCCTGAGGGGGATGAGACGGGCGATTCCCTGGGATGACCTGGGAGCTGAATGGGCTGGGGAGGCTTTGAACGGGGAGGATGGGCTGGAAATGATCCGCAATGCCTGTCCGGATATTGTGATCACTGATCTTTATATGCCCGTAATGAGCGGCCTGGATATGATGGAGCAGCTAAGGCAGGAAGGTTTTCAGGGGAAAATCATTATCTTTAGCGGTTATTCAGACTTTGAGCATGCCAGACAGGCGCTACGGTTTCAGGTGAGCGACTACGTCTCTAAGCCGATCAGTCTGCCAACGCTTAAGTCGATCTTAACCAAAGTCATCCAGGAGCTTGAAGCGGAGGAGGAGAAGCGGGCCAGGCAGTGGGAGCTTGAGTGTAAAATGACGCTGTATGAGCCTTTTGTTGAAAAGGAGTGGGTTCGTTCAGCAGCTGTCGGAACCCTGGACCATGCCTACAAAGACAGCACGCGTCTTCCGCCGTCATACCTGTATTGGCAGGAACGCAAGCATGTCACGGTCGGTATCGACTTGATCCGTGATGAACGGGCCAGATGTTTATCCGTCTCCGACTGGAACCTGTTCCGGTTTGCAGTAAGCAATATTGCCTGTGAAGTAGCACGTAAGCTGTTCCCGGAGCTGGAATACACAGAACTGCATAGTACCCGGTCATTATTGATTATTCATCCGGGTCCAGAGCATCCGAAAGAGTTAGAGAATAAACTGGAGGAACTGGGGATCAGGCTGAATGACAGTATCGGCGGTTATCTTAAGCTGGTGACACGGATAGGGATCGGGGGAGTGAAGGATACCTGGACGAAGCTCTCCGACTCGACGGAGGAAGCCTTCCGCGCGATGGATCAAAGAGTATTACGGGTCGCTTCCGCACATGAAGTGTATAGATACCGGGAGAACAGCAGTGAACCGGGAAGTGTCGCCCTCTTTCCGGTCAAGTTCTCCTATAAACTGGCAACAGCAATGAAGACATCGCAGGAAGCGGAGGCCCATCAGCTTGTACTGGAATATATAACGGAAATGAAAAAACAAGAGGGGATGTCACAGGGATACGTACAGATGCTTGGAAGTGAGCTGTGGGGAATTATAACTTACTCGTTATATGAATCCGGGTTTGTACTGGATGACCTATTCACCAATGACCAGATTGCCAAGGAGATCAGCAGCCTGATCGTACCGGATCAGCTGGCTAACTGGCTGATGGACAAAATCACCAGGATCTGCAGCAGCAGGCAATGGAAAGGGAGCAGCAAGCATAGACAGGTTGTCGACTTTATGACCAGTTACATTCATGAACACTATGCGGAAGAACTGACACTCGCCGAGCTTTCGGATAAGGTATTCATTTCGCGGAACCATTTATCCATTATTTTCAAAAATATTACCGGTGAGACCTTCAATAACTATTTGACCCGGGTTCGCATCGAGAAAGCACGGGAGTTGCTTATAGAGCGAAAAATGCTGGTCTATGAAGTGGCGGAACGGGTCGGCTATAAGAACATTCCATACTTTAGCACACTGTTCAAGAAAATAACCGGCATGAACCCTACAGAGCTTATTAAAAGCTAATGCCTGGAAGCACAGCCTTCCCATTATGGGCATCCTCATTTTCTGTAACGCAAGTCTTCTGCTCTAAGAAGGCTTGCGTTTTTTGTATAAGAAAACCTTCAGTTCGGCTGGAGGTTACGGAAGCCTATAAGCCACAATTGCCCTGCGTGCTCTATAGTATTGACAACCTTTTAATACAGATGTAATATGCATTCGGTCTAACACACAAACGGAGGTCTCACTAATGCCACGGATATTTTTGGTTGAGGACGATAAGGCAATCGCCAAAAACCTTGTACTGCTGCTTCGCTCGGAGGGATTTACAGTTACTCACGCCCCTACGCGGAGTGAAGCCCTTGCCGCGCTTTCCGGGAATAAATTTGATTTGGCGTTGATTGATATTTCTTTGCCTGACGGAAATGGCTTTACGGTTTGTACGGAAATCAAAGAAACAGGGGATATTCCCGTTATCTTTCTGACGGCTTCCGGTGATGAAGCGAGTGTGGTTACCGGTCTGAACATGGGAGCGGACGACTATATCACCAAGCCCTTTCGTCCGCGTGAATTGATTGCGCGAATTGGAACCGCCTTGCGAAAAAGCGGGCGTTCCGGGTCGGATTTTGAAATTCGCGGGCTTCACGTCGACATGGCAAGCGGCATTGTGAAAAAAAACGGCAACGAGGTTTTTCTGTCAGCATTAGAATACCGCTTGTTGCTGGTGTTTATTAGCAACCCTAAAAGTATTATCACGAGGGGCAGGCTGCTTGACGAATTGTGGGACGCGGCGGGCGAGTTTGTTAATGACAATACCTTGACCGTGTACATCAAACGCTTGCGGGAGAAGATAGAGGACGACCCGGCCAGCCCGCAAATCATTCTGACCGTTCGCGGGACGGGGTATAGATTGGGTGGCGAATATGCTTCGAAATAAAGAGTTCGGGCAGTTTGTCATTTGGTTCTCCTTGCTGGCTGCCGCCGCTGTAATAGTGGGATTTACAATCAATACAGCGGCGGGAATCCTGTCCATTGCTTCTGCCGCTGCCTTTGGTACAGTGTTTTTCGTGTTTACCCAAGCCCGATACATAAGCATTGCAAGAATTTCAAATCAAATCGACCGTGTCCTTCATAATGCTGACCACCTGTATATTGGTGAATCGGATGAGGGTGAACTGTCTATTCTGCACAGCGAAATAACAAAAATGACGTTGCGAATCCGGGAGCAGAACGACGCGCTGACAAAAGAAAAAGAACATCTTGCCGATTCGCTGGCCGACATCGCCCACCAACTCCGAACGCCGCTCACATCCGTGAACCTCATTCTGTCGTTGTTAGCGAATACCCCTGATGATAACGAGCGGAAAGCATTTGTACGGGAAACAGAGGAATTGCTTGTGCGGATGGATTGGCTGATTACTTCCCTATTGAAATTATCCCGCTTGGACGCGGGCATTGTGGTGTTCCAAAGCGAGCCGATAGATATAAATAACTTGATCTGCACCGCGCTTCGCCCGCTCCTAATCCCAATGGAACTGCACGGTATGGATGTACAAATAGATGCACCGCAAGGGATGACAATTCAGGGCGATTCAGGTTGGATTGCGGAAGCGATTCAAAATATCCTCAAAAATTGTATGGAAAGCGCAGGAGAGAACGGGAAGATTGAGATTGTCTGCACGGACACCCCATTGTATACCGAGATTGGCATTCACGACAGCGGTGCGGGCTTTGAAAAAGAAGATTTACCTTGCCTGTTTGACAGGTTTTATCGTGGAAAAAGCTCAAACGCTACAGGATACGGGATTGGACTTTCTCTCTGCAAGATGATCATAACACGGCAGGGAGGGACGATTACCGCAAAAAACCACCCGCAGGGCGGCGCGATATTTGCCATTCGTTTCCCAAAGTGACGAATCTCTCACCTGAAAGTCACAGAGATGTAAGTTGAAGGTTCTATTATATGAGTAAAGCATGAGAAGGGAGACTCACATAATGGAGTTTTTAAAAATTGAGAATTTATGCAAAACCTACGGCAAGAGCGAAAATCAGGTTACCGCACTTGACCATGTTTCGCTTACCATCGAAAAGGGGGAGTTTACCGCAATCATCGGCTCCTCCGGTTCCGGCAAATCGACATTGCTTCATATCATCGGGGGCGTGGACGTGCCGACAAGCGGAAAAGTGTATCTGAACGGACAAGATGTATATGCCCAAAACAATGAAAAACTCGCCATTTTCCGCAGACGGCAGGTCGGGCTGATCTACCAGTTTCACAACCTTATTCCCACTCTGAATGTGGTGGAAAACATCACCTTGCCGATCCTGATGGACAAGCGGAAGGTTAACGGGGAACGGCTGAATGACTTGCTCGAACTGCTTGGGCTAAAAGACCGGGAAACGCATTTACCCAATCAGCTATCGGGCGGTCAGCAACAGCGCGTTTCCATAGGACGTGCTTTGATGAACGCCCCGGCGGTCATGCTTGCCGACGAACCCACAGGCAGTTTGGACAGCCGGAATGGACATGAAATCGTCAAACTGCTGAAGGAAAGCAATAAAAAATATGGGCAGACCCTGCTCCTCGTCACCCATGACGAAAATATCGCCCTGCAAGCAGACCGTATAATCGGCATTTCGGATGGTAAAGTAGTGCGAGACGAGAGGGTACGACCATGAATATTTTCAACAAAGTGACCCTGCAAAGCATGAAAAAAAGCCGTACCCGGACGATTGTCACGATCATCGGAGTTATTCTGTCCGCCGCCATGATCACGGGCGTAGCCACCTTCGGCGTTTCCCTGCTGAACTATATGGCAGACGGCGCGGCCCAGAAGTACGGCGGCTGGCACGTCGAATTTGAGGATGTAGATTCTTCTTTCGTAGCGAAACAGGCAAGTAACGACAAAGTTGCAGACACCGCAACCTTTGAAAATATCGGCTACGCAACACTTGACGGCGGGAAAAACCCCAACAGGCCGTATCTTTTTATCGCCGGATACAACGAGGAAGCCTTTGATACCTTGCCCATCACGCTGCTTTCCGGCAGGCTGCCGAAAAACAGCGGGGAGATTCTTATTTCGGGGAGCGTCATGACAAAGGGCGGCGTTCAATATGCGGTGGGCGATACGCTTTCCCTTGCTGTGGGAAGCCGCATGAATGGAAAGGAAAAGCTCGGCCAGAGCGATCCGTACACATCCGGGGGTGAAACTCTTGTGCCGCAGGGCGAGAGGACTTACACGGTGGTCGGCATCAGCCAAACGCCCCGCTTTGAGGAAGATTCCGCGCCGGGATACACCGTAATCACAACCACAGATGCTGCAGACACGGCGGACGATCTCAGCTTATTTGTCACGCTGAAAAACCCGCGTGAAGTTCATGCTTACGCAAAAAGTACAGCTGGAAGCCATGCTTACATCTTGAATAATACTGTGCTGCGCTTCATGGGTCTTTCGGACGATTCGGGCGATAAGGTGTTGAACGCGCTTCTGTACTCAGCCGGGGGTATTGTAGTCCTCATCATCATGCTTGGTTCGATTTTTCTGATTTACAATTCCTTCAACATCTCCTTGAACGAGCGCACACACCAGTTCGGGATTCTCTCGTCGGTGGGAGCCACCGCAAAGCAACT
Organism: Paenibacillus sp. P32E; assembly: GCF_001909085.1. Taxonomy (NCBI): domain Bacteria; kingdom Bacillati; phylum Bacillota; class Bacilli; order Caryophanales; family Paenibacillaceae; genus Paenibacillus; species Paenibacillus sp. P32E. Next base: position 228,751 of record NZ_LVYY01000013.1, on the reverse strand, counting down.
GCGTCATTCGGTGCTGTTTGAAGGGTTTTGTATCGGCGCCATTGGCATCCCGATTGGTGTTCTCGTCGGCATAGCCAGCATCAGACTTGTGATTGGCGTCGTCGCCAAGAACTTCGCAAACGTTCTCTACAACAGTGTTCCTTTGACCTTGACGTTGTCCGCTCCCGCAATCCTCGCGGCGGTGGCAGTCAGCACGATCACAATCCTGATTTCGGCCTATATCCCGGCCAGGAAGGCCGCAAGCACTCCCGTAATGGAGTGTATTCGCCAGACGAACGAGGTCAAAGTGGAAGCCAACGCAGTCAAAACCTCAAAACTGGCACAGCGCATCTACGGTCTGGAAGGTACGCTTGCGCTGAGAAACTTCAAAAGAAACAAAAAGCGCTACCGCAGCATTGTGCTGTCACTTGTTTTAAGCGTAGTGCTATTTATATCGACCAGTGCCTTTGTAACAAATTTGAAGCAGGCGTCGGCGGGTGCAACAGAGGTTACTACTTATGATATCGGTTTTGGCACACGTGATATGGACGACAGCGAAATGTTGCGGCTTTACGACAAACTAAAAACCGCCGATGGCGTTTACGAAAGCTCGTATCAAGTTATTATGAAGTATTTCTGCGCTGCCAAAGGCAGCGACCTTTCAGACGCTTACCGGGAATCCGCGGGGACACATTCGCCGGACGAAACGGTGAATCTGCCAATGACAATCCAGTTTTTAGATAACAGCACCTATCTGAAGATTGTCCAGGGCTTGGGCTTGCCCGCGGAGGAGTATACCGGGCAAAACGTGAAATTGATCGGCGTCGCCAAAGTGGAAGGCCGCGGCAATCAGGAGGAGGCCGACCAGATTCCCGATGTGTTCACGAGTTCTTCCCTGAATCTTACCATCGAGCCCGAAACAAATGGCGAACCAAAGCCGGAACAGGGGAAAAACGTAAGCATTACGTTTGTCAACGCCGCGCTGCCGGATACGCCTCCCATCTTAGGGAGCTTCAATCAGACGCCAAGTGTGCTTCAGGTGATTGCCCCCTATTCGCTCAAAGAAAAGTTTGAAAACCCCGACACCACTGTAGATATTCAGGGTAAAGGCTTGACCTTTCAGTCAAAGAATCCTTCGCAGTCGATGGCTAAAATGGAAGCGATGATCAAAGGTTCGGGAATTACAGCCTCGTACAGCATTTTAGATATGACGAAAATATTTGATGAGAACCGTAATATGATATTCATTGCCAACGTGTTCGCTTATACTTTTATCATTATGATCTCGTTGATTGCGGTTGCCAATGTATTCAACACGATTTCCACGAATATCAAGCTGCGCCGGCGGGAGCTTGCCATGCTCCGCTCTGTGGGGATGTCTGAACGTGGTTTCCAAAAGATGATGAATTTCGAGTGTGCCTTTTATGGTATGAGGGCGCTAATCTTCGGGCTTCCCATAGCGGTAATCTCTTCTTGGCTGATTTACAAAGGGATGGGCGGCGGGGCGGATCGATTTTGTGTTCCCGTGGCGCAGTATTGGAATCAGCGTGTTCGGCGTGTTCTTTGTAGTGTTCATTACAATGCTGTACGCCATTAGCAAGATAAAAAAAGAAAATATTATTGACGCGCTTCGGGATGACATGACTTGATCAGGGCAGGTACTGACTGATATACAATCAGCCGGGGGTTATGACTTGGCGAACCTGCCGGGTGATATCCCCACGGTCTTGGTAAAACTGCGGATAAAATTCGCATAGTCACTGAAACCGGATTGATAACAGGCTTCGGTAATGCTGAGCCCCCCGGAGAGACAGGATTTAGCGAGTGCGATACGGCGGTCTAGGACATGGCTGCTATGGCATACTACATCTGGCTCACCGGGGACAGAACGCATCTGGAGGGCCTGAAGCTCAGTGAAGAGCATTACTATGAAACCTATGTGAAATGAATGGAATGCTACGGTGCGAAAAAAGCAGAGATTTTCCGTTAACCGGAGATTCTCTGCTTTTTGGATTGAACGCGTTGTCCCGTAGCATGCGTATATTCAAAAATGACAACGCTTTCTTAAGAATGTTGGCTTATGCCGTCGTTGTTCGGGAGGTACACTACATATAGAAGGAGGGTCGCATATGCAACTGGAGACGCAGCTTACTAGCCCGCAGACCGACAGCGGCAGATTATGGAAGCGATTCAAAAGACAAAAGATGCTTCATTTATTTGTCGGACTCGGTATGCTGTTCTTGGTGGTTTTTTCGTACACACCAATGTTCGGGATCTTGATGGCGTTTAAAGACTACAGTATTTCAAGCGGCATTAAGGGGATTTTTACAAGTGATTGGGTGGGACTGAAGTATTTCGATGAATTTATACACGACTATCAGTTCGGCAAGATTGTCCGTAATACACTGGTACTGAGCTTTCTGAAGGTCATCTTCGCTTTTCCGGCTCCGATTCTACTCGCCATTATGCTTAATGAAGTGAAGAACATGGCCTTCAAGCGGTTCGTTCAGACGGTCAGCTATCTACCGCATTTTATCTCATGGGTCGTGGTGGTCGGTGTTTCCTATGCCTTTCTGTCCGCAGACGTAGGTATAGTCAACAAAGCTTTGATGAGCCTCGGCTTCATCCACGAGCCGCTCAATATTTTGACAAGCCCGAACTATTTCTGGGGACTTGCAGTTGGAAGCGCTGTCTGGAAGGAAATGGGTTGGTGGACGATCATTTTCCTGGCAGCCATTACCGGAATCAATCCGGCACTGTACGAAGCGGCCGAGATCGACGGGGCAGGAAGACTTGCCCGCATCCGTCATATCACGCTGCCGGGGATGAAGGGAACCATCGTGGTGGTGCTGGTGCTCACGATCGGCAGTATTCTTGGAGGAGGACTGGTGGGCTCCAATTTCGAGCAGGCGTACCTGTTCGGCAACAGCATCAATAATCCGACTTCGGAGATTGTGCAGACCTATGCGTTCAAGGTGGGGCTGAAGGACGGCCGGTTCTCTTACGCAGCGGCTATTGATTTAATACAGTCGGTTATCTCGGTTGTATTAATATTTTCCAGTAACTCTATCGCAAAACGGATGTCAGGCTCAAGTTTATTCTAGGGAAAGGAGGAAGAGTCGTGCTCAAGAGTCAAAGACAAAAGGATCTGCTTTTTGAAGGCTTTATTTATAGCGTCCTTTTCATTATCACGCTCGTCATGCTGTACCCGTTCTATTATGTTCTGATCGCCTCATTCAACAAAGGATCGGATTCTCTTCTGGGGGGCGTCTATCTCTGGCCGCGAAGCTTTACTCTGGAAAATTATAAAATGTTTTTGGACGACCCTAAGTGGTACCGTGCCTTCATGGTCACGGTTGTCCGAACGGTTTCGGGTACAGCATTAGGGCTGCTGCTGACAAGTCTGGTAGCTTACGGACTTTCGCACCGCGATCTGATGTTCAGCAAATTTTATTTTGCAATCATCATTTTTGCGATGTATTTCTCCGGCGGCCTGATCCCTTACTACGTAGTGCTGCGCTCGATCGGTCTGCTTAATTCGTTTGGTGTCTATATCATACCGTCGATGCTTAGCACGTTCTTCCTGCTCATTGCCATCTCGTTCTTCCGGGAAATTCCCGGTGAGCTGAAGGAATCCGCACACATTGACGGCGCGGGCGAATTCGTTATTTTCTTCCGGATTATCCTGCCGGTCTCGATGCCGCTTCTTGCCACAATGGCACTGTTCATGGGTGTAGGCCAATGGAATTCCTGGCTGGACTCTGCCTATTTCGTTCAGTCGGAGAACCTGCGGACGCTTGCCTTCCGCATGATGGAGGTCATTAACAAGAGCAATGCTCCTATGGATGCGATTGCCGCTGCTAACAGTGCTTCGGCAGGCGTTACCAGCTTCTCATTGCAGGTAACGGCGATGGTAGTCTCCATAGTTCCGATCATCTGTGTGTATCCATTCCTGCAGAGGTATTTCGTGCATGGCATTATGCTTGGTTCTGTAAAGGGCTAAGAAAGCAGTTTCAATATTAAAGCGCTTGCTTTAATATATTAAATTACAATGGGGGAGTTTTGTTTGAAAAAAATCAGAAGCTACAAGATGCTTGCAGTAGTATTGGCGGCCATCATGATGATCTCGCTCTTGTCCGCTTGCGGCAACGGCGGCGGGAATGAAAGCCAGGGCAGCAAAACGAACAATGCAGCTCAGGGGGACAAAGCCGGCACGAGCAATTCGGGCAGTGGCGAAGTGAAGGAATTATCGCTGTTCATCGACGCTCCCTGGTATCCGGTGAAAGAATGGAAAGGACCCGTTGCAGATAAAATCACGGAGAAAACAGGTGTGAAGCTGAAGGTTACCGTCGCTACGGATGACAAGCAGCTTCCGCTGATGATCGCTTCCGGCGACCTCCCGGACCTTGTTTTCACCTATTCGAACATAGACCGGCTGTCGGATTCGAAGCTGTCCTATCCATGGAATGAGCTGATCGAGAAATATGCGCCGGATTTCAAGATCGACAAGACGAGAATTGCGATCCATACTATGGACGACGGCAACTTCTACACGATTCGAAATTCCTTCGCCACTCAGGAAGAAATGGCGAAGAACAAATTTTCGATCGGCAGCGACGGCCATCCGGGGATTGCTGTGCGGGAAGATATCCTGAAAGAGCTGGGCAATCCGCCGATCAACTCGCTGGATGATTTTGTGAAAGTGCTGGGTATGGTCAAGAAGAAATACCCGGATATGGTGCCGCTCATCATGGACAAAGACTGGCTGGAGCAATATTTCCTCCAGCAGTTCGGCACAGGCGTCCTCCTGGATGGCTGGTATGAAGAGAATGGAAAAGTCGACTATTCCATTAGACAGCCCAAAATGCTGGAGTTCTTCAAGTTTATGAACAGTCTGTACCGCAACGGATACATTCTGGCAGAAAATTTCGCGCTGGCGAACGATCAGATTGATGACCAGTATGCGACCAACGGAAAAGCGTTTGCCCACAGCCATACGGTTGCCACAGCGGATACGGATAACATAAAGATCAAAAGCAGCGGAAGCGGCTCATTCACGTTCAAAATGCTGCCTAGTGCCTTGTCGAAAGATGCAAAGGTTGTAAGTTCAGGGCTTGGGTTTGCGGGAACGTTCATCACCAAGAAAAATAAAGATCCGGAAGCCTCGATCAAATTTCTTCAATATCTGGCAAGCGATGAGGGCAAGAAGTTGACAATGTTCGGCGTCGAAGGGGAGCATTGGACCTGGAACAATGAAGGGCATCCGGATCTGAAATACAACCCTTCTGATGCGGATTTCGTTAACAGCAACGGCATCAAGTGGTGGTACCTGTACAACGACGGGGTTACGGAAGGCATGCTGTCCTATGTTCCCGGTTTACAGAAGACAAAGGCCTTGATGGAAACCAAAGCCATCACTGTTTATAAGCCGCAAATCGGCTTAATCCAGGCACAGCCCGATTCTGAGGAGAAGACGATTAAGACCAAGATTGACGAGATGGTCAAAAACGAGAAGGTGAAAATTTACCTTGCGAACTCTGAAGAGGAAGCAGTGGCGAATTACAACAGTATGGTTAAGAACGCAGAGGATATGGGGCTGCAGAAGCTGGTAGATTGGGCCAACACAGTCTATCAGAAAAAGAAGGATTTGTTCAAGTAAGCAAACCAAGGACAACCGGTAGAGGTGCCATGCCTCTACCGGATTTTGCTTGTTCATGGTACGTTTAGAAGTAATCAATCCGGGATTCAGGAGGATTCGTCACCTTGAGCATCGTTCGTAAGATCACTTTGGGATATGTCATCCTGATTTTTATTCCAGTTGTCATATTCGGTTACTACTATTATTCACAAATCTACGGCAACCTGACCAATCAATTCGTCCAAAGCCGTCAGAAAATACTGGAGCAGGCACATGCCAATATGAAGATGGATCTGACCCGAATCGACTCTATCCAGCGTATGCTGCAATATAACCCGTATGTCACGGATTATCTGGACGGAGTGTATGAATCCGATTCGTACAGCATTTACACCTATAACCGTTATATCAGTCCGGTTATCACTCAATCGCTGTTTATTAATCCGGAAATTGAAAGCTTTCGGATCTATAAAACCAAACAGCGGGTGCTTCCGATTACTGACCGGTTTCTGGATATCTCAGCTTTGGATTCGCGGGGCAAGGAGGTCGCGCGTACGCTGAAGCCCGGTCAAGGAATATGGAAGATGGCCGATCCGGGGGAGGCTGTGCCTTCGCTTATGTTCTACCAGAACATTTACAATTCTAACTTTACCGAGAAAATTGGACTTCTTGAGCTGCGCATCGGCAGCGGTTTAATCCGGAAATTGTACGAGGCTGCTGGGGGGAGAGACAATTGGCAAGCCTTCCTGCTTCCCGAGCAGGGGGTGCCTGCGTCTGCGGAAGGCGCCGCCGCAGGCATTGATAAGGCAACCTGGAAGCTGCTTGGTTCAAATGATACCCGGCCCTATTTCATCAACAATAAAACCATTGTGAATCAGTTGTATATTGAGGAACTGGACGTCCGGGTCGTCGTGACCGGTAAGGTTGACGATGTGTTTCGCACAATTAAGCGCAAGGAGATCATCCTGGTCTTTACCATCATTGCGCTTCTGGCGGCTTTGTCATTTGTTTATTATGCGCTCGCATCGACGATTACTAAACGCATTCTGCTCCTTGCAAGGCACATGCGCAATCTGGACGATGACAATATGAAGCAGTTTATCAGCAAGCACGATAAGCCTAACCGCCAGGATGAAATCGGATTTTTGACCTCGACCTACAATTCGATGATCAAGCGCATGGATGAGTTGATCAACAACGTCCACCGGTCCGAGCTTCGGAATAAAGAAGCGGCGTATAAAGTGCTTCAGGCCCAGATCAAGCCGCACTTTCTCTATAACACTCTTGAGACGATCCGGATGCTGGCTGAGTCCAATAATGACAAGGAGGTAGCGGATATTTCGTTCTGGTTCGGCAAGCTGATGCGTTATAGCCTGTCCTCGGAAGGGGACCGGACCGTTCTGGCCAGCGAAATCGAAACGGTTATCTTCTATTTGAATATTCACAAGATGCGGCTCCAGGACAGACTGACCTACGAGGTCGACGTCTCCATGGATGCGAAACAGCTTGTCTGTCCAAGATTCATGCTCCAGCCTCTGGTCGAGAACAGCATCGTTCATGGAGCATCCGCCATCCTTCGGCCCGTCCATATTAAGCTCCAAGTCCGGGAAACCGGAGACGAAATCTTCATCTCCATTACAGACAACGGAACAGGCATTCAGGAGGACAAGCTGGCGGCAATACGCTCCCGGTTGGCAAGGGGGGGCGGCGGCAGAGACGTCGCGGAGAACATGGGAGGCGTGGGTCTGTTCAATGTCAGCGAACGAATCAAATCGTTCTACGGCGGTTCCTCGCAACTGGTCATTGACAGCGGGCCGGACCGTGGAACATGCCTGACTATCATCATCGCAACAGGAGGGACAGGTCGGATATGAGAGTATTGATTGTAGACGATGAGCCGCTGATCCTTAACGGACTGGTCAAGATTATCGGTGAAGCGGCTCCGCTCGGGGCAGAGGTATTCAAGGCGAACAACGCTTTTGAGGCACTGGATCTCATGAAAGACTACATGCCGGATGTGACGGTTACGGATCTTCATATGCCGGAGAAAAATGGATTCGAGCTGATCAAGGAGGCCAGAGACAGCGGGCTGTGCGACCGTTTTATTATCCTTACAGGTTACGATGAATTCGAATATGTACGGAAAGCGCTCCGCACAGGAGTCGTGGATTATCTGTTGAAGCCGATTGACAAGAATGAGATTGCCGCTCTGCTGGCGCATGTTGAACAGGAGCTTCCCTCCGAAGCCGATCCGGAGTGCTCAGGGCATGCCAAACGCATTCTGGCTTATACCAAAACCCATTATATGAACGATCTGTCCCTGGACCATCTTGCCGAATTGATGAAACTTCATCCGAACTACATCAGCAGCCTGTTCAAGAAAGTAACGGGCGACACGTTTGTCAGTTATTTGAACGCATTCCGCATCAAGGAAGCACAGAAGCTGCTCAGGTCGCAGCGCCAGCTATCCGTGAACGCCATCGGAAAGAAGGTCGGTTTCGAAAATAAGCATTATTTTGCCAAGGTGTTCAAAAAGTATACTGGCATTACGCCGGGCTCTTACCGAGATGAGGATGAAGTGGAGGGGAATGCCGATGATGACGGCGCACCCGGCGGGCCGGACTTGCCGGAGATGCGTGAATGAAGCGTAGTCCCCATTCTTGTCAATACGGGAGAAGTGAAGTAAAAATGTGAGCGTTGTCAATACATATGGGCTCCCTCATAATGAAAGCGTAACCAAAAATACGAATACATTTGAATTGGGGTCAATCCCTCCTATTTGTCCCGTCTGTTCGCTTGCTGCTTCCGAAGAGAATACAAAAAAGAAATCGCTCCTTTGGGGATGGAAAGCGGTGCTTCCATTATATCCAAAGGGCGATTTCTTTTTAGGTATTTAAGAATAGATACGGAAGGTTCCGCTTAGGGCCAGCAAGCTGAAGAAGTATAAGCAGTTGTCGTAATACCGGCGGTCACCGGTGCGCAGTGGCGTATTCCAGAGCAGCTTGACGTAATGTCCGGCATCCGGTCCATCGGCAGCGAGCGAGGCCATGGCCAGCGTTGCCAGAAGGCCGATCGGATGCAGGGATAGCTCCTCAAACGGCTGGCCGTCAATGGTGTAGCGCCGGTAATCGGTTACTTCAATGTCCCGGAAAAAGGCCTGAATCCGGTTGGACTGCCCCACCTGCCAAGGGTCGCTGCGGAACCATTCATAATCAAGCCCGATGTTGGCCGCCACCCGGTATGCATCACTGAAGAAGTGGCGGAAGTCTCCATGCGGCTGGGGTTCAGCCGGAGTTCCGTCATAGTTCGCATATTCGGGGGAGAGGCCGGTTTCCGGATGGCAAGCCTTGTGCAGATAGGCTCTGCTTTGGGCTGCGGCTTCTTTCCAAAAAGCTCTATCCTGTTCATCCGCCTGCAGGGCAAATAATTCATAGAAATGCGGCAGATGGTAGGAGGGATCGCTGAAAGGGGTTTCAGGAACGAATTTGATCAGCTTGGTCGCCGGGTCCCACATTGGATCGCCTTCTCCGTCTTCCCCTTTATGAACACAAGCGCGGAGAATAATTCTAGCCTGCTCGGAATAATTGAACGGTTCGGCCCCGTCACCCCAGCGCTTGGAGGCAAAGAACAGCGCCATGGCAAAAAACTCTTCTCCGTCCGGCGCCGGACCGGGTGACAGCCGAGTTCCGTCCAGTTTACAGTGCCAGGCAAAATAATCCTTGTAACGGCCCTCTGTATGCTGCATATAGACCTTGGCGAACTTCCACAGCCGGTCGAACTCTTCCTTCTTGTTCATCTGAACAGCCATCATCATCCCGTAGGACATGCCCTCTGTCCGCACATCTGTATTGCCGGTGTCCACGATATATCCCTTATCGTCACCCATAGGATGGTAGATTCGGACATCGGGCGCGCCGTAGAACAATTCGTTCCAGGTGTCGTCAAGTCTTTGATGGATGGCCTCTTCCGACAATCCGTTCTCTTTGAACAGGTTTCTGTATTCTCCCGTATAAAAGGAGCCTTCTTTGAAGCTATTCATAATAATCCTCCAATGGATAGGGTTTTGCCCAAAGTATAACATAACCGGAACTATAGAAATTAAAGCGTTTTCCTTAAAATTTATAGACGATTCGGGCCTGGTTCTACGCTCCGCAAATCATTTTAGGAACATCTAAGAATAGATCAATGTTAAGTGGCTATATGTCATGGACTTCGGTCAAGGCGCTTCACTATACTGTAAGGGATAAACCGCGAAGCCAAAAAATTGTAAGGGTGATGCTGTTATGAGCATAGTGCAAAATCATATGAAGCTTACAGTCTATACACGCAAACCTAACCAGGACTACACTGAGTCTCTCAGCAACAGCGTACATTTTGCCTGCTCGGATGAGAATAACGAATTTCAACCGTTGAACCGGAACTATGGCATACTGTTCGCTATGGCAACCGTCGATAAGAACAGCGTAATTCACGAAAAAGGGCTCAAAAACCCGTATTTGTTCCGTACGGCTGACGGCTCTTTCGGCATTGTCGCGGTAAGAGTTGATGCACTCGGAAATGATGACGAAGAAAGCAGAGGGCATATTCTTCTGTGGACATCCCCGGATCTGGTTACCTTTCATCATCATGGTTTGGTGCAGCTGCACAGTGAGCTGTTCGTCAAAGAAGCCGTTTGTGGGCTTAGCGGATCGGGTGAAGAATATGAAATTCGCTGGCAGGACAATGGAGGGAACTTTTATTTGAGCCGGTTGTCCGACCTTATGAAACCGGACCTTATTTCGCCGCCGGAGCAGGCGGAAGCCTTTTCGGTAGTACGGCCCGACAAGCCGCTGCCCGGAACGAATCCAGGAAATGCAATCTCGGTAGACAGCCGCACCGGCCGCTCGGTGCAGGCTTCCTGGACGCCGGTATACAATACTGAAATTCGCGTGCCGGACACTGTAAGCGTTACATCCGCAGATCAATTGAAAGCGGTTAAAGCCACGGCTGTCTATTCGGACGGCTCCACTGCAGACAAGCAGGTGGTGTGGGACGATGAAAGTATTGATTTTGCCGCGCCCGGAACGTATTCTGTGCAAGGCAAAGTGGTCACGCAAGAGTATCCATTCCCCTTGGTAACCGGCTATGCCGACCCGGTCATTCTGCCATGGCACAACAAGTATTATTTCCTGGCGACCAATGACAATGTAAATGATATCGGCATCTATGTCCGCGAGGCGGATACTCTATCCGGATTATTCGCTTCCGGACATAAAGAAACTGTCATTCTTGCTCTGAACGAGGAGAAGAACTTCATTCAGACCTTTTGGGCTCCCGAATTTCACATTATCGGCGGGGAATTGTACATTCTGTTTGCCGTAGGCGGCACAGTATGGGGTCCGCAGTGCCACATGATGAAGCTGAACAAGGGCGGTGACATCCTGAAGGCAGCGGATTGGAGTACACCGGTCCGTGTGAAGCGGGCGGACGGCGCTTATTTGGCGGAAGAGGGCATTACGCTGGATATGACTTACTTCAAGGCAGACGGTACTTCATGTCTGGTCTGGTCCTACCGCAAGGGCATCGGAACGCCGCTTGACACCGGCTCCATGCTCTATATTGCGACAATCAATGAAGATAACCCCACGGTATTGACCAGCGAGCCGGTGCTCCTCTCGCGTCCGTTGTTCGGCTGGGAGAATATTCAGGGGACTATCAACAATGAAGGTCCATATCCTCTTATTACGAAGGACATGGTGTATATCGCTTACTCCGGCGGGGCCGCGACGGGTTACACCTATGCCGTGGGGCTTTTAAGCATTCCGCAGGGAAGCAATTATTTGGACATCAACGCCTGGACCAAGGCAAGTACGCCTGCATTGTCTTATTATTCGACCGAAGGCATATATGGGCCGGGCCACAATTCTTTTTTCAGAGATTATGATGGCAATGTACTGATGCTATACCACGGAGAAGAACAACTGGTGAAGCATGGCACGAGATGCTCCGCTATGCACAGAGTCCATTTTAACCGTTCAGGCGTACCGGTATTGGATGTGGCTAAAGAAAGAGATGTGCACCCGGATTATGCCGGTTGCTCCATGCAAGTGATTGTGCACGCATAAACAGACATCAATATTAAATGACAAGGGTGAAATTGCAATGGCAAAAAAACAAGGATTCAATCCATATCTCCCGTCTTCAGAATATATCCCCGACGGCGAGCCGTATGTTTTTGAAGGCAGAGTATATGTGTATGGCTCGCATGACCGATTTAACGGACACGCTTTTTGCTTAAATGACTATGCCTGCTGGTCTGCGCCGGAGGATAATCTTGCGGACTGGCGGTATGAGGGTGTAATCTACCGGACTACAGATGATCCGCTTAATCCTGAAGGCAGCATGTGCCTGTATGCTCCCGATGTCACCGTGGGGCCGGACGGGCGGTACTATCTCTACTATGTGCTGGACAAAGTTCCCGTTGTTTCGGTGGCTGTCAGCGACAAGCCGGGCGGCAAGTATGAGTTCTACGGTTATGTCAGATACGCCGACGGAACACGCCTTGGAGAGCGGGAAGGCGACGAGCCGCAGTTTGACCCTGCTGTGCTGACCGAAGGGGGGAAAACCTACCTGTACACCGGATTCTGCGGGTATGGAGACCGTTCCAGACATGGCGCAATGGCAACGGTGCTTGGCCCGGATATGCTCACGATTGTTGAAGAGCCTGTATTTGTTGCGCCGAGCCAGCCATATAGCAAGGGGAGCGGATTCGAAGGTTACGAGTTCTTTGAAGCGCCTTCCATCCGCAAAAGGGGAGATATCTACTACCTCATCTATTCCTCGATCTCCATGCATGAGCTGTGCTATGCAACCAGCAAGCATCCGACCAAGGACTTCAAGTACCAGGGAGTCATTGTAAGCAATTGTGATCTTCATATCGATACGTACAAGCCGGCGAATATGCCGATGTATTACGGCGGCAATAACCACGGCAGCATTGCCCAAATTAAAGGTGAATGGTACATTTTTTATCACCGGCATACTAATGGGACCGCATTCTGCCGGCAGGGCTGTATTGAGCGGATTGAATTCCGCGGGGACGGCACTATTCCTCAGGTGGAAATTACATCCTGCGGCCCGAACGGAGGGCCGCTCGAAGGCCGGGGAGAATATCCGGCATATCTGGCCTGCCATTTGTTCTGCAAAGACCAGGAAATGTACACCGGAGGCTTCGGCCCGATGGGTGCGTGGATGGACAGCCGGTTTCCGAAGATTACCCAGGATGGCAGAGATGGCGACGAGGAAATCGGCTATATTGCCAATATGACGGATTCGGCTACCGCCGGATTTAAATATTTCGCGTGCAAGGGAGTCAACCGGGTCAAAATCATGGTGCGCGGGTATTGCCAGGGTGAGTTCGAAGTGAAGACGTCCTGGGACGGACCGGCACTGGGGCGGATACCGGTAGGTTTTACGAATGTCTGGAAGGAATACGCAACGGAAGTGGCTATTCCCGACGGTGTACAAGCACTGTATTTGACGTATACCGGCAATGGCGGCGCCAGTCTGGCTTCATTTACTTTGGAATAACCGGAAGCGAAATCTAAATATGCCTTGAAAAAGAAAGCAGCACTCGGAGATCCTCTGGTGCTGCTTTCTGTATGGCCCATATACCATGGCTAAAGACCGGAAGAATGACGGGTCTTGTATTCCGAAGGCGTCATATTCATATAAAATTTGAAGCATTTAGAAAAGTAGCTGACATGCTGATAGCCTGACTCCAGCGCGGCTTCCAATACATTGTACGATCCGCTGCGGAGTAGACTGGCCGCTTTGTTGATGCGGATATAGTTCAAATATTCCATCGGCCGCATTCCAGTCAGCGTTTTGAAAAAAGTACAGAAATGGGAGCGGCTAAGCGATACAACGGATGCAAGCTGATCCAGCTCCAGCTTCTCGCTTGAATGTGTCTCCATATAAGACAGTACTTGCTTGATCTGCCGGTTGTATTCTCGTCCGTGAAGGCTTCCTGACTCATTGCTGCTCTCTATCAGGCCGTACTGGTAAATATCTGCAATGAACTGCAGAAGGAGGCCCTTCAAGCTCATTTCGTAAGCGGTGGATTGGCGCTCATAGCGGCTCAGAACCTCCCGTACGCTAACGAGCAACTTAGAGTGGATTTCGTCTGCAGCAGATAACAGGGCGGGCAGCTTGGCAGTTCCCTGCAGGATGGGTTCAAAGAATAATTCCTGAACCCGGTCCGATTGCGGGGAAGACAGCCAAGATAATTTGAACACGATAGAATAATAGCAAGTGCCGTCAGAGGCAGAGCCAATCCCCGAATGGAGTTCTCCGGGATGAACGATCAGGCACTCTCCCTTCTGAAAGGCAAACTCCCGGTTTTCGATATGAAAGGTAGCCGTACCTTTTGCCAAATAGATTAATTCTATCTCATTATGCCAATGCACAGGAAGGATGGAATGAACGCTGGCCGGATGCTCCACTTGGTAGATATGAATCGGAAATTCGGGCTGGCCGTGCAGCTTGACCTCCCGGTAACGGTGTTCGTACATAATGCCTCCCACAAATCGAAATATTGTGTCAATATCTCGCAAATATGTGCTAGATATTCGGTTATCAACAATAATATCATTATACTATAGCGAAATCATAAGGAAGGGTAGGGATAAACTGTGAAACTGAAGCATGTGGATTCCGGTTCGGATGGCGTCAGGTTGGAGACTACAGAAGGAATCATGCATATCTCCTTTTGTACTCCGGGCATTGCCAGAATTCGGTATACCCTGGATTCGGAATTAAGCGGGAAACAGAGTCTTGTAGTAGTGAGCCGCCCAGAGGCGGAGGGCGTTCTCTGGACGGTTGCGGACCATCCCGGCTATCTGGAAATTTCGACTGCTCTCCTCACTATTCGGGTGGACAAATGGACCTGTGCATTCAGTTATTGGGATGCGAATGGGAGATTGTTGACGAGAGAACCATCCAGAGGCGGGAAAACGCTTGAAAGAACGGATGTATACCGTACACTCTTTGATGCTTCTGCGGATAAGGTTGAAACCGATCAGGGGGCGGATGGTCTTCGTGCAAGAGCGGAAGGAAGAAACCTCATGTTCGACAGACAAGCCTATCATACAAAGCTGGAATTCGAATGGCAGGAGGATGAGGCCCTGTATGGACTTGGCTCACATGAAGAGGGAATGATGAATCTTCGGGGCCAGCACCAGTATTTATATCAGCAAAATATGAAAGCGGTTGTTCCGGTCCTTGTATCCACGCGCGGTTACGGAATTCTGGTAGACTCTAATTCGTACATGACATTTCATGATGATGCATTCGGTTCATATCTCTGGACGGATGTGGATGAGGAGATGGATTATTATGTGATTTACGGCCCGGAATTCGATCAGATCATTGGCGGAATCCGGCATTTGACGGGGGAAGCGCCGATGCTTCCGAAATGGTCTTTCGGCTATGTGCAATCCAAGGAACGCTACGTTTCCCAGGAGGAATTGATTGCTACAGTTCAAGAATATCGTGACCGCTCGCTTCCCCTGGATTGCATCGTACTGGATTGGCAGTCATGGACGGGCAATTTGTGGGGACAAAAAACATTTGATCCGGAGCGTTTTCCGACCCCCTCCGAAATGATGGATAGCTTACACGCTCTGAACGCGAAGCTAATGGTATCTATATGGCCGATCATGGGGGCCGGCGGCGATAATCACCAGGAAATGAATGAACACGGCTTCCTGCTCGGCAATCAGGCCACATATGATGCTTTCCGGGAAGAAGCGCGGGAGTTGTACTGGAAGCAAGCCAATACCGGACTGTTCTCCCATGGGATTGACGCCTGGTGGTGCGACTGTACCGAGCCATTCGAGGCCGACTGGAAAGGCGAGGTGAAGCCGGAGCCCGAGCAGCGCATGCTGATTAACACGGCAGAATCCAAGCGTTATCTTGATCCGGGGGTTATTAATGCCTATTCGCTGCTGCATTCCAAGGGTATCTATGAAGGCCAGCGTGCTGCGACCGCTGACAAACGGGTCGTGAATCTGACACGTTCGGCTTACGCCGGGCAGCATCGTTACGGCACGATTACTTGGTCGGGAGATATAGCGGCCAACTGGGAAACGCTGAGGAAGCAGATTGCAGACGGCCTTAATTTTTGCGTGACAGGTTCCCCTTACTGGACACTGGATATCGGCGCATTCTTCGTTCACAATCACAAGGACCAATGGTTCTGGAACGGGGATTATGACGAAGGCGTTGCAGATCTGGGGTATCGTGAGCTGTATGTACGGTGGTTCCAACTAGGGGCCTTTCTGCCCATGTTCCGTTCCCATGGAACAGATACGCCAAGAGAGTTGTGGCGATTCGGCGAAGAGGGCGAGCTGATGTACGATACGCTGGTGAAGTATCTGAAGCTCCGCTACAAGCTGATGCCCTATATCTATTCTATGGCAGGGGCCGTCGCACATCGCAAATATACGATGTTTCGTGCGCTGGCTTTCGATTACCGGGAAGATGTGCGGGTCCATGATATTGCTGATCAGTTCATGTTCGGTCCGGCCTTTCTGGTTGCACCCGTCACAACTGCGATGTATTATGGTCCCGGCTCCCGCGAGCTTCAGGGGGTCGGCATGCAGCGCAGTGTCTACCTGCCGGACGGAGAATGGTACGATTACTGGAGCGATGAACGGATCAAGGGCGGCTTGATATTTGAAGCTACAGCCGATTTGGAGACGCTCCCTCTCTTTGTCCGCGCTGGCTCCATTATTCCGGTTGGCCCGGATGTCCAATATGCGGATGAACAGCCCGAAGCATTGATTGGCCTGAAGGTATATTCTGGCCTGGATGCTTCATTCACACTGTATGAAGATGAAGGGGATAACTATAATTACGAGAACGGTTCGTACGCCACGATAGAGATGAAGTGGAGTGAAGCGGACCGTACCCTAACGATCGGGAAGCGCAGCGGAAGCTATGCCGGTATGCCGGCGGTCAGACCATTTGCGGTAGAATTCACCGGGAATGCCGGAAGGTGCATCGTTACTTATCAAGGTGAACCTATAGCTGTCAGGGAAGTAGATTTGAAGCGGTGAATAAAGAACAAGGAGTGCTTCAGTGTGGCCTGCTGCCTTTCCGGTAAGCGGCGGGAGTCATGCCCGTATATTTTTTAAACGTGCGGTAAAAATGGGGCATGCTCTCAAAGCCGCAGGTCATGGCAATGTGCTCAATTTTGTCCTTGGACTGGAGCAAGCCATCCTTGACCGCAAAAATCCGTTTGGTCGAAATATAATCAGTCGCATTCATGCCCAGCCGCTGCTTGAAGACACGGCTGAAATGGGCCGGAGATACGGCCGCCCGTTTTGCCAGCGCGCTAAGCTCCAGCGGCCCGTTCAGATGGTCATTGATATAGGCAAGCGCTTCGCGAAACCAGTCCGGCACCAACGCGTTAGGGGCGTCCAGCCCGGCGGACTGCGGCAGGCAGTACCGGTTTAAGTGAAGCAGCATGAGATGGAGCTGCAGCGTCATAGCCTGGCCGCCGTCCGGATATTTCTGTTCCCATTCGCCGTGGATGGCATCAATATCGTTTTGCAATATTTTGGCGTGTTCAGGAGACAGATTGTATTTGTACTGCTTGTTCTTCTTGGCTGTATCAAACAGCTTCAGATAGGTGTATACCTCACTGAATGCGTGATTATGAACAAGATCCGGGCTGAAAAAAACGGCGGAGGACGTCACAGGCTCCTCTTTGTCGGGAAATCCCCGGTGCACTGTATTTCCGGGAACGACGATGACATCACCCTGGCGCATCTCGTAAAACGTCTGATCGATAAAAAACGTCCCTTTTCCCCGGTAGACGTAGACGATCTCGTACCAGTGATGCTGATGGTCGGGTAGCTCGCGCTGCTGGCTTTTCGTTTCCTTGTAGTCCAAAAGCAGAGACAACGGCAACTCGTTGTCAAAAACCTTACGGATCGGTTTCATTGAACTGCCTCCTTGTTTGAACTATAGATTCTTACAGTCATTATATCAAAATAAGGTATAAATTTGCTTGTTTAGGCTATTTTTATTCTTTTATCGGATGTTAGAATGAGATGAAAAGGAGGTGGGGTGATGCATATTGATGCTCATCAGCATTTTTGGAAGATAGACAGAAACGATTACGGATGGATTACACCCGAAATTCCGGTGCTTTTCCGGGACTATCTGCCCTCCGATCTTGAGCCGCATTTGCAAAAACACGGGATCAGCCACACGATTGTGGTACAGGCTGCGCCTACGGTGGAGGAAACCGAATTCATTCTTGAATTAAGTGAGAAAACCGATTCCATAGCTGGCGTGATTGGTTGGCTGGACCTTGAGAACGAGTCTTTCAAAGCGCAATACCGGCAATTCTGCGGGCATCCAAAATTCACGGGGATTCGCGTGATGATACAGGAGATGGACGATCCCGGCATTCTTTTATCTACCCCTTATGTAGAAGCGCTTTCATTCTTTGCGGAAGAGGGCCTTCCCGTCGACCTGCTTGTTCTGGCGGATCAGCTTCCGCAGCTTATAGAGCTGCTGGAACGGGTACCCGGACTCAGAGGCGTGATTGACCATTTGGCGAAGCCGCCGATTGCTTCGGGCAGTTTAGAACCATGGAGAAGCTATATGGCAGAAATTGCGCAGCATCCTGGTATTTACTGCAAGCTTTCCGGGATGGTGACAGAGGCTGATCCTCAGGGCTGGACGCAAAAGGATTTCACTGCCTATGTTCATGGAGTACTGGATCTGTTTGGACCCGAAAGGCTGATGTTCGGCAGCGATTGGCCCGTGTGTCTCATGGCTGCAACTTATGATGAGGTAATTGAGGGATTGCGGCAGGTTCTCCGGGAGCGGCTGTCGCCGCAAGAGATGGAGCCAATCTTCGGAGCGAATGCTGCAAGATTCTACAAAATAAAATGATAGTAACCATGGAGGTTCAATGCGATGAAATACAGAAAGCTGGGAAACACCGGGCTGGACGTTTCTGTGCTAAGTTACGGGGCGTCTTCGCTTGGAAGCGTATTCCGGGAAGTTCCGAAGGATGAGGGAATCCGCGCGGTCCATACCGCTATCGATATGGGGATTAATCTCATTGATGTATCTCCGTATTACGGGTTGACCAAAGCGGAGAAAGTGCTGGGCGAGGCACTGCAGACGGTTCCGCGGGACCGGTACATTATTAGCACGAAGGCCGGACGTTACGGTCAGGATGAATTTGATTTCTCCAAAAAACGGGTAATCCGCAGCGCGGAAGAAAGCATGCGCCGGCTGGGAACGGACTATCTGGATATTTTGCTGCTGCACGACATCGAATTCGGTTCAATGGAGCAGGTGATGGAAGAAGGAATTCCGGCTCTGGAGGAATTGAAGCAATCCGGGAAGATCCGCTTCTTCGGCGTGACTGGCCTGCCTTTGAATATCTTCGAAACGGTGTTGTCCCGTACAACGCTGGATGTGATCCTGTCATATTGCCATTATTCCCTGAACGATACCACGCTGCTCCGCCTCCTCCCAATACTGGAGCGGCAGGGAACCGGACTGATCAATGCATCGCCTATTTCCATGGGCCTGCTGAGTACCCGCCAGGTGCCTGACTGGCATCCGGCGAGCGGGGACATCCAGGCTGCTTGTAAGCGTGCCGCCGAATATTGCCGGGACAAGGGAGAAGACATTGCGAAGCTGGCAGTCCAGTTCTCTACAGCGAATGAACAGATTCCGACAACATTGGTAAGTACGGCGACACCGGCCAATATCCGCAACAATATTTTGTGGACAGAAGAGCCGATGAACGAACAATTGCTGGAGGAAGTGCTGGAAATTCTGAAGCCGGTTGCTGGGGCAACATGGCCGAGCGGCCGGCCGGAGTGGAACGAAGGACCAGATCAGAACGGGGAGCGATTATAATGAAGGGAATTATCTGCGAGGAAATCGGAAAATTCGTGTATAGGGAGGATCTGCCGGAGCCGCAGCTTCAGGCCGGCGAAGCGATTGTAAGGATTCGCCGAATCGGCATTTGCGGAACCGATCTGCATGCATATCGGGGGAATCAGCCTTATTTCACTTACCCGCGCGTGCTTGGGCATGAGCTGTCTGGAACGATTGAGCAAATCGGCGACAACCCGGAAGGGCTGCGGGTAGGCGATCAGGTCAGTGTCATTCCCTATCTTCATTGCGGTGAGTGTCGGTCCTGTCTGAGCGGCAAAACCAACTGCTGTCAGAATATGAGGGTGTTCGGCGTTCATTTGGACGGCGGGATGCGGGAGCGGGTAGCCTTGCCAGTACACAACCTATTGAAAACGGAAGGGCTGACGCTGGACCAGGCGGCGATGCTGGAGCCGCTGGCAATCGGTGCGCACGCCGTCCGTCGCTCGGGTCTTGGCACCGGCGATCAAGTGCTGGTGATCGGAGCCGGACCGATTGGGCTTGGAGTGATGGCGATGGCCAGATACGCCGGTGCGAAGGTGATAGGTATGGATGTAAACGACGAACGTTTGGACTTTTGCAGGGAATGGGTGCAGGTTGAGCATACGGTGAGCGCTCTACGGGAGCCGAAGGAGCAGTTGTCCAAGCTTACTGACGGCAATTTCCTGCCTTATGTCATCGATTCTACCGGCAACATCTCATCCATGGAAGGTGCTTTTGGGCTTGTCGGCCATGGAGGAACGCTCACCTATGTCGGATTGGTGAAAGGCACGATTACCTTCAGTGACCCCGATTTTCATGCCCGAGAAATGACGGTGCAGGGCAGCAGAAATGCCACCCGGGAGGACTTTGAGCGCGTGCTTGATGCCATCCGGGACGGATATATTGATGTCGGCAGCTACATTACCCACCGCAGCGGGTTCAAGGACATGATCGGCCAGTTCGAGGATTGGCTGAGGCCTGAATCTAAGGTAATCAAGGCACTAGTAGAGCTGGACTAAGCACAATACCGATATCGGTAAGTTCATATTATGCGGATTGAAGGAGCGTAACAATCATGACAAGCATGGAACATAAGCAGCAGTTATGGTACAGGCAACCGGCGCTGGAATGGAATGAGGCCTTGCCGATTGGAAACGGGCGGCTCGGTGCCATGATTTTTGGCGGTACAGCCGAGGAGAAGCTGCAGCTTAATGAGGATTCTGTATGGTACGGCGGTCCGAGAGACCGCAACAACGAAGATGCCCTGCCTCATTTGCCCGAAGTTCGCAGGCTGATTCTGGAGGGAAGGCTGCGGGAGGCTGAGGAATTGGCTGCCATGTCGATGGCAGGTCTTCCCGAAGCGCAGCGGCATTATTTGCCGCTGGGAGAGCTGCTACTGTCATTCGGCAGCCATGGACAGCCTGCCGAGGACTACAGAAGAGAGCTTGATTTGGAGAACGGCATATCCCGGATCAGTTACCGGATCGGTGAGGCTAGGTATACCCGCGAGATGTTTGCCAGCTTCCCGGACCAGATGATTGCCATCCGAATAACTACCGACTGTAAGGACGGGATTTCCTTAAAGGCGAGGTTTAACCGCCACGACTGGAGATACCTGGAGAAAACAGGGAAGTGGCAGAACAGCGGCCTGGCGATGAGCGGAGATTGCGGCGGCCATGGAGGCAGCTCCTTTGCTGCTGCCTTGAAGGCAGTCACAGAAGACGGCATCTGCCGGACCATTGGCGAGTATTTGCTTGTGGATGGGGCAAGCTCGGTCACGCTGCTGCTTGCCGCAGGAACCACATTCCGCTATCCCGATCCAGAGCTCTACGCCAAGAGACGGCTGGACGAGCTGATCCTGGTTCCTTATGAAGAGCTGAAGGCACGGCATATCGGAGATTACCGCGGACTGTATGGAAGGGTTGCACTGACGCTGCCGGAGAACCCGCACCAGAACGCACTGCCGACTGACGAGCGGCTGAACTGGTTTCAGAAGGGAGAAGAGGATAAGGGTCTGATAGCGACCTATTTCCAGTACGGCCGTTATTTGCTTATTTCCTCCAGCCGTCAAGGCTCTTTGCCCGCGAATTTGCAGGGAATCTGGAATGACAGCTTCACTCCGGCCTGGGACAGCAAATTCACGATCAATATCAATGCGCAAATGAATTATTGGCCTGCGGAGATCTGCAATCTGGCTGAATGTCATGAGCCGCTGTTTGATCTGATTGAGCGGATGCGGGAGCCAGGGAGGGTCACGGCCAGGGTCATGTACGGCTGCCAAGGGTTCACGGCGCATCACAATACGGATATCTGGGCAGACACAGCTCCGCAGGATACCTACCTTCCCGCTTCGTTCTGGCCGCTTGGTGCCGCGTGGCTGTGCCTGCATCTGTGGGAGCATTACAGCTTCAGCCAGGATCGTTATTTTCTGGTGCAGGCGTATGAGACGATGAAGGAGGCAGCCCAATTCCTGCTCGATTATTTGATGGAGGACGCCGAAGGCCGGCTGATTACCTGCCCGTCAGTATCCCCTGAGAATACCTATAAGCTGCCTAGCGGTGAGTCAGGAGTACTCTGTGCCGGGGCGTCGATGGATTTTCAGATTATAGATGCACTGTTTGGGGCCTGTATCCGAAGTGCGGAGATTATCGGCAGGGACGAAGCGTTCCGCGAGGAACTCGCCGCTGCTCTGGAGCGTCTGCCCAAACCGCAAATCGGGAAATACGGCCAGATTCAGGAGTGGATGGAGGATTATGAAGAGGTCGAACCGGGGCATCGCCACATCTCCCATCTGTTTGCATTATATCCCGGGGATACCTTCACCGTGGAGCATACGCCAGAGCTAGCCGAGGCCGCCCGGACGACGCTGGAGCGCAGGCTGGCCAGCGGCGGCGGCCACACCGGCTGGAGCCGGGCCTGGATCATCAACTTCTGGGCCAGACTGCAGGACGGGGGCAAAGCCTATGCGAACCTGCGCGCTCTGTTGGAGCATTCCACGCTGCCGAATCTGTTCGATAACCATCCGCCGTTCCAGATTGACGGCAATTTTGGAGGAGCGGCGGGGATAGCCGAGATGCTGCTGCAAAGCCATACCGGGAAAATCAAGCTGCTGCCGGCATTACCGCTAAGCTGGAGCGAAGGGAGCGTCAAGGGCCTGCGGGCGAGAGGCGGTTATACCCTCGATTTTACCTGGACGGAGGGCCTTATTACGGAAACTGTTGTGACTTGCACGGTATCCGGCCCTTGCTGCCTGGAAGCCCCCGGTTTGGACTGCATTTCGTTCACCGGAGAAGCTGGAAGCTCCTATACATTCACCCGGTAAGTAAACAAGCCAATCACCCGTGGGGTGATTCTATCTGTATAATAGTACTGTGCTGGCAGGGGTTGGCGTATTAACGCCAGCCCTATTTTGCTTGGAAGGGGCTTCACCTAAGAAAAATTATTTTTTGTAATTCAGCAGGGACAAGCCGTGTATTTTAGCAAGACTAAGGTGCATACCAATAGCAAGCGTTTTCATTTTATCGTATTTTTAGGGGGGAAGAACTATAGTTTATGAATTGGAAGCGCATTCTTGAAAGGTATAATTAAGTTGTCACCAGGTGATTGATAGCAAACAAAAAGTAACTAGCCAAAAAGGGGAGGCATAACAAAATGCATAAAACGGCAAAACGTTCCGCCCGGGCATTAGCAGCTGGTACATTCGCGCTTGCACTTGCACTGGCAGGCTGCAGCTCGAACAACGCGAACAACAGCGCGGCCAATGTTAACAGCAACACGGCCAAGGGGGGAACAACAGCAAGCCCAGCGGCAAATGGAGACGACAATGCTCCGGCAACATTCTCGGTATTTTTGGCCAGTCCCGGGCAGACGCCTACGGAGGACAACAAGATTCTCAAACTGATTAAAGAAAAAACCGGCGTCAGCTTCAAAACGGAGCTTCTGGTGGGCGACCTGC
The DNA here is from genome assembly GCF_001909085.1 of Paenibacillus sp. P32E. Classification (NCBI taxonomy): domain Bacteria; kingdom Bacillati; phylum Bacillota; class Bacilli; order Caryophanales; family Paenibacillaceae; genus Paenibacillus; species Paenibacillus sp. P32E. Next base: position 205,244 of record NZ_LVYY01000013.1, on the reverse strand, counting down.
AGCAGAAGCTGGGGGTTATGATTGCCGGAGGAGACTACCCGGACATTATGTCGGGCGATGACAAATTACTCAATGCCAAGGCGTACATTCCGCTTGAAGATTTGATTGAGAAGTACGCTCCCAACCTGAAAAAGCATTATGCCGCGGTCTGGAATCAGATCAAGGATGAGACCGACGGACATATTTACGTTTTGCCAAGCTATGGTGTATATCAAGGTAAAATTACCGAACCGACTTACCAGGGACCAGGCTTCTGGCTTCAAAAGTCTGTGCTTGAGGAGATGGGATATCCGACTCCCAAGACTCTGGATGAGTATTTCGATATCATTGCCAAATATAAAGAAAAGCACCCGGATATGATCGGATTTGAATCGCTCAACTTCGACTGGCGTGTATTCCCGCTTCAGAACGCTCCTGAGCACTTGGCGGGCCATCCGAATGACGGGGGCGTTATTGTAGACAACAACAAAGCGCAGATTTTTGCCGATAAGGACATTTCCAAGACCTATTATAAGAAGCTTAATGAAATTAACGCTCAAGGTTTGATGGATAAAGAAGCTTTCGTACAAAACTACGACCAGTACCTGGCCAAAATCGCAAGCGGTAAGGTCATCGGTATGTTTGACCAGCACTGGAACTTCCAGGATGGAGAAACCTCTTTGATCTCTCAAGGCAAAAGAGAAAATACGTATATCGGCTTCCCTCTGCTCTATCCGGGCGCTGAGGAATGGTATCGTGACCGCGGAGCGGTCGGCACCAACCGCGGATTAGGTATTTCGATCAATGCCAAGGACCCTGTCCGGATTATCAAATTCTTGGATCAGATGATTACAGAAGATTGGCAGAAAACTCTCCAATGGGGAATCAAAGGCGAAGACTATGAAGTGAAGGAAGACGGCACGTTCTACCGGACGCCGGAAGAGCGGACGAACGCAGATCAAACAAGCTGGCAGTTGGCTAACAAAATCACGACTATGTTTGGTTATATGCCGAAAATTCAAGGTACCTACAGCGACGGGAATGCAGCTGATGCCGGAACTCAGCCGCAGGAATTCTTCGACAGTCTGAAACCTTCTGATCAGAAAATCCTGAAGGCGTATAACAAGAAAACATGGTCCGAATTCTTCAAGGAACCAAAAGAAAATAATATCTACTTCCCTGCTTACTCCATCGTTCTTAAGGACGGTTCGGCAGCCAAGCTTGCGCAGTCCAAACTGAATGACCTTCAAATTAAATATTTGCCGAAGGCTATTATGGCCAGTCCGGCTGAATTTGATGGGGTCTGGCAAGATTATGTCGACCACATTCATAAGCTGGACATCAAGGCTTATGAAGACCGCATAAATGAAGGAATCCAGTCGCGTATTAAAAACTGGAGTGTGAAGTAGTCGATTTTAAGACAAAGAATAGAGCGGGAAATCGTATTTCCCGCTCTTCATTAATCCGGATAGTATGGAGAGAATGATCTTACAGGAGGGGAACACTACATGTCTGATACCGTACTGGACAAACCGGTCAAAACCCAGAAGACCAGACAACGCAGAGTCGATCCGGAAATCGGTGTGAGTCTTAGCTGGAAGACGCTAAAAACGCAGAAGCAGCTTATTTTCATGTCCGTGCCGATTGCCATTTATTTAATTATCTTTAACTATGCTCCCATTTGGGGCTGGGTAATGGCCTTTCAGAACTACCGCCCGGCGCTATCCTTCGGCAAGCAAGAGTGGGTAGGCTTGCAGCAGTTCAATTTTCTATTTTCAGATGAGACCTTTATGATGGTGCTGCGCAACACGGTCGCCATGAGCTTTATTAACCTTGTGCTTGGTACTGTTACGGCAATCGGCTTGGCTTTGCTGCTAAATGAGATCAAAGTCAAGTTTTTCAAGCGTATCATTCAGTCTATTTCGTATTTGCCGCACTTCTTGTCCTGGGTTATCGCAGCGGGCATCGTTGCCACTTCGCTGTCGATTGATGACGGAATTGTCAATATCATCTTAATGAAGCTTCACTTCATTAAAGAACCGATTATGTGGCTCAGTGAAGGAAAATATTTCTGGGGCATTGTCGGGGCTTCGAACGTGTGGAAAGAGGTGGGCTGGGGTACCATCATTTATCTGGCAGCCATTACCTCGATCGATCCTTCTCTGTATGAGGCAGCGTCCATAGACGGCGCCAAGCGTTTTCAGAAGATGCGCTATGTCACTCTTCCTGGGATTAAAGCCACATTCGTTATCTTGCTCATTATGAACATCGGACATATTCTGGATGCCGGCTTTGAACTCCAATATTTGCTTGGTAACGGGCTTACTGTGGACTGGTCGCAAACCATTGATATCTTTGTAGTGAAGTATGGTATCTCTATGGGGAATTATTCTCTGGCTACGGCGGCAGGGATCTTCAAAACCATCGTCAGTGTCATTCTCGTATTCATCGCAAATTATATCGCAAAACGCCTCGGCGAAGAGCGATTAGTATAGAGGAGGAAGCCCATATGAAAGCTGTGACGAAAAGTTCAGGACGCATTGAGCCGATTGTCTTTCATACAATCAACACGATATTTATGCTCTTTGTGGTTGCCATCACGCTCTATCCATTCCTCCACACGCTGGCGGTTTCTTTAAATGACGGCAGTGACACTCTTGCCGGGGGAGTATATTTCTGGCCCCGTGCCTGGACCTTAGAGAACTACAGAGCCGTCTTTATCACAGGGACGATCTATCATGCCGCTTTTATCTCCGTGTCCCGCACGCTGCTCTCGACAGTATTAGGCGTTTTTCTGACTACGATGCTAGCGTATACACTGGCGCAGAAGCAATACATTTTCCGTAAAAAAATAAGTATGCTGTTCATCCTGACCATGTATTTCAATGCCGGACTGATTCCGAATTACTTCCTTATTAAAGAGTTAGGCCTACTTCATAGCTTTATGGTCTATATTCTTCCAAGCATGGTCAGCGCGTTCAACCTGATTATCCTCCGGACGTATATCCGGTCCCTTCCAGGCAGCCTCACAGAGTCGGCGAAAATCGACGGGGCGGGAGAATTCAGAATCTTCTGGAAAATCATCTTCCCGCTGTGTACTCCCGTGCTGGCAACCGTAGCTTTATTCATCGCCGTAGGCGCATGGAACTCATGGTTTGACACGTTCCTGTACGCATCATCGGATATCAAACTGAGTACACTGCAATATGAAATGATGAAGCTGCTCGGTTCCACCATGAGCACGAACAACGATCCTTCTGCGCTGGCAGGCAATCAGCACAATCAGATGCAGGCCCTGGTGACACCGGCTTCCATCCGTGCAGCCATCACAATTGTTACGGCAGTGCCGATTTTGTTCGTTTACCCTTTTTTGCAGAAGTACTTCGTGGTAGGATTAAATTTGGGTAGTGTTAAAGAATAAATGGATAATAATTATTTAAATGGTTAATATAAGGGATTATACCGTTTCGGCAGCAGCCGAAGCGGTTTCTCCTGTTCCACAAGGCTTAGCTTTCTGTAATCAAAAAAATTAGAAATAAAGAGGGTGATGCCAATGCTTAAGGTGCTGTTTGCCGACGATGAGCCGCTGATGCTTGAAGGATTGCGACTACTGGTCGACTGGGAGGAACTGGACTTTGAAGTGTGCGGCGAGGCCCTGGATGGCGAAGATGCGCTGCAGCTTATTCATAGCACACGGCCTGATTTGGTCATAACCGATGTACGTATGCCTGTGATCGATGGCCTTGAACTCATTAAGATATTTGCTGAAAGCGATTTCCAACCGAAGTTCATCATCTTTAGCGGTTATGCTGACTTTGAGTATGCCAAGGAAGCCCTTAGATACGGTGTGTCCAATTATTTGACCAAACCCTTGGATGAAATAGAATTGACAGAGGCACTGCAGACTGTAGCCGAACAAATACGCACGGAGCGTAAGCTTGCTTCACGACAGGAATTGGTTTCCGCCTTTATACAGGCGGAAACCATATCCCGTCTTCTCATGCGGGAGAACACTGCAGAAGAAGCGGAAGAGGCATTTAAGGCGCTGGATATATACCCCGGCTCCCGGATATGCTGTGTATTGGCCCAGGGGGTTTCGCTCGACAGCTCACAGTTGCGAAGACAAGTCTATTCCATGAGCCTCAAGGAAACGTTCCGCAATATAATCGCGTACCCTTTTTTGGCTGGAAGCCATAAACATGGCTATTTGCTGGTTTCTCCGCCGGAAGGCCCGGAGCTTGACCCGGTGATGCTGGCAAGCTGGATCAATGAAATGCGGACTGAGTATAGCGGTCTGGTTCTTTTCTCGGCAAGCCTTGAGCATCGCGGTACCGCATTTCTGAATGCTGCGTATCATGAAGCGCTCGCAGCTGAACTATACCGACCGGATTTGAACACCCGCGAAATTGGTTTCTTCCAGGAGCAGGACAAGGATCAAATGGCACTGCTTCCGGCGGGGCTGAAGAAATCGCTGCTCCAATCGGTTACCGAAGGGAAGCTTGACCCATTAAGCTCCCAACTGAGCGATGTCTTTAAAATTTTCTCGGCGGATAGTACTTCAAGTGCATGGATCGATGCCTTCTTGAGCAACATCAAAGCTGAACTGCTCCGTGAAATCGATGTAAGGGGAGGAGACTCGGCAAGTTGGGCGGATAAATGGTTTCCACCCCGGGTAACCGCTTGCTGTTTGCCGCTGCTTGAGCAGCAGACGAAGGAGGATCTGTACGAGGTTGCCGAATGGTTCGCCTCAGTGGACAACCATCAGGAGGACCTGCTCGTTACAGCGGCGATCGACTATGTCCGGGAGCACTATCAGAAGAAGCTGAAGCTGCAGGACATTGCGAAGCATTTACATGTGAATTCTGCCTATCTGGGACAACGGATCAAGAAACGTTATGGCATCTCTTTTAACGAATTTCTTCATGAATACCGGATTGAAAAAGCCAAGAAACTGCTGCGCCGGACGGATATGTGCATTTCGGATATCTCGGAGCGTGTGGGATATTCGGATGCGGATTTGTTCGCTGCCAAGTTTAAATCGCTGAATGGTGTCTCACCTTCGGTGTACAAGAAGGGCTAATTCAAGGGAGAGGAGGAGGGGAGCAGCATGAAGGGCAAAAGGAAACCATCAGCCATCGTCAATGATATCCCGCTCAAATACAAATTTCTGTTTATCTATTTGCTATGCGTTCTTGTCCCTATACTCAGTATTAACGCCCTCTTCTATGTCCAGATCAGCCGTAATGTGGATGCCCGTGAAAGAGAGAACCTTGAGATTTCCGTAGACCGGGTGGTCTATGATTTTATGCAAATTGTGAATGAATGTGTGGCGATAAGCAACACGGTTGCAGCAGACCGTGCCTACAATGAAATCATGGATTATACCTATCCCGATAACGAGGCTTATTATGATGCCTACAACAGTGTTCTGAGGGATAAGATGTGGCAATATAACAACCTGCATTCCTATATTTATTGGATGGGCGTCTATACTACCAATCCGACGATTCAGAACGGCGGCAGTTACTTTATTCTGTCAGACAACGATAAGAAGAGTGAATGGTACCGTAAAATAACCAGTGGCTCGGACAAGGTGCTATTAACCTCTTATCAGGGGACTAACCCGCTCAATCCGCCTCAGCAGGAAGTGTTTGTCAGCCTTATCCGCAAGTTGGATAACTTTACCGGACAGCCCTACCGTAAGTATCTGCGAATCGATCTGAGGTTGAACAATGTGCAAGAGCTGTTCAAGAAGGAACACGACTATTTGCAGTTCAAGCTCCTGGATGAGAAGAACCGTGTGGTGCTGGAATCGGATCATTCCTATTATTCCATGGATAAAAACGTTTTATTAAACATGGATACGGATGACAGTCAATCGTCCAAGCAGATTGTCCGTACTTTGGGCAATGCGGGATATACGAAAGGCTGGAGGCTGATCGGAACTCCGGAAGGCAGAGTGGTCAATCATGAGATGAGCCGTGCGCTACGGCTTTCGCTGATTTTTGCTGTGCTGACCGTAATTATTCCAACTCTGCTGATCATTGTGATTATACGATCCTATAATCTGAGGGTGAGATTGCTCTACAGACATATGAAGCTTGTCAAATATGAACAGTTCGAGAGCATTGATATGTATGAGGGAAAGGACGAAATCGGCGGTCTCATCCGCAGCTTCAATCTGATGACGGAGAAAATCCGCAATCTGATTAATGATGTGTACAAGCTGGAAATTCAGAAAAAGGACCTCGAGCTGGAGCAGGTAAGAGCTGAGTTGAACTATCTGGAAAGTCAGGTGGACCCGCATTTCCTTTTTAATACGCTGAACGCCATACTGGTCATTTGTAAGAAATACAAGTATGAAGAGGTCACCGATGTGATCCGGAATCTGGCCCTTATTATGCGCAGGCTGCTGAGCTGGAAGGACGATCTGATTACCGTCGGGGAAGAAATATCTTTTATTGAAATGTATCTGCAGATTGAAAAATTCCGCTTTCAGAGCCGGTTCACGTACGACATTGATATCGACCCTTCTGTACTGAATTGCCGGATTCCCAAAATGAGCGTCCAGGCACTGGTGGAGAATTCCTGCAAGCATGGTCTGCAATCGGTCAAAGGTGCAAGGAAGATTCACGTGTCTGCTTCCATGAACGACGCATCTTTAATCATTGTTGTGACTGACAACGGAAAGGGAATCGGCAACGAGAAGCTGGAATGGATCAAGTCCCACCTGCAATCAGACCAGGACTCCGGACAAAATGTCGGGCTCCGAAATGTCTATAGACGCCTGATGATGTATTATGACAGCCGCGCCGGCTTTACCATTGAGAGTACCGAGTATGAACAGACGTCGATCACAATTCAAATCCCCATAGACTTGGCATTAGACCCAAAAGTGGAGGAATCCCATGTTTAAAGTGGTTTTAGCGGATGATGAAACGATTGCATTAGAGGGATTAAGAACGTTGACCGATTGGGAGGAGCTGGGCTTTGAAATCTGCGGCGCATGTGAGAACGGGGAAGAAGCGTTAAGCATGGTGGAGGAGTGTTCGCCAGATCTTGTGATTACAGATATCCGCATGCCCGGCATCGATGGATTAGAGCTAATCAAGCAAGTACGCGATTTGGACATAGAGCAGCCCATTTTTATCGTCCTCAGCGGTTACGGCGAGTTCGAATACGCACGGACAGCACTCCGTTATGGGGTGAGACACTATTTGCTGAAGCCTGTCATTGATGCGGAATGGGAGAAGGCGCTTGCTGACATTACGGATGAGCTGGAAATGCGTGCCAAGCACAAGATGCAGCAGGACATGCTGGCGAGCCGGCTTCTTCCCGTTGCGATCGCCCGTATGCTCGAAGGACAGTGGACGGAGCCGGAAGAGGAGATTGCCGAACTCATGGATCGTCTGGACGAGGCGGTTTCGGGTTGGACTTATATACATGTGAATGGCCCCAAATGCAATATCACGGAAATCTGCCGGAAGTTCGCTGGGGTGGTGGGTGCCTTGTTCATTGATTTGCCCGGCGATCAGGCGGGGCTTGTTGTGGAGAGCTCGGCGCGGGCAGCGGAGCTGGCTAGGCGGGTATATACCGAATTGTCTAGGAACAGTGTAAAGGGATATGTGAGCATCGGGCCGAATGTGCAGTCACTACGGGAGCTGCCCGTAGCCTATATGCTGGCTGCTGGGGCTGCCGCCCGCCATCTTTTCTATTCGGAAGCCAGCGGCCCCATTGATGCAACCATGGATGCCCGGAGCCAGCTTAGCTATCGTCTGCCTTCCGCAGATCTGACAGAGGAACTGATGGGCGCAGTTGAACGATTGCAGGAGCAGAAGGCTTGGGACCAATTGAAGGAAATGTTCAGTATGTTTGAACGGAATAGAACTGCGCCTGAGGTTGTACAGATGACCAGCATCGATATCATGCTGAAAAGTATGGAGCTGGTGAAGGAGTTCGGCGGGAAGGCTGAGCAATGGAGTGATTCTTTTGAGTTTTTTAGAACCAAGCCCAAGTCGCTCGCAGTGCTGGAAGACATCCTTAGGCAATTGTTGAATTCATGTATGGAATATATCAAGCAGCATAAGGAGCGCGGATCCGAACATCCGCTGATACAGGTGGAATACTTTTTGAAGGACAATTATTCCAAACCATTGACTGTAAAAGAGATCGCAGAGCACTTTTATATCAATCCGGTATACCTGGGCCAGGCGTTTATTAAAAAGAATAATATCAGCATCCTTGAATATATTCATAATTTGCGCATCGAACAAGCCAAGAAGCGGCTAATTGAAACGGGCGAGACCGTCAGGAAGATTGCAGAGAATGTGGGTTATGTTCATTACCATCATTTTTTAAGAGAGTTTGAAAAGCGGACCGCACTGAAACCAGTCGCTTACCGCAACCAGGCTGAAGCTGAAAAAGGATGAGTATGCTTCTTTAATTTGGTAATGGTAAACGCATACAAAAGCGATATTATAGACTTAACTGTCTGTTCAACATTCAAATTAGGAGGTTATACAAGATGACACAGGCAAATAGCGGGTTACCCGCATTGCATGAAGTGTTCCGGGACGCCTTCAAAATGGGCGCTGCGGTCAGCATGGATGTTTTATCTGCTCAAGCGCCTTTCATTGCTAAGCATTTCAACAGCATTACAGCTGAAAATGTGATGAAGCCTGAGGAAGTCCAGCCGCAAGAAGGGATCTTTACCTTTGATGCAGCCGACCGTATTTTTGAGTTCGCTAAGGCCCATCAAATCGCAGTCCGGGGCCATACACTTCTCTGGCATAACCAGACAGGAGATTGGATGTTCCGCAATTCAGAGGGGGAGCCGTGCACCAGAGAGCAGCTGCTCGGCCGTCTGCAAACCCATATCAACGCTGTTGTGGGCCGGTACCGCGGGCAGGCTTATGCCTGGGATGTAGTTAATGAAGCCATTGAGGATAAGTCGGACCAATACTTGAGGGATACGAAATGGCTCGAAATCCTCGGAGAGGACTATCTCCGTGAGGCTTTTGAAATGGCCCATCAGGCAGACCCGGGCGCCTTGTTGTTCTACAACGACTATAATGAGACCGATCCTGTTAAACGCGACAAGATCTTCAAGCTGGTCCGCAGTTTGCTCGACCAGAATACACCTATTCACGGGATAGGTATGCAGGCACACTGGAACATCTATGGCCCAACCATTGACGAAATCCGCAGTGCGATTGAATTATATGCTTCTCTTGGCCTTAGAATCCACATTACCGAGCTTGATCTCTCCATGTTCCGGTTCGAAGATCAACGGGCTGATTTGAAAGCGCCAACAGTTGCGATGCTGAAGCTTCAGGAAGAACGTTATGCGGAGATTTTTGCCGTTCTGCTGGAATACAGAAAGGTCATTGATTCCGTTACGTTCTGGGGTGTAGCGGATGATTATACCTGGCTGGATGGTTTCCCGGTTCGCGGGCGTAAAAACTGGCCATTTCTGTTTGACGTACACCAGCAGCCCAAAGCTTCGTTCGGACGGCTTGCCGATCTGGCTGCTTCGATATGATAATACTTGATGAAGTTCGGGAAATTCAAAAAATGGAGGACATAGAATGGTATTTCAATTGAATCAAGCCATAGGAAAGGTTCCGCCTAACGGGAATCCGGTGGTTGCGAACCGATATGGGGCCGATCCGTATGCCCTGGTATTTGGAGACCGGGTCTATTTGTACATGACCCATGATGCACTGGAGTATGACGGGAACGGTACGATCAAAGAAAATACTTATAGCAGTATCCGTAAGATTGCGGTAATCTCCTCCAGTGATCTAGTCAATTGGACTGATCACGGCGAAATTGCAGTAGCAGGGCCGGACGGAGCGGCCAAGTGGGCTACCCAGTCCTGGGCGCCTGCAGCAGTCCATAAGGTAATCGGAGGCAAGGATAAATTCTTCCTGTACTTCGCCAACAATGCCAGCGGTATCGGTGTTCTGACAAGTGACAGTCCGGTGGGACCATGGGTTGACCCTATTGGTGAGGCGCTTATTTTGCGGTCCACTCCTGGAGTTGAAGAGGTTACCTGGCTGTTCGACCCGGCAGTACTGGTTGATGATGACGGCCAGGGCTACATCTATTTCGGAGGCGGAGTCCCGGAAGGACAGTTCACCGAGCCTGGCACAGCACGGGTTATGATGCTGGGGGAGGATATGACCAGCGTAGCAGGTACTGCTGAGGTTATTCCCGCACCATTCATGTTCGAGGATGCCGGGATACATAAGCGGAACGGAGTCTACTACTATACCTACTGTTCGAATTTCTATGACGGGGAACGTCCGGAAGGCAGTCCTCCTGCGGGTGAGATTGCCTATATGACGAGTGACAACCCAATGGGTCCCTGGACATACCGTGAGACGATACTAAAGAACCCTGGGCATTTTTTCGGAGTGTCAGGTAATAACCATCATGCGATATTCCAATTTCATGATGAATGGTACATCGCCTATCACGCGCAAACCTTGTCCAAAGCACAGGGCATTGCGAACGGCTACCGTTCAACGCATCTGGGCCGCCTTTTCCATAATGGGGATGGTTCCATTCAGCATGTGGAAGCAGACTATAAAGGTGTACAGCAAATCAAGTCTTTGAGTCCGTATCAACGTGTTCAGGCGGTGACGATAGGATGGAGTGCGGGCGTAATGACGGAATTCGAGGCGGCAGTGGGAGACCGGATTGTAACGGATATTGGCAATGGCGACTGGATCGGATTATCCGGGGTCGATTTCGGAAGTAAAGGTGCCGGAGCATTCAGTGCTTCTGTCATATGCCTAGAGGGCGGCGGTACGATTGAGCTGCATCTGGATGAACCGGCAGGTCTATTCATTGGCGAACTGCCTGTTCCCGCTGCGGATGGGCCGGAGAATCAGATAGAGTTAAAGGCGGAGGTTAACGGAGCGGAAGGAATCCACGATCTGTATCTGGTGTTCACAGGAAAAACAGGGGTTCCATTATTTAAGCTTGTATCATGGCAGTTCGTGGAGTAGAGGAGTTCATACAGGGAGGGCTGTACAGTGAATACCGCTATTATAACCAATCCTATCATGTGGGCAGATGTTCCCGATGTTGACGTCATCCGGGTTGGTTCAATATTCTATATGGTCAGCACGAGTATGCATTCCATGCCGGGCTGTCCGATTATGAAATCAGTTAACCTAGTGAATTGGGAAATTGTAAATTATGTATTTGATACCTTTGAGGATAACGATGCCCACCGGCTGCTGGACGGAAAAGGTATTTACGGAAAAGGCTCCTGGGCGGCATCGCTCCGTCACAAAGACGGGGTATTCTATGTTTGCTTTTCATCCAATGACATGGACCAGTTCTATATCTACCGCACGGAGGATATTGAACATGGAATATGGGAGCGTTCGGTGATACCGGGGCTTCACCATGACCCGGGCCTTCTGCTGGATGACGATAGCCGCAATTATGTGATCTATGGTAATGGGGATATCCGGATTAAGGAGCTGACAGAAGATCTTACGGCTGTAAAGCCGGGGGGAACCGATCAATTGCTGCTCGAAGGCGACCGGACTGACATCGGTCTGCGGATTGAAGGCTGTCATGCGTACAAGCTGAACGGTTATTACTATTTGTTCTTTATTGAATGGCCGAGAACCGGAAATATGCGCAGGCGTCAAATATGCTACCGTTCACGGGAACTTCTGGGTCCCTATGAACGGGAAATTATTCTGGATGATGACCTCGGCTACCATAATAATGGTGTGGCTCAAGGCGGTATTGTTGATACCCCGGATCATGATTGGTATGCTGTGCTGTTCCAGGATCATGATGCTGTCGGGCGGATTCCCTGCGTGCTTCCTGTGAGCTGGGAGAACGATTGGCCGGTCATCAGGAATAATGGCTCAGTACCTCAAGGTATTGAGACAAAGCTTCCTGTTGCGGAACCGAAGCCTCTGGTCATCAGTGATGAGTTCGACTATGAGAGCAACCGGCTGGCCTTGAACTGGCAGTGGAACCATAATCCTGACCATGGGCTGTGGTCTGTGACAGAGCGGCCGGGCTATCTGCGGCTCCGCACCGGTCCATTCACAGACAGTATCCTATTTGCCCGCAATACGCTGACGCAACGTACGGAAGGTCCGGCCTGCAGTGCGGAGACAGTACTGGAGATCTCGGGAATGAAGCCCGGTGACCGGGCAGGAATGGTAGCGCTGCAGAACGGGTTTGGCACGGTTAGGGTCGCAGCCGGGGAGCGAGGACAGTTCAGCATCGATATGTGTGTTAACGGCGGCGACGGCTGCGAGGAGGCGGTGGAGAGTATCGTGTTCACCGGTGAACGGGTGTATCTCAGAATTGACTTCAATTTTGAGGATAGCCTTGACCAGGCGCAGTTCTTCTATTCAGAGGACGGAACAGCGTGGAAGCCAATCGGCCGGACGCTGCAAATGAAATTCACGCTGGATCATTTTATGGGTTATAGAGTTGGACTCTTCAATTACGCGACCCTTCAGTCCGGCGGTTATACTGATTTCGATTATTTTCATTTTATTAAGCCCTAAAGATTGAAAAGGAAACAGCCCGCTATGGTCAGATAAAATGCGTTATGTAGACGCTCGGAGTCATAGCGGTGATCCTTTTGAACATCCGTCCAAAGTACGTCAGGTTAGAAAAGCCGACTTTATAGGCAACTTCCTGGATAGAGTACCGGTTAAGCTGAAGCAGTCTGCAGGCTTCATGTATCCGAAGCATATTTACATATTCGATTAACGTTTTTCCAGTGGTTTTTTTGAATAAATGACAGAAATAATTGGGTGTTACACAGCATATCCGGGCAGCTTCCTCTACCGTCAGCGGTTCATGAAAATGGTTGCTAAGATGGATCAACACAGGCTGAATTCCTGTCTCCCCGTGCGCTGCCCTTGAGTTTGGAGAGGTGAATTGCGCCAGTGGATAAGCGAGGCCCAGGGAGGAGAAAAGATCGCCTTTTATGCATAGTTCATAGCCAAAGGTTTTGTTCTGATAGCTGAGAATCATCCGTTCCATACATTCCCTGATCGACTTGGTAACCGGTTCATGGATGAGGTAGAAGCCGGGCAGCAGAAGCTCACCGGCCAGAAGCGGACGGATGTACTGGATTTCAGTATAATCCCTCATTCCATTTAGCAAGGCTTCGTTAAAGACGATTGCATACAACTCACTGCCATCCTCTGTTGGATAAGCCGCATGAATCTGGGGCTGGCCGACAAAGGCGACCTCTCCCCTCACTAATTCTCTGGAATTAGGGCCGACTTGGACCCGGAAGCTGCCTTTGGTAATCAGAATCCATTCGAGATGGTTATGCCAATGGGGCGGAATAATGCTCCGGTCCGGAAAGTAGATATGAAAAACGTTGATCGGAAACAGATTCTCCGGAATGTCAGTGTGCTCTTTTTTCCACGGATAGGGCTGGTCTTCGAAAGATTCCACGATTATACACTCCTCCAATAAAACGTAATATCGTATGATAGATGCGTACTTTTATGTGTAGTATGGCGGTTCTGCACTCTTTATAATGTGGTTGCAACCTTATTATAGAACTGTTGGAGGTATCGTGCTATGTTTCGTGAAGAGAATGGAAGACTGATTAGAGAATATGACCATGAAAGAGTCTGGATCGAACCTTGGGGTGAACATGCGCTGCGTGTCCGGGCTTCCTATTCGGAGATCACCGATGATGATTGGGCGCTCTTGCCTGCACCGGCGATTAAATGTGAGGTAACCATCGATAAGGGGAAAGCGACGATTGTTAACGGAAATATCAAGGCGGAGATCACTGACAAGGGGCAGATTTTCTATTATAACCAGCATGGCAAACTATTGCTTAACGAAACGGAAGATACCTATCAATTAAAATATGGAGGAAGAGAACTCCGGGCCATTCCCGGCGGCAGTGATTATTCCGTGAAGCTCCGGCTGGAAGCGGATCCTTCCGAGAAGCTGTATGGCATGGGGCAATACCAGCATCAATTCCTGAATTTAAAGGGCTGCTCCTTGGAGCTGACCCACCGCAACAGCCAGATCAGTGTTCCGTTTGTACTCTCCAGTACCGGTTATGGCTTTTTGTGGCACAATCCGGCAATCGGGCAGGCGCATTTCAGTCTGAATGTTACAGAATGGACGGCCCCCTCGGCCAAACAACTGGATTATTGGATCACGGCCGGTGATACTCCTGCCGAAATCGAGGAAGCCTATGCCAAGGCAACCGGAACGGTACCGATGATGCCGGACTACGCCATGGGTTTCTGGCAATGCAAGCTTAGGTACCGTACCCAGGAAGAATTGCTGGAGGTGGCCAGGGAGTATAAACGCCGGAATCTGCCTATCGATGTTATCGTAGTAGACTTTTTTCACTGGACGAATCAAGGGGACTGGAGATTTGACCCCGATTACTGGCCTGATCCTGAGGGAATGGTGCAAGAACTGCAGGAGCTGGGGATAGAGTTAATGGTCTCCGTATGGCCGACCGTACAAACAGAGAGCGAGAACTATCAGGAGATGCTGGAAAAGGGATATCTGCTCCGCTCCGACCGCGGTGTCCGCACCCAGTTCCAGTTTCTTGGACAAAACTCCATTTTTGATGCAACCAACCCTGAAGCCCGCCAGTTTCTATGGGGATTGATTAAGCAGAACTATTATGACAAAGGCATACGGGTATTCTGGCTCGATGAGGCAGAGCCTGAACTGACTGTCTACGACCACGATATTTACCGTTACCATATCGGCTCCAGCAAGCAAATTGGAAATATTTATCCGGTGAAGTTCAGCCAGACCTTTTACGACGGAATGTCCGCCGAGGGACAATCGGGCATCATCAATCTGGTGCGCTCCGCTTGGGCGGGAAGCCAGCGATATGGTGCTCTCGTATGGTCCGGAGATATACACTCCAGCTTCAGAGTTCTGGGCATTCAGGTGAGAGCTGGCCTAAGTATGGCTATGGCGGGCATTCCTTGGTGGACAACGGATATCGGCGGCTTTCATGGCGGCAATCTGGAAGACGCTTCGTTCCGTGAGCTGATGGTGCGCTGGTTCCAATACGGTGCGTTCTCTCCGGTTTTTCGGCTTCATGGCGACCGCCAGCCTTTTGTTCCGCCTACCGGGACGAAGGGGGGCGGCGTATGCGGCAGCGGCTCGGATAATGAGGTATGGAGCTACGGGGAAGAGGCATACGACATATTCAAGGAATTCTTGCAGGTCAGAGAGCGGCTGAAGCCCTATATCTCTGGTTTGATGAGGGCTGCTCATGAGAAGGGGACACCACCGATGCGTCCTTTGTTCTATGATTTCCCTCAGGACCCGGAAGCCTGGGAAGTGGAAGACCAGTATATGTTCGGTCCCGATCTCCTAGTCGCCCCAGTGCTGTTCGAAGGTGTAAGGGAGCGCAAGGTATATTTGCCGGCAGGATCCCATTGGACCCATGCCTATACCCGTGAAAAATTTGCAGGCGGCCAGGTCATCCTGTCGGATGCGCCGCTACATCAGATTCCCCTGTTCTTACGTGATGATGCGGCGCTGCCTGTCCTTGGTGAACCCGGAAAATAGAGAGGGGCTACCCAAGCTGAACCTGGGAGCCGCTCTCAAATCATTTGTCAGCCGGTTCCTTCGGTTCCTTGGAGGCGAGTGTCTCCCGGTAAGCCTTGGGGGAGTAACCCGTAAGCTGCCGAAACTGTCTGCAGAAATGCTCCACATTGGCATACCCGCAAAGCGTTGCAACTTCGGCAATTTTATGCGGACCGAAGCCAAGCTTTTCTTTGGCCAGCCGAATCCGGCAATGAATGACATCTTCCATGCAGGAGATCCCGAAGGTAGATTTATATATCGTCTGCAGATAGCCTGCACTGATATGCAGATACTCTGCCATTAGGGAAACGGTCCAAGGATGGCCGGGGTTATTGTAAAGCGTCTTACGCAAACTTAGTAGATTATAATACTGCGGGTTCAGCTTATCCTGGGACGCTTCACACAGCTTATTGAAGATAATTCGAAACAGGTAGTCGATGGACAATTCCCTGTAATCATTCTGAAAAGTATGCTCAAAGGTCAACAGTTGAAACAGCTGATGGCAATAGCTGGGGTCCGGCAGCGAGAATGGAACACCAACAGGCAAAGTGGTTTCAGTGATGTAGGATTCGTCCGCATCGAAACGGACCCAGTCGTTAACGTACTTATTGGAACAAGCACGATAATAGATAGTGTGCTTAGGAGGATAAAGAATAACAGAGTGGGCCGGATACTCTTTCAATTCCCCGTTCACTTCAAACAACGCCGCAGTTTGTGTGAGCACCAGAAGCCAGGCATCATGGCCATCGGGAATACTGAAGACAAAATCGTCAGGATGAGTAGCGTCAAATTCGACATAATGAATCTTGGGCATTGGCTTCTCCTTTCTTCGGATACATCAATTAATGAGCAGGATATATCATTGTTTGGGATTTAGTATTTTTCTATAATTTATATTGTGTATTAAGGGCGTTTGGGGAAACATTCTGAATTTCAATACTCAAATGGTAGTTAATGGTCATTAGGATTTATCAATAATGGAGGGGGTCATTTTTTAATGATACCACAACAACACGAAGATCGGAATTATATCCTTTGCTATACCCGGATACCTCAGGAGGATATGGTATATGCTCCGAAGCTGGCGCACAGCATGCATTTGGCTTATTGCAACGACGGGCTTCTTTTTCAGGAATTAAACCATAATTCGGGGGTCTTATTCGCGAAGGCGACAGAGAATGAGGATGGTACACTCCGGGCCAAGAGCTTGAAGAATCCGTATCTGTTCCACACCTCCGAGGGGGATTTCGGGGTCATCGCAGTCCGTACGGAGGCAGAAGGCGAAGCCGATGCAGAGAGTAAGGGGAAAGTGCTGGTGTTCTCCTCCGGTGACTTGCTGCAATACAACGAAGTTGGACTGCTGGAGCTTAAGGCGGATACTTATGTAAGCGATGTCTCCTGCGAGTACGATGCCGGTCGGAAAGGCTACCTGATCCGCTGGATCGATGATCGGGGGAACGGTTATCAGAATTTTATAGCCGATATCATGAGTCTGAAGGAAATCTCAGCACCGGAAGCGGCGCAGCCTTTTACCCTGGAGGCAGTGCTTGCCGATATTGAGGGGGTCCTGCCGCGTAATTACATCCCGGTATCGAAAGAAATAGCCCGCAGGCTCTACTGCAAGCTTACGGTTCCAACCAACATTGCCATTAAAGTTCCAGACCGCGTGACAGCCGCATCGGAAGAGGATTTGGATGAGATCCGGGCAACGGCTCTCTACAGTGACGGCACCCAAGCGCTGAAAAGAGTGGATTGGAATACGGAAGAAATCCATTGGGACAAGGCTGGAACCTATAGAATTTCCGGTGAAGTCCATCAGGATCATTACCCGTTTCCGGTTGCATTCGACCGTGCAGATCCCTGCATAGCGAAATGGAAAGGGAAGTATTATTTCATTGCTACCAACGATGCGGACCAAAATCACACGCTATATATGCGGGAAGCGGATACCATCCCCGGGCTGGCAGATGCCGAGGAAGTATTGATTCTGGATTCGAACACCTATGAACAGATCGGCGGACTGCTGTGGGCACCGGAATTTCACAGCATTGAGGATGAGCTATATCTCTTTCATGCGGCAACACCGGGGGAGTTCCTGCATGAAGAGTCGCATGTCATGAAGTTACGTGCAGAAGGAAATCCGATGTGTGCTGCTGACTGGTCCATGCCTAAGCGTGTAGTGAAGAAAGATGGTACATATTTATGCGAAGCAGGCAAAACCATTTCCCTCGATATGACTGTCATTCAATGGAACGGGGAGCATTACGCCGCATGGTCGGAGCGCCAGTTCGTGCCTGCCGATCTTGGAGCCTGGATCTATATCGCCACCATTGACCCGCAGGAGCCGTGGAAGCTGACCAGTGATCCGGTACTTCTGACCAGACCCGATTACGGGTGGGCCAATAATCATACTTTTGTAGATGAGGGGCCGTTTGCCCTCTACACCGAAGACAAATTATTTTTGACCTTTGCCAGCGCGGCAGTGGATGCAACCTATGTTGTGGGTCTCTTGACTGCCGATAAGGATGCAGATTTGCTGGACACCCGCAGCTGGACCAAAGGGAATTATCCGCTGCTGACCTCCAGAAGTGTTCCCGGAGAATATGGGCCGGGCCACAACTCCTATGTGACAGATGATGATGGGGTCATTTGGAATGCTTATCATGCAAGACCGGGGATTGACGGACCGAGAAGTTCAGGCTTGCGCCGCGTGCATTTTGATATTGACGGTGTTCCGGTTTTGGATCTGACAGAAGATAAAGATCTGAACCGGGAGCTAAAGAAGGTATTTATGGAAGTAGCCGTGAGGTAAATGCGGGTTGCTTAAACAGAACAAGCTGATTCCTGTGTGCTTAAGCGCTGATATCCAGAGAGGAGTAATGGCATGTTAAGAGCGGTGTGTGTTGAAAATGGTATCGTTCAGGGGTTGCCGGCAGCTGATCCACGTATTACCAGCTTCAAAGGAATTCCGTTTGCGGCCCCGCCTGTAGGGAAGAACCGCTGGCGTGCCCCCCAGCCTGTGCGGAACTGGGAAGGGCAATTGAAGGCATATGATTTTGCCCCTATTTCGATGCAGGCCCCGACAGTCATAGATGTGAATAATATTTATACCCGCGAATGGTCGGTCGACCCGGATCTTCCGATGGATGAGGACTGTCTGTACCTGAATGTCTGGACACCGGCGGTTAGCGCCGATGAGAAGCTTCCTGTCTTTGTATGGTATTTTGGCGGAGGACTACAGGTTGGCCATACTGCTGAAATGGAGTTTGACGGCGAACGCATTGCCCGCAGGGGGATTGTCGTTGTGACTGTGAATTACCGTCTGAACGCATTTGGCTTTCTGAGCCATCCTGAGATTACTGCAGAATCCCCCGATGCTCCCGCGAATTTTGGACATCTGGATCAGCAGGCTGGCACACAGTGGGTGAAACGCAATGTCGCTGCTTTTGGCGGAGACCCGGACCAAATCACAATCGGCGGACAATCAGCCGGCGGCGGAAGTGTGCTGAGCCAACTGACCTCGCCGCAGAATGAAGGGTTGTTTCAGCGGGCCGTGATTATGAGCGGGATCTTTACTCCGCTGTACCCGGACAACCCGGTGCCTCCGCAGCACCGGACCTTGAAAGATGCTGAAGAGGAGGGCGCAGCGTTCTTTGAATTTATGGGAGTGTCGACGCTGGAAGAGGCCCGCAAGCTGGATGCCGTCTATATCCGCGATAAAATGCTGGAGTACGGCAGCTTCTGGGGCACGGTCATGGACCAGTTATACTGTCCGGGCGACCCGTATGACCTTTTTCTAAAGGGGCAGCACCATAAAGTGCCGGTCATGCTGGGAAATACCTCATCCGAATTTTTTGCTGTTCCAGGTGCCGGCAGCGTGGATGAATTCAGAGCCATGGCGGTTGAAATGTTCGGCGGCGAAGCGGAAGAGTACCTTAAGTTATGCGGCGTTGATTCAGGAAAGCTGGAAGAAATGATCCAGAAGGCTTCCGTAAGCAATATTGAATATGCGGTCCGTGTTGCCGTTAAGGCCAATAGCGATTCCGGCAGCGGCGTTCCGATGTATTATTACACGTTTGATGCCGACATTCCCGGATGGGATGATCCGGGAACCTTCCATTCGGTGGATCTGTGGTTCCACTTCGAAACGCTGGCCAAATGCTGGCGGCCTTTTGTGGGCAAACATTATGACCTTGCCCGCCAGATGTGCAATTATCTTGCGTATTTCATTGGCACGGGTGATCCTAACGGCAAGGATTCCACCGGTGAGGAGTTGCCTCTCTGGAGACCGTGTACGCCGGAAACGCCTTACGGCATGGCTTTTGGTGACAAGGCAGAATTTGAGGAGAAACCTCCAGGTGAGGTTATGCAATTTCTGGTCGGGCAATATTTCAAACGGCAATCCATTCATATCTAAGAGAGGAATGAACGGCAATGAACGACAGTATTCCAGATTATACGATGCAAACGGCACCAGCCGGATATGACAAGGAGAGGGAAGGCATTGCCCGGGGAATAATCCATACCGTAGAATATCCCTCTAGAGCGGTAGGCAACACCCGGAAGGCAATGGTCTATACACCTCCCGGCTATTCCGCTGAGCAAAAATATAGCGTTTTGTATCTGCTGCACGGGATTGGCGGAGATGAGACAGAGTGGTACAATCACGGCAAGCCTCAGATCATTCTGGACAATTTGTATGCGGATCAAATGCTGAAGCCCATGATTGTGGTACTTCCGAACGGCCGGGCGATGTTGAATGACCGGGCAGAAGGAGATCATTTTGCTCCAGACAAGGTACAGGCGTTCGAAACCTTCGAATCGGATTTGCTCCATGATCTAATCCCCTATATCGAAGCGAATTATCCGGTTCGGACAGAACGGATGCACCGTGCCATTGCCGGATTATCCATGGGCGGAGGTCAATCCCTGAATATCGGTCTGAACCATCTGGACCGTTTCGCCTGGATCGGGGCGTTCTCTCCGGCTCCCAATACGAAGCTGCCTGAGCTGTTGTTTCCGGAACCGCAGAAGGCCGCCGAGCTGCTCAGTCTGCTCTGGTTATCGTGTGGGGATCTGGACAGTCTCAAGAATGTCAGCGACCGGACGCATGCTTATTTGTCGCAGCATTCCGTGCCGCATATCTGGGTAGAGGAGAACGGCGACCATGATTGGCCGGTCTGGAAGAACGGGTTGTATCAGTTCTCCAAGCTTATTTTTTAGCGGACCGGTTCAAGGATTAAGTAGAATATTCTAGTATGGGACCGTTCTTGGGTCTAAAAACCGAAAACGATAGCCCCCTGTTTTTAAGTAGGATCAACGTGAGCACTTGGGTGGACGCTGCGCGAACGGACCGTTGTTCCAATCGCTGTGCTCTCCAGATTTTTTTCATTCCCCTTAGCGGTGAAAATCCGGAGACCAAGGCGACCGCTGCCGCTTTTCCACAATCAGTCCGTCCTCTCCGCTGTTTAAGCGGGATACGAATTTTCACTCTTCAATAACACGAAAAAGAAATCGTTCTTTTGGTAAAATGGAGGTACCACCCAACCATTCCAAAGGAGCGATTTCTTTGTACATTCAATATAGCATGGACCAACTTTGCTTGCCAATGGTTCTGGAAGATGACATTCCTTCTTACCACCTCGTTCGTGTCGTGAATGTCCAAAGATAAGCCCCTGAAAAAAGCCGTTTGGCAGCTCCGCAAGGATCTGCTGCCCAGACTGCTGAAATATGAGCAATACCAAACCCTGCTGGGGGACCGAAACAGCTTCAGCAAGAAGGACCCGGATGCAACCTTCATGCGGATGAAGGCTACGGCAGTGAAGAGAACTTGACGTATTTGGAAAACGAACACGTGTAGGCCGTGGTCCAATACGGCAGCTACCATAAAGAAAAGAGCAAAACCTGGAAAGAGAATATCGGAAAGATTGAGAACTGGACGTACGACGAAGCCGGGGATACATGAGCATGTCCAGCCAGACAAACGCTGCATTTCCGCAAAGAAAGCAAGGAAACGTTGGAGAGTGTGTTTGGACAACTGAAGAACAACCGGGGCTTCCGGCGATTTCTGCTTCGAGGGATGGGAAAAGTGACCCTCGAAGTCGGGTGGCTTTTGCTTGCCCATAATCTGCTAAAGCAAGCCACAGTGGACCAAAAACACAAAGCAGCGCTTCTCCAAATACGGGAGAAGCGCTGCTTTGCTCACTTTTTGTGGTTTTAAGAATGAAGAGAACGATCCCCCTCCATAGAAAATCTACTTTTGAGACAGCCCCTTGCGTTTTAGCCCCTTTCCACTTAGTTAGAACAGAAGAGATGCATGTGCTTGAGCAATAATAATCTATTTGTTGGCGATTGCATCGGCACGCATTTTTACGATTTTTTGTGCTCTTTCTGTATCTACGGCAAGAACGTCATTCCAACCGAGACCCACTACATCGGACTGCAGCTTAGTCCAGAGCTTATCGAATTCTGCCTGATCCTTGGCGAATATCATTTTCCAGGAAGTGTTCTTCACATCATCCGAAATCTGACTGCGTTTATTCTTGATGTCCGAGGAGTCCGACCCGAGACTGGTATTAATGTTCGGCACGATATCGATCATATTGTTTTTCTGATAGTACTCTGTCGGAGTGGTTGCATTGTAAGCCTTCTGCCATTCCGTAGTCAGAACCGTCTTGTTTGCCTCAATCGTTGAGCTCCAATAGGTGCTGTTGTAGAATTCCTTCGTATCGGGATCTACTACAAAGTCACTCATAATCATAGTATTGAGCTTACTCTGGCCGTCTTGATATCCTCCGCCGCCGTATTGATCTGGAACAGGGGTATTATCTTGGAAGGCCGTTTGTCCTACTTTGGTCAGCTTAAACTTGCCGTCAGCTGTCTTTTCATAGTTGAAGCCTTCAAATCCATTGGTATAGTAGCGCAGGCCTTCCGGTGAAGACAGCCAATCCATGAATTCAATGATTCTTTCCGGATTCTTTGCTTTTGAACCAATGGCAAATACTCTTCCGTTCCCGAAGTAGGCATCACTATTCTGGATAATATGGGTATCCGCGATTGGAATGGCCACATTGCCGTCACCTTTATTGCCTCTTTCAATGGTATTGTAGAAGCCTCTTTGCCATGAATACCATAAGAGCAGGACCTGTTTGTTAGTCAGCTTTTCAGAGACTTTATTCCAATCCTGGGACGGTGAGTCAGGGTCAACGAGACCCATCTGATTGGCGTCATAATAGAACTGGAGGATCTTCTTGTACATACTGTTGTCGTCAACGAGAGGAACGATGTCGCCTTTTGCGTTTAACTGTAAGGTTGAGGTTCCGTCTGGCTGTTCATAACCGTACCAGTTACTCAGCCAACGAACATTTTCCATACTTCCGTTATCCCAGTCCTTCCACAAGGTAATTGGAACGATCGGTTTGCCGTCAGGTGTCTTGGGATACTTCGCCTGCATCTGCTTCAGGGCATTCAGAAGATCGGTCAGATTGTTCAGTTTGGGAGCCCCGATTCCCTTGTAATAATCCCAAGGCATTAGCGGACTGGAGTAAGGGAGTTCTTCCGAGAATGTGGTCGGTGAAGTGTCCGATGTAAAGGTTGGCAGCGCATAAATTTTGCCGTCTGGATTAATGCTTTCGAATGCAGTATTGAAGGGCTTGAAGTGATTGTCCACATATTTGGACAGGTACTCCGTATTCTTGATCTTATCCGTGATATCCATAATCATACCCGCCGGAATTAATTCCTCGAGCTGACTGTTATCAATAATCAGGAGGTCTCCCAGATCTCCCGATGCCGACCTTGTCTTGTATAGCTGATCGCCGGCAACCTGCGGAGATAGAATATTTAGAGTGATATTGAACTTGTCCTTAATCAGTTTTCCGTACCATCCGGTCTGCTCACCCTGGTAATTTGCGGCATTGTCAAATACGTTAATGGTCAAAGGCTTGCTGTGATCAATTCCTGTACCCGGATTGGATGATTCGGTGGCTGTACCCGCAGCAGGTGATCCCGTTGCTGTACCCGCATTATTAGCGTTGCTGCTGCATCCGCTCAATATCGTTGTTACCAGAAGCAGGGTGGTGCCGAACAGCATTGATGATGTTCTTGCCAGCTTATTGTGTTTACTCATTTACAGCCCCCCAAATGATTAATTTATCATAATGGTGCAATTTAACCTTTGACTGCACCAATGATAATTCCTTTTACAAAGAATCTTTGGAAAATTGGATAAATCAGCAAAATAGGAGCGACAACGATAATGGTAACAGTCATCCGAATAGATGTAGTGGTTTGCTTGGTGGACAGACTGGCCATGGCGGTAGATCCGGCATTCTGCAGATTGACCATGGTGGATAAGGAACTGGCCTGATTGATGTAGTTATACAGAATAAACTGCAAGCTGTATAATTTACTGTCGGTAACCAGCAACAGCGTATCCTGAAAGGAGTTCCACTGGTTGACTGCCGAGAATATGGCGACTGTCGCCAATATCGGTTTGCTTATGGGCAAGATAATTTTGTAAAAGATCGTCATAATCCCGGCACCGTCAATGCTGGCCGCCTGCTGCAATTCCTTCGGCGTGGATTCTACGAACGTTTTTACAAGTATGATGAAGAACGGGGCTACGATGGACGGCAGGATGTATGCCAGGAAATTGTTGGTCAGATGCAGCGATCGCATGGTCAGATACCAGGGGATAATGCCGGCACTAAAGAACATCGTAATAATGGTGAAGCGGTACCAGAATTTTTTCCCCCACATATCCTCTTGGGCAAACATGAACCCCAAAAAGGCAGAGGCCCCGACAGTCAAAAGTGTACCTATTACCGTTCTCCCCAAAGAAATGACAAATGCATTCCACAGTCCCGGTATTTTGAACACATCAACATAGTTCTGGAAATGGATCTGCCTTGGCCAAAACACAATTTCACCTTTGGCACTGAGATCGTTGGCGCTTATGGTATTGATAATGATGGAGTAAAACGGATAGACACACATAAATGCAAAGAGAGAAAACAGCACGTAGATCACAACAGAAATCAGTTTGTCGGTTGCACTGACCTGCATTTTAATTTTGGGGGAGATGTTATTTTCTTTGGCATTCGGCGTCAAACCGGTCTGGTTGTCACTCATACGATGCCCTCCCCTCTTAACAATTTGGACAGCCCGTTTACGGAAAAGAGAAGCACAACACTAATCAGGCTTTTCAGCATACTGATCGCGACGGAAACGGAATAGCTGCCGCCTCCCATAGCCAGGTTGTATACATATAGATCCAATACCTGGATGGTGTCTTTGTTGAAGGCATTCTGGAAAACAAAATATTGCTCCAGCCCATTGTTCAGGAAGCTGGCAATCTGGAGCATCAACAGCACAAAATAAGTCGGCAGCATACTTGGCAGAACTACATGCCGGATGACCTGCATTCTTGTTGCACCATCTACATAAGCCGCTTCGTACAGGGACTCATCAATACTCATAATCGCTGCTATATACAAAATGGCCGACCAGCCCAGTGACTTCCAGGTGGCCCATATCCACATCGTAATCCAGACATGGTCCGAGTTCTGAAGAAAGAGTATAGGAGAGTCACTCAGCCCCATCTGGCTCAAAAAACCATTGACGACCCCTTCACTGGAGAACATGGAAAATGCCAGGGAATAGACCAGTACCCAGCTGATAAAGTTCGGAAGGGTGGTTACGGTCTGGATAAATTTGCGGAAACGGACGGCTTTGATCTCTGTCAGGAAAATGGCAAAGATCATGGGGAGCCAAGAGAAAAGTATGCTCAGCCCGCTGATGCCGAAGGTGTTTTTGATGACCTGAAGCAGCTGATCGACCTTTACCTGGTTCTCTACCAGGGAATGAAACCATTTCAACCCGACAAAAGGCGATTGTGACAGCGGAATCGGCGGCATATAGTCAAAGAATGCATATACCCAGCCATAGAGCGGATAGTATGCAAAGACAGCAAGTAAAACCATAAAGGGCGAAATATAAAGAAATTTACGAATAGAATTGCTTCTCATGCTGTGACTACGCATCGGTTCACTCCCCCTTTGTATAATTGGAGCCTTTCACAGGACTGCTATACCCTAAGCCTACTGGCTGACAGGCACTCCTCCTTCCCTGAACCATTTGCGGCTTGGCCGTGGGTTAATCCTAATGCTATTTACCCTAACCCCCTTTTACATGTTAGCGCTTACATAACCATGCAACTATAATAAATTATCGTTTTCGTTCAAACAATGACCGATCCTCACGACTTATTGATCTATTATTAGATAAAACTCATTTGTGATAACAGTTAAACTTTAAATATTAAAATAATTAGTATAAATGGAAAATATTTATGAATAAAAGCTGCGTTGTCCACTAAAGGACGAGCAGCCGTTTGATTATTTTCCGTCTGAAAAATTGCATAAGCCATCCAGCTCAGGCCGTGATGAAGCATTGCTTTCGGTATTCGTTTGCACTCGTCCCCGTATATTCTCGGAACTTTTTGTAGAACCAGTCCATTTCCGTATACCCGACAGCGTCCGCAATCTCGTAGATTTTCATATCGGTGGTTTCCAGCAGCAGCTTCGCCTTCTCCATGCGCTGCCTCAGCAGGTATTCGTTGAAAGACATGTTCTCGTGCTGCTTGAATTTTTGTCCGAGATAAGCGCAGTTGAAATTCAGGGAATCGGATATCCGTTTCAGGGTAATATTCTGGTGCAGCTGCTCATCCACGTATTGTTTTATCGTATTAATGATCGAACAGGAGGCGGCGGAGTCTCTTTCCCCGGCTGCCTCTCCAACGGCTTGAGACGGAGTGTTGGATCTGCTCAGGGGTCCAAGTTTCCGTTTGACCGCTTCCAGGCTTCTAGCCAGCTCTTCAGGGTTAACGGGGTCGGTCAAGTAATCGCTTACATCAAACATCAGCGCTTTGCGCGCCAGATCAAAATCACTGCTGCCTCCCAAAAGAATGATTGGAACCGGACTTTCCCTGCGAATTTGCTCACAGAGTCCCATTCCCGTCAAATGGTCGTTCCTAATATTAAGAAGTATGAGCGAAATGTCTTCTCTCCGGATTAACGGAAGGATAGCGGACGAATAATCGGCATGCAGGTGTATGCTGAAATCCGTAATCAAGCCACCCGCCATATACGAAGCGATCTCTCTCAATTGGCTGTTTCGCTCGATACATAAGATTCTATACAATATGAAGACCCCGCTTTCCAGAGGAATTGAATGGATTAACAATCAAGTGACTGGCTTCCAGGAATGATGACCAGGCTCATAAAATAGTGCTTATAATCCATTATGTGCAACAGACGAAAAGGCTACAATGTGCATTTCTTGAGGCAGGTACCATTTGTTTACCAGATAAATGAAGTCCTTGAACAAGTGTACAGGGCTTGTGACCGGACCTATAATCTGTCGGGTGAACTGCTGAAGTTAGGCAGGTTGTTGCATGGAAATGTAAGCGCTAAACTTTCGAGGTAAGTCATTCATACTTGGGGGGGCACATAATGCGAGCAAAGAAAGTAATGTCAGTATTCACTAGTTTGATGTTGGTTGCTGCGATGACTGCATGCAGCGGGGGCTCCGGTAAGAGCACCAATGCCGGCGGCGAGGCGTCAGCCAAACCTACAACTGCGGCGAATACGCCGGGGACAGAGGTCAGCCCGGAAGCATCGGCTAGCGCAGAACCGACAAACGCCACACCGGAAATGGATTTTGATATGGGGGGCAAAACGATCAAGATTGTCTCCTGGTGGGATATGACGATTCCAGAGGACAACCCGGATAATATCCAGCGCCAGAAAAACCTGAAGGAGCTGGAAAAGAAGCATAATTTCAAGGTGAAGTACGTTGCGCTCGACTTCGGTGAATACCAGAAGAAGGTTGTAGCTTCACTGGTAGCCGGCGAGCCTCTTGGAGATATTGTCAGAATGGGCAAGGCCTACATGATCCCGGCATTGACCAAGCAGGACTTGTTCTGGCCGGTTGACGAGTATACCAAGAATGAGAATGCTTTCAACCAGGAGATGACCAGTGATTTCTCCCAATACAACGGCAAGGGGTATGGCTTTTCAGAGAACACTGGCAATCTGATTAGCGGTATTTTTTATAACCGGACCCTGATGAAGAAGCTGGGAATGAAGCCACTCCAGGAATATGTAGATGAAGATAACTGGAACTGGGATACCTTCTCTCAAGTAGCGAAAGAGGCCAATAAAGATACCGATAACAACGGAAAACTTGATGTTTGGGGATTGGCCTCCTCCGGTTTCCTGGATATGGCGCTTGCCTCGAATGAAACCGATCTTACCGTGGATGACAAGCAAAATCTGGATGATCCCAAAACCCTTGAGGTCTTCAAGTTCATCTCCAAGCTGGGAGCGGAGAAGGTGGCAAGACCGACAGAGGGCGGTGACTGGAAAGAACCGGCTCAATTCTTCCGGCAGGGCAACACACTGATGTATGCCGGAGCGGACTATGAAGCCAGCGGGTTCAAAACGGATATGAAGGATTATGATATCGGCTTTGTTCCTTTTCCCAAAGGGCCAAGCGCTTCCACCTATCACAGCGTGGAATCCAGTGTCCAGTTCCTGACCATTCCTAAGAAATCGGAGCACCCGGAATGGCTGCTCTATATCTGGGAGAAGATCAACGACATCGAATCGATCTACGAATATCCGAAACAGGCATCACTGGAAAGCACCTATGACAATGAGGAAGATATCAACAATGCGAAGCTGGTAGAGAGCGGCATGAGGCTTACGAACCATAACACATTCTCGACGATGCCTTACTACGACTTGCTGGGCGAGCTTAATAAAGGAACGTCAGCGTCCACTGTCATCCAGAAATACAAAGCGAAGGTTCAGGCTTCTGTGGATGCTGTCTACAAAAAATAAACAGATAGCCTTATAAATTAACAGTCCCCGGTTGGCTGCAAACACCAGCCTGGCGGACTGTTAATCCCAATGATGATCCATCGCTTAAGGGGAGGAGAACGTTGAATATTCGAAATAGGAGCACAGCGATTATATTAGTTGTTGCACTGCTGGCCGGGGCGTTCTGGATGCTTAATTCCTCGCAGCCTCCCGTTCATTCCGATTCGCCACAGGAAGGCAAGTTTGCTGCGGTCTCGAATGATCTGGCTGAAGGCGGCTATGAGGCTTACCTGAAGCAATATAAGAATGCTGAAAGGCCGGATCAGGATATCCGGATCGAGGGAGAAGCTTTCTCCCTGACCCAGGGTGAGCCATTTGAAGTCAAAGAGCAGTTTGAGGGGCTGAGCGGTGCCGCAGTCATTACTCCCGAATCGGGAACGATCAGCTGGGATGTGCCGATTACCGAAACCGGCTTGTACAACATACGCATTCATTATTACCCGATAGAAGGAAAAAGCTCATCGATTGAACGCTCCTTCGCCATTAATCAGAAGACGCCGTTCAAGGGCGCAGACTCTTTATTGTTCGATCGGGTCTGGGGCAACCGGGAGGCCGAAGTCAAAAGGGATGACCGCGGCAACGACCTCCGCCCCAGACAGGTGGAGAAGCCGGTATGGCAATCCTCTGTGTTCGCAGACAGCGAAGGTTTCTATGAGGAGCCGTATTCCTTCTATTTGGAGAAGGGGAACCAGAATCTGTCGCTTACCGCACTCCGTGAGCCTATGGCAATTGATTATATTGAGCTGTTTCAGGATCAGAAGGTCAAATCCTATTCAGAAGTCAAACAGGATTATGAGGTCAAGGGGTTGCAGCCTGTAACTGAACCCTATATGGAGGTTCAGGCGGAAGCAGCGTCTGCCAAATCCTCACCGACCTTATACCCGTTGTCAGACCATTCCAGTCCGACAGTTGTTCCTTACCATGTCTCCAGTATAAGGATTAATACGATCGGGGGTGTGAACTGGAAGCTGCCCGGTCAATGGATAGAATGGCAGGTCAATGCGCCTGAAGACGGGCTGTACCAGATTGCACTCAAGGAGAAGCAGGATCAGCTTCGGGGCGTCTACGCCAACCGCAGTCTGACGATTGATGGTGAATATCCGTTCAAGGAAATGAAGCAGATCCGCTTCAATTACAGCCCCAGCTGGAAAATGAACGTGCTCGGCGGGGAGGAGCCTTATCTGTTTCATCTCACGAAAGGGACGCACACGTTAAGGCTGACGGTCACACTAGGCGATATCGCGCCTCTGGTCCGTACGATCCAGTCCAGTGTACTGACCCTGAATGAAATGTACCGCAACATTCTGGCAATTACCTCCAACAATCCTGACAAGTTCCGCGACTATCAGTTGGAGAAACGGATTCCGGATATGACCAAAGTGTTCCGGGAACAGGCGGATATCATTCGAAGTGTCGGCAATTATCTGGAGCAGGCCACCGGGGAACGCAGCGACAAGGTGTCGATTCTATACTCTATGGTGACCCAGCTGGAGGATATGGTGAAGAATCCGGGCACGGTTGCCAAACGGCTGACTTCGTTCAAAACCAATGTAGGAGGACTCGGAACATGGATACTTACCGTGCAGGAGCAGCCGTTGACCCTGGATTCCCTAATCGTGTCGGCTCCAGGCAAGAAGCTTCCCCGTGCACAGGCCACCTTCTTCCAGAAGCTGAAGCATGAGCTGGGTGCGTTTACTGCTTCGTATACCGCGGATTATGACAGCATCGGGAACGTGGCGAAGAAGCAGAAGTCGATCACGGTCTGGATTTCAACCGGCCGGGATCAGGCCCAAGTGATGAAGAGCATGATTGACGATACGTTCACACCGGATACGAACATCTCCGTTTCTCTAAGACTAGTGCCGCCCAATATTCTGCTGCCTGCGACGCTGGCGGGTGAAGGGCCGGACGTAGCCATGCAGATTGGAGAGGATCTTCCCGTCAACTATGCAATGAGAAAAGCAGCGGCGGATTTATCCGGGTTTGCTGATTTCAAAGAGGTCACTTCCAGATTCCGTGACAGCGCTCTGACGCCATACAAGTACAACGGAAACGTCTACGGGCTTCCCGAGCAGCAGATATTCCCTATGCTGTTCTACCGGAAGGATATTCTGCAGGAGCTTGGTCTGGAGCCGCCCAAAACCTGGCAGGATGTATACAATGTGGTGTCCGTTCTGCAAAGGCATAATCTGGAGTTCTATCTTCCGCTTGAAGATACGCTGAACAATGCCACGCTGGTGCCGAATGCGGCCTTCACCATGCTGCTCTATCAGAATGGGGGGCAGTTGTATACGGACGACCAGAAGCAAAGCGCCTTGGACTCAGAGATCTCCATGGCAGAATTCAACAAATGGACCCAGTTCTATACCAATTACAAGTTCCCGGTCAAGGCGGACTTTCCGAACCGCTTCCGTACAGGGGAAATGCCGATTGGGATTGCCGATTACACGATCTATAACAGCCTTACCGTTATGGCTCCCGAAATCCGCAATCTATGGGAATTCACCCTCGTTCCAGGTACGCCTCAGGCGGACGGTACGGTTGACCACAGCGTGGCCAGCCATACGACCGGAGTCATGCTGCTGGAGAACGCCAAGGACAAGAATTCCTCCTGGGAGTTCATGAAATGGTGGACAGACAAGGCAACCCAGGTCCAGTACGGACGTGAAATGGAAGGTCTGATGGGCGCGGCAGCCCGCTACCCGACTGCCAATATCGAGGCGCTTGAGGAATTACCATGGCCGGTGAAGGATTATATCAATCTGGAGAGCCAGTGGCAATGGGTGAAAGGCAACCCGCAGGTTCCCGGCGGCTACTTCACAGGCAGACATCTGGACAATGCGTTCCGCAAGGTTGTGAACGGGAACGTGAATCCGCGCGAAGCTTTATCGGATTATCTGATCTATATTAACGATGAAATTCAGATCAAGCGGAAGGAATTTAAACTCCCGTATTAGTTTGGAGGCTGTAAGCCGATGGTACACATACAAAATGCCACTGAACCAGCCTTACATGGGCTGGCCAGTCCCGTCAAGAAGTCCCGCTTGGCGCTATTATGGAAAGAAATGAAGAAGAGCAAGCATTATTATCTCATGATGAGCCCCTATATGATTATCTTCTTCTTGTTCACAGTCATTCCGGTGGTCGTCTCCTTGGGGTTAAGCTTCTTCTACTTCAATATGCTGGAGACGCCCCGCTTCGTAGGCTGGGAGAATTATTCAAGGCTGTTTCTGGGCGACGATGTTTTTATGATTGCGCTCAAAAACACCTTTCTGTTCGCCGTCATCACAGGCCCGTTAAGCTATATCGCCTGCTTCCTGTTCGCTTGGCTGATCAATGAATTGTCGCCCTTTGTCAGAGCGCTTATGACCCTGGTATTCTATGCGCCTTCCATTTCGGGCAATGTGTTCTTTATCTGGCTGATCGTCTTCTCAGGAGACAGCTACGGCTATCTCAACGGCTTCCTGATGAAAATCGGCGTGCTGCTTGAACCGGTTCAATGGCTGCAGAATGAGAAATATGTTCTTGCTATTGTGATTATCGTTCAGCTCTGGCTCAGCCTGGGCACAAGCTTTCTGGCCTTTATCGCCGGGCTGCAGACCGTTGACCCATCACTGTTCGAGGCAGCAGCAATGGACGGGATCAAGAACCGCTGGCAGGAGTTATGGTTCGTCACGCTGCCATCCATGCGGCCGCAACTGATGTTCGGTGCCGTCATGCAGATCACCGCCTCCTTCGCGGTGGCTGATGTATCTATAGCACTTGCGGGGTTCCCGAGCGTCAACTACGCGGCGCATACGGTCGTAACCCATCTGATGGATTACGGGACGCTCCGCTTTGAGATGGGCTATGCCTCCGCAATTGCGACCATACTCTTCGGCATCATGCTTGGAACCAATATGCTGACCCAGAAACTGCTGAGAAAGGTGGGTGAATGACCCTGTATGCAAGAGTTATAGGGGCTTTTCGCCCTCAAAAAAGGCTGAACCGATCTTTTATTGTCAGCTTTATGCTATTTGGGCTGCTGCTGATGTTCGGCTCGTTCATGGTCCTTCCTTTGGTCTATGCCGTGAACAATGCATTCAAACCGCTTGACGAGCTGTTTATCTTCCCGCCGCGTTTCCTGGTGAGAAACCCGACGATGGAGAATTTCACGGATCTTGTATTAATTATGGGGAATTCTTGGGTGCCTTTCTCCAGATATGTGGCGAATACACTGCTGATTACGCTGGTGGGGACCGCAGGGCATATCCTGCTGGCATCAGCCGCGGCCTATCCCCTAGCCAAGTTCAGATTTCCAGGCTCCGGTATGCTATTCAAGATTGTGGTGCTGTCACTGATGTTCTCGCCGCATGTTACGGCCATTCCCAACTATCTGGTGATGTCCCAGCTGGGGTGGATCAATACACAAGCGGCGATTATCGTACCTTCACTGGCGTTCTCCCTGGGATTGTTTCTGATGAAGCAGTTTATGGAGCAGATTCCGGACGCACTGATTGAAGCTGCCAAAATTGACGGGGCGAATGAATACCGGGTGTTCTGGCAAATCGTGATGCCTAATGTCAAACCGGCATGGCTGACGCTTATGATCTTGCAATTTCCGGCGCTGTGGGGCACGGATGGAGGCAATTTCATCTACAGTGAGAACCTGAAGACCCTTCATTATGCGTTAAGCCAGATTATTCAGGGAGGAATTGCGCGTGCCGGGGTAGGGGCGGCGGTGGCTCTGCTGCTCATGACAGTGCCGATTCTATTGTTCATTATTTCACAGAGCAGTGTCATCCAGACGATGGCCACTTCCGGTATGAAGGAGTAGAAAGGAGGAACGGTAACCAATGGTCGCAAGCATGAAGAAACGAAAAGCCGGTCTGCTGGCCTTGTGCTGCCTGGTCAGCCTGGGGCTTGGAGGAGAACTTGTCCAGGCGGAGAGCGCGGCCCCTTCCTACAATTATTCATACTGGGGGGATAATGTGGCGGCTCCGTCCGCCTATGAGGCAACCACGCTAATAACGGGCATAAGCTCCGGTGCAGGTGATTTCAAGAATCCGCAGGATATTCAGGTGACGTCCGACAGGCAGATTTACTTGCTGGATACAGGCAATAACCGGTTTGTTGTACTAGATCAGAACTATAAATTCGTCAGAACCGTGGACTCGTTCCTGCTCAAAGGGAAGGCGGAGCATTTCAACAATCCGCAGGGGATTTTTGTGACAGACCAAAAGGAAATTTATGTCGCAGATACGGGGAATAAACGTATCGTTCATTTTGACAGCCGGTTCAATGCGGTAGGTGTCATCGAATCGCCGAAATCCGAATTGCTGCAGGCGAACTTTGATTTTCAGCCTGTTCGTGTAGCCGTGGATAAGGCTAACCGAATCTATGTCATGTCTGCTGGTGTTTTCGACGGATTTATGGAGTTCGGTTCGGACGGCGCTTTTAAATCGTTCATGGGCGCGAACCGGGTGCATGTGGATCCCGTGGATTACTTCTGGAAATCCATATCGACCCAGGCACAGCGCGAGCAAATGGTCATGTACACACCAACCGAATTTACCAATCTGGATATGAATGATGAAGGCTTCCTGTATGCAACTAATGGTGACGAATACGGTGACCCGATCAAGAAGCTGAACGCGCAGGGCGCGGATATCCTGAGAAGAGAGGGCTACTATAAGCCCAGCGGCGATATCATGTATTCGACGCTCTCGGGCGGCGCTCCCCGTCTTGTGGATATTGATGTGGGCGACAGCGAGATGTATTCGGTGCTTGACGCCAAACGGGGCCGGGTCTTTACCTACAATGGCGATGGATACCTGATGTATATTTTTGGCGGACTCGGCAACCGTCTGGGTGAATTCAATACCCCTGCTGCCATTGAGCATAACGGCGATGACATCCTTGTGCTGGACCAGACGCTTGGGGAAATCACGGTATTTCAGACCACCGATTACGGGAGGACGCTGAACGACGCTGTTAGAAGCTATTACAGAGGCGATGAAGAACAGGCTTACCAGCTCTTCAGCAAGGTTGTGAACATGAACGCGAATATGGAGTATGCCTATGCCGGCATAGGCAAGGCTCATCTCCGGAAAGGCGAATACAAGGAGGCGGTTCAGTATTTCAAGCGAAGTATGGACCGGACTAACTATTCCAAAGCGTTCCTGCTCTACCGTAAAGAAGTGCTACGCGAACATTTCTCCACCATAATGACCGTTGTCATCGCCCTGGTGATTATATGGCAGATCTGGAGAATGTACCGGAAAATGAGGGCAAGAAAGAAGGTTGTACTCCATTGAACAGAGAAGCGTTGCACACTCCGCTGTATGTCATTGTTCATCCGTTCAACGGATACTGGGATCTCAAATATGAATGCAGTCAAAAAAAGAGCCTGATCCTGTCCTTCGGTATATTGTTTATGCTTATTTTGACCAATATACTGGGCAGCCAGTACAGCGGATTTCTGGTGAATCTGAACAATCCCAAGGATCTGAACAGCCTGCTGGAAACAGCCTATGTGCTGGTTCCCGTTCTCTTCTGGTGTGTGGCGAACTGGTCGCTGACCACGCTGATGGACGGGGAAGGGAAGTTCGTGGAAATTTTTATCACCACTTGCTTTGCCCTGATTCCGATCGTGCTTATCAACTTTCCGTGGATTTGGATCAGCAATATCATTACTGCGCAGGAAAGCTCTTTTTATTATTTTTTCAAAAACTTTGCCGTGATATGGTCGGGCCTGCTGCTGTTTGTCGGAATTATGACGGTTCATCAGTTTTCTCCGTCCAAGACGATCGGAACGATTCTGTTAACAGTAGTGGCTATGGCTTTTATGGCCTTCCTGGCCTTGCTTTTTTTCAGTCTGATTCAGCAAATTGTTGAATTTATCTCAACCATAACCCAAGAAATTGTCTTGAGAGGATAGGAGGAGGACCGGGAATGAGAAAGCCGTTAATCATACTGCTCTCGATTCTCTTAAGCATGAGTATGCTGGCAGGTTGTACATCGTCCGGTTCAAGCAGCCAGACGAGCGGGCATGAACCGGATCTTGAAGTGTCCTTTGATAAAGGGGACCGTCTGAAATCCGCCTTTGACGATACGCGTGTGGACGGCATGAAAGGTGTTCTGGAGAATGAGCACCTCCGGCTGTTTATGGATGAAGCCACGGGCGGCATAGCCATTAAGAAGCAGTCGGACGGAACGGTCTGGTACAGCAATCCGCTCAAACGGGAAGCAGATGCACTGGCAAGCGGAGACAATAAAGACCTGTTGTCCGCGCAGATCAAGCTGGATTTTTATAACTATCTGGGACAGGTCAGCTCTGTCAATTCGTATACGGACAGCGTTGCCAATAAGCAAATGAAAATGGAACAGACGCCAGAAGGCGTCAAGGTCTTCTACCAGTTCGGAACTACTGCCAAAACGGCCGAAGATCTGCCGATGAAGATGAGCAAGGCGCGGTTCGAGGAGAAGATCATGAGCAAGATGGATAAAACCGGGTTGCGTACCATGAAAATCGCCTACACTCTCGATGAGGAGAAAGGCGTGTATACCCGCAACGATGAAGCGCTGAAGGGGCTTCAATTGGACCGGACACTGAAGGGCTTTGAAAAAGCGGGGTATACGGAGGAAGATTTGCAGCAGGATATTGCCGAGAACCACTTGAGCCAAACCAAGCCGGTGCCCCGTATCTTCCAGCTGTCGATTGAATATTCGCTCGACGGGGATCAACTGGTGGTGAAGGTTCCGACGGCGGATATCCGCTATCCCGCAGACTATCCGGTCAATGATATCTCGGTCCTGAGCTTCTTTGGAGCGGGCGGCCGTAATGAACAAGGTTCACTGTTTGTGCCGGATGGCTCCGGGGCGCTGATTCATTTCAACAATGGCAAAACCAAATATCCAGCCTACAAGCAGGCCGTTTACGGGAAGGATGGAGCAACGGAAACAACGGACGCCTACGCGCAGCAGCAGGAAGTCAAGCTGCCGGTGTTCGGCCTGATCCGGAAGGAAGGCGCGTTGCTGGGCATTATTGAACAGGGAGCGCCGTTTGCCACCATTAATGCCGATACCAGCGGAAGAGTGAACAGCTATAACTATGTGTATCCGAGCTTTACGCTAATTGCCAAGGGAGATGTCACCTTGACCGCGTCAGACCAGAACCGCACATTGCCGAGATTTCAGCAGGAAATGCCCAAGACGGATTATGTAATCCGCTATGCGTTCTTAAGCGGTGCGGATGCATCCTACCAGGGCATGGCACGTTATTACCAGAATTATCTGACAGACCATGGCGGACTGCCCAAAGCGCAAACGGCGGAAGCTCTGGTGAACACGCCCTTTTACCTTGAACTGGTGGGCGGCATTACCAAGACGAAGCATGTGCTCGGCATCCCTTATCAATCGCTGGAGCCGCTGACCACATTTGAGGATGCCCAGTCTGTGCTGGAGCAGATGAAGCAGCGCGGCATTGAAAATATCATGCTTAAATATGCAGGCTGGTTCAATCGGGGACTGGATCATAAAGTGCCCGATCAGCTGTCTGTTGACAAGGCGCTCGGCGGCAGCAAGGGTCTAAACCGCCTGGCGGCATTCGCCAGGGAACAAGGGGTTCAGCTATTCCCTGATGTTGCGCTCCTGAAGGCAGGCCAGACCTCGGGCTTCAAGATTAACCAGAAAGCTTCCAGAATGCTTAGTGAAATCCCGGCAGCCGTATATCCTTACAATATGGCACTGAACAGGCGGGACCGTACCCGCACCCCTTCTTACATTATCTCACCAGATAGGGTCGGCGGTTATGTGGATGCCACGCTGAAGGGAATGAAACCGTTTGATACCGGTGGCATCGCATTAAGGGATATGGCCGATGAATTGAATAGCGATTTCCGCAGAGATCACGAAATCGACCGGGGGGAGTCCGAGCAAATATCCATTCAGTCCCTGGACCGGATCTCCAAGCAGTCCTTGCACATCATGGCCGACGGAGGAAATGCCTATGCGCTTCCTTACTTGTCCGACATCACGGATGCGCCGATGTCCAGCAGCCGGTTCAAGCTGGAGGATGAGGAAATTCCGTTCTATCCAATGGTCGTCCGGGGATATGTGAACTACACGGGCAAGCCTTACAATCTGTCCACATATACCAACTCGAAGCAATATATCCTGAAGAGCCTGGAATATGGCTCCGGCGTCTATTATGAATGGATTTATGAGCCGAACCACAAGGTGAAGGACACGGAATTCGATGACCTGTATGCGGTCAACTATGAACAATGGATCAACCAGGCCGCCGAAATGTACCTGGAAGTGAACGGGGTTTTGAAGATCGTTCAGAATCAGAGGCTGACCGGACACGAGAAGCTGGCAGACGGCGTTTATAAAAGCACCTACGAAAACGGCGTATATGTTGTTGTTAATTATAATCGTACCGCAGTGCTTGCCGAAGGCCGGACGATTGAGGCCGAAAGCTATATTACGGGTGGTGAGCAATTTTGAAATCCATACTGAGACTGAATCGCAGAACCTACAACGAACAAAAAGCGCTATTGGGCTTTTTCTATGTGCTGCCCTGGCTGCTCGGATTCATTTTCTTCTTCCTGATTCCGCTTTTATCTTCCCTGCGCTACAGCCTAAGCTCGGTACAGGCCAATTCCGACGGCTTGATTGTTCATTTCAGCGGCTTTAAAAATTATTTGGAAGCTTTGACGGTGAATACCGAGTTCAACCGCTCCCTGGCGGATTCGATTCTGAACATGATCATCAATGTGCCTCTCATTGTGATCTTCAGTCTGTTTCTGGCAGTGCTGCTGAATCAGAAGTTTATCGGGAGATCACTGGCCAGATCCATTTTCTTTCTGCCGGTTATCCTGGCTTCCGGCGTGATTCTGAACCTGGAGAGTACCAGCCTGATTCAAGCCGTCAACGAACAGAATGCCGGGGCTGGAGCCATCCACGGAATGGGCACCTTTCAGTTGGAAAGCCTGATGCTGGACGCGGGGCTGAGCGAATGGGTTGTCGACTATTTGAGCAACGCGGTAAGTCGCATTTACGACATTGTCAGCCAGTCCGGTGTGCAAATCCTAATTTTCCTGGCCGGTATCCAGACCATCTCACCGCAGCTGTATGAAGCCTCCAAGATGGAGGGGGCGACCGGGTATGAGGCTTTTTGGAAAATAACCTTTCCCATGGTCAGCCCGCTCATTCTGGTGAATGTCATCTACACCATTATCGATTCCTTTTCGAATAACAAAATGACGGATCTGATTCGGGAAACGGGCTTCACCCAGTTCAATTTCGGTCTTAGCTCCGCGATGGCCTGGCTATATTTTGCTGCCGTGACGCTGATTCTGGTCATCAGCAGCTTCCTGATTTCCAGAAAGGTCTTCTACTATGATTAAAAGGGGGATGGGCCTAATGTTTGCGACCCGGCTGCTGTCGCTGGAACGCTGGAAGAAATGGATCTGGTCCTTAGTGCGGCTGACCCTGCTTGCGGGCTTGTCGTTCGTTATCCTCTATCCGATTCTCCAGAAGATATCCACGGCCATCAAAGATAAGGGCGATCTGTATTCGCCGATCGTCATCTGGCTTCCCGAGCATTACACGCTCGATAACTTTATCAAAGCGATCGATATCATGGATTACTGGCAAGCGTTGCTCAATACGTTTACCCTTTCAACGCTGACCACGCTGCTGACAGCCATTTCCTGCGCGCTTGCAGGATACGGGTTCGCCCGGCTCAAGTTCAAGGGAAGGTCGGTTCTGTTCGCTGGGGTTATTCTTACCATTCTCGTACCGCCTATCACGATTCTGATTCCAGTCTACCTGAATTTAAAAGATTTCAGCCTGCTTGGACTGGTCCCGCTTCTGACCGGCAAGACGGTCAATTTGCTGAACACGTACTGGCCGTTTATCTTAACATCAGCCACTGCCAACTCGCTGAAGGCGGGGTTGTACATCTTTATTTTCAGGCAATTTTTCAGGGGAATCCCGAAGGAGGTCGAGGAAGCGGCTTATATCGACGGAGCAGGCGTGGGCAAAACCTTCTACAGAATTATGCTCCCCAATGCCATACCTTCCATTGTCACGGTACTGCTCTTTTCGTTTGTATGGCAGTGGAACGACAGCTTCTTCACGACAACCTATCTGACTTCAAGCAAGGTGATGGCAACCCAACTAGGCTCATTACCTTATAATCTGGCGATTATGCTGGAGGACGGAGCCAATTCCAAGGCCGATCCGTTCTACTTGAGCATGGTCCAGGATACAGGGATACTGCTTGCGATTCTGCCGCTGATTATCATTTACCTGTTCGTGCAGCGCTACTTTGTTGAAAGTATAGAGCGCACCGGCATTGTCGGTTAAAAGGAGGGCTATAGCTATGAATAGTAACCGCAGGCGCGGGCTTCTCGCCATGCTCGCCCTAATTCTTGTACTTGCCGCAGCGTTCCTGTTGCCTTCCGGCCGGCCCGACCCGGCGGAAGGCAACACTCCGGCTTCTCTTGTGCCGGGACCGCAGGGAGACCAAGCATTCTCCCCAACCCCGGAGCCGGCCACGCTGCCGGAAGCTGTATCGGAGCAGCCATCCGGTGAAGCGAAGCAGACGGTTGGAGCTGTATCCGCAGAAGATTCGTCTGAACCCCCGGTTCAGACGGGTCTTCTGTCGCTGTCTGCAGTCTATGCTGATTACTTCCGCATGGGAGCAGCAATTGAACCTGAACAGACGGAAGGACGGACAGTGGAGCTGCTGAAGCAGCAGGTCAATTGGATTGTTGCCGAAAATGCAATGAAGCCGGATGCGATTGAGCCAGCAGAAGGCAGCTTCACCTGGGAACGGGCCGACAGGATCGTTGCCTTCGCCAAGGCGAACGGCATGGGGCTGCGTTTCCATACCTTGGTCTGGCACAGTCAGACGCCGGAGTGGTTCTTCAGGGATGAAGCAGGCCAAGCTATGGCCGATGAGACCGACGCGAAGAAACGCGAAACGAACAAGAAGCTGCTGCTTCAGCGGCTCGACACCTATATCAGCACCGTTGTCGGACGATACAAGCATGATATTTCCTCCTGGGACGTTGTGAATGAAGTGATTGAGCCGGGAGACCCGGAAGGAATGCGGGCCAGTAATTGGTACAAGATTACCGGTACCGGCTTTATCGAGACGGCTTTCCGGGCTGCCCGCAAGGCCGGGGGACCGGACATCAAGCTGTATATCAATGATTACGGAACAGACAATCCGGTTAAACGGGACAGATTGTACGATCTGGTGAAGGTAATGCTGGAGAAGGGTGTACCGATCGACGGGGTCGGGCACCAGACCCATATTAATCTGGAGTACCCTTCCACCCAGAGTATTATAGAATCCATGCAAAAGTTCCACGATTTGGGGCTCGATAACCAGATTACCGAGCTGGATATGAGTCTGTATGTCTATAATGACCTAAGCGATGTAGGCGCGGATGTTCCCGGGGATATTCTGCAGCAGCAGGCGGAACGGTACGGAGAATTGTTCGACGCGCTAAGAACCCGCAAGGAGCTGCTAAGCGGGGTAATGTTCTGGGGGATCTC
The DNA here is from genome assembly GCF_001909085.1 of Paenibacillus sp. P32E. Lineage (NCBI taxonomy): Bacteria > Bacillati > Bacillota > Bacilli > Caryophanales > Paenibacillaceae > Paenibacillus > Paenibacillus sp. P32E. Next base: position 164,175 of record NZ_LVYY01000013.1, on the reverse strand, counting down.
GGACGACCATACCTGGCTGAGCACATTTCCCGTCGTGCGCACCGAGGCTCCGTTGCTGTTCGACAAGCAGCTCCAGGCCAAACTCGCATTCCAGGCGGTCACAGGGTTCCAGATAGGCTTCAAACCGGCGATAGTGAAAAAGTGGTAAAGAACAGGTAAGCTAATCAAGAAATGCACCTTACATTTCCCTTCGACTTGCTTGGATAATATAATATTCCGGTAGATTTATATTCTTGCAAAGTGAGGGTGCAACTGGTGCCGAAAACAATCATGAACCGAGTCCATTGGACTGTCACAGCATGTATCGCCGTTCAACTGTTGACCGCTTGCGAGGGAAGCGGCAACCTTCCTTCCGAGCATCCAGTCTCAGATGGAATAGAGGAGAAATCGTCTTTGTACCAGGAGCCTGGACTAAGCAAATACGAGCAGCCCATTCAGCTTTCTTTCGTGCGTGAAAATAACGATGCGCTTGAAGAAATGCTGAGTCAACTGCCCGGGGAGACGCTGGAGGATAACCGCTGGACACAGCTTTACGAAGATGTGCTGGGTATCCGGATTAAGTATGACTGGACCGCCTGGAGCTCCATCTATTCCCGAAAGCTCGGCGCTTCCCTGGCCTCCGGCGATATCCCGGATATTGTCCGGGTGAACGCTTCACAGCTCAGAGTGCTCAGCAATGCGGGATTGATTCAGGATCTTACCCAGGTCTACAACGATTATGCAACTCCGCTGACCCGAAAAGTGCTGAGCCAGGAGGGCAGCGGCCCATTCGACACCGCAACTATTAACGGCAGGCTGATGGCGATACCGGAGACCACTTCGTCTATTGAAGGGGCCATGTTTATATGGATCCGCACGGACTGGCTGGACCTTCTAGGGCTAAAGCCGCCGCAATCGATGGATGATGTTTTGGCAATATCGAAAGCGTTTACAGAGAGGGATCCTGACGGGAACGGTCGGAGGGACACGTACGGCCTCGCTTTAACCAAATATTTGTGGGACCCGGTAATGGGGCTTACCGGGTTTATGGCAGGGTATAACGCCTATCCCGGTATTTGGATCAAGGACAAGAGCGGAAAGCTTGTCTATGGAGGGATTCAGCCGGAGGTTAAGACCGCCTTACAGGTACTCCAGGAGATGTACCGCACGGGACAGCTGGACAGAGAGTTTGGTTTCAAAGACGGTGTGAAGGCCAGTAAGCAGATTGAGAATGAACAAATCGGCATGCTGTACGGAGAGCAGTGGAGTTCGTTTCTGGTTCAAACCAGCCGTGAACACAATTGGCAGGCGGAGTGGAAAGCTTTTCCGCTTGTTTCCGGGTCTGGATCAGCTCCTAAAGTTCCGCTTCCGTTCAGCACCAACCAATTTCTGGCTGTCCGCAAGGGGTATGAGCATCCTGAAGCACTCGTCAAGCTGTTCAACCTGCATCTCGAAAAAAACTGGGGAGTGACCGGTGATTATGAGACGTACTATAATGCCCCTCAGGCGGTATGGAAGCTGTCGCCCGTGACTCCATATCCGGTCTTGAAGAATCTCGAGGCCTTCCGCCAGCTTGAAGAATTCCGGCTCACCGGGAATGCCGCCGTGCTCAAGGATGAAGCGAAGACGATTCAGAAAAGAATCGCCGCCTACGAAGCCGGCGGCAAGGAAAGCGAGACGGGCTGGGGATGGAATTTGACTTATGGAGCTTCGGGGGCATTCTCCATCCTTGACCAGTATGAGAAAAATAATCAGCTTCTGTACGAGAGCTTTGTCGGAGCCCCTACGGAAACGATGATCGAGAAGCAGAATATTTTATACAACCTCCAGATCAATGCTTTTCTGGATATCATTCAGGGACGACCGATCGGCCAATTTGATGAATTCGCCGCACAGTGGAACAAGCTCGGCGGTGAACAAATAACGGCTGAGGTCAATCAGTGGTATGCGGAGAAAGGCGGGGCTGGAAAATGAACAGGAACCCGGAAGGCTACGGAGGCGGATGGCTTGCTTAAATTCCCTGCCGAGTCCATGCGCCATACCATTTTTATCCGGATGGTTGTTACTTATCTCGTTATTATTCTTCCGATTCTGCTGCTGGGTCTCTATCTATACAATTGGAGCTATAAAAATGCAAGCCAGGATTTATCAAGAGCCACTTTGTCGCAATTAACTTATTATTTGGAGGCCCTGAACCGTGAGATTGAATGGATGGAAATCCAGCAATATGATCTTGCCCAGGACACCGAGCTGAACAAGATTGCTGTGACATGGGAATTCATGGACGATGTCCAAAAGAGAGAGAGCCTGAATTACATTACCCAGCGGGTCACTTCCCTAAAGAACAGCAGTGCCTACATCAGCGATGTATATGTCCATATTCGTACGATTGATAAAACGATTTCGGCTATGAATGCCATCGATGATTTGGACAGCGGGAAATATAATTTCTTCCAGTCCGTTGATCTGAAAAAAGAAGGCCGGCTCATCAACTGGAACAACTTCCTGGAGCTCAGCGTCGCCGAGTCCAGCGGCAGAATGGGGGAGCCTCCGCTCTTTATCATTCAGATTGAACTCGATAACGAGAAGCTGAAGGACTCCTTGAAGCAGATCAACGCCTACGCTGAGAGCGGATCGCTGCTGGTTTCGATGCAGTCGGGTTATGCGCTTGGGACTGGAAGCAACGCTCAGGAGATGCTTCAGAGCTATAACCAGGCCATGCATGAAGGGAAGCTTGAGAAAACCAGGGTACTGGACGGTATGAGATACCATGTCGACAGCTTCTCTTCAGGCAAGCTGGGAATGGCGGTAGTTACCTACTTGCCGGAAACGGCTGTCAAACGGCCGTTAACCAAATTTGTACTCTGGGCCTGGCTGTTCGCCGCAGCATCTTTTCTGGCAGTTCTTATGTATTCCTATGCTACTTACAAGCTCGTTCAAAAGCCATTGCTTGTGCTGGTACGAAGCTTCAAGAAGATGGAAAGCGGTTCGCTGGATATTCAGATTGTCCATGCCCGCAAAGATGAATTTGGATATTTGTATCTTCGTTTTAATCAAATGCTCAGCAGGCTCAGAATGCTTATTGATCAGGATTACACACAGAAGCTCATGATGCAGCGTGCAGAACTTAAGCAGCTTCAGTCACAAATTAATCCCCATTTTCTATACAACAGCTTCTTTATCCTGAACTCGCTGGCCAAGCAAGGGGATATTACGCGGATTGAGGCGTTCTCCAATATGCTGGGCGAATATTTCAGATTTATCACCCGAAACGGAGAAGATAATGTCCGGCTGGCAGAGGAGACCCGTCATTCACAAATGTATACGGAGATCCAGAAAATGAGGTTCTCCAGGCGCATTCATGTCCAGTTTGACGAACTGCCCGAAGAGTTGGAGAACATCCGGGTCCCTCGTCTTATTCTTCAACCCATTATCGAGAATGCCTATGAGCACTGCCTGGAGAAGCAGGCGGATGAGGGAGAGCTTCGTGTTTCTTTTGAGAAGGAGGAAACGGAAGTCAGAATTATTGTGGAGGACAACGGCAGCGGGATCACCGATGACGGAATCGAAACTTTGCGAAAACGGCTGGATCAAAAAAACGAATCGTATGAGATCACCGGTATGATTAATATCCACCGGCGCATCCAATTGATCTACGGGGAAGGCAGCGGCTTGTTTGTGGATAGAAGCGGGCTGAACGGCCTCAAAGTCGTGATTAGAATCAGGCTGACAGGAGGCGAAGAGCTTGTATAGACTCTTGATCGTTGACGATGAAGAAATAATAACGGACGGCTTATACGAAGTGTTTAACCGGCTCCTTCCGGACAAGCTGGATGTATATAAAGTATATTCCGCGAAATCGGCACTGGAATGGCTCTCACGTACACGAATAGATATTGTGCTTACGGATATCCGGATGCCAGGGATGAGCGGGCTCGAAATGTCTGAGCACATCCGCAAATATTGGCCGCGCTCCAAGATCATTTTTCTGACCGGTTACAGCGAGTTCGATTACGCCTACAGTGCCTTACAAATTCCTAATGCCCGTTACTTATTGAAGACAGAAGGCTTCGACAAGATTGTCGAGACAGTTCAGGAGGTGCTGCTGGAAATCGAACAAGGCAACAAGCTGAATGAGCTTCTGGAGAAGTCACAGGAACAACGTCATGCGATGGAAGTTATTGCGCAAGGCAACTACCTTCATCACCTGCTACAGGACAGCCATACCTTATGCGCGGATACAGAAGTGCTGAAGAATGATTTCCGCAAGCTCAAAATAAGTCTGGATGCGGAATCCCCGGTTATGCTGATTCTCGGACGTCTGACGTATCCCGGGGGGATCTCTTATCTGGATCGAAGCGAGATTGTAACTTCTTCCAGAGTCATCTGGAATTCATTTCTGGCGGAGATGGCAAGGCATACCGGGATTCTCGACAGACACGGGGATGTCTTATGGCTGCTTCAACCCTTCGATCATGCGGCAGCCGCATTCAATGGCCATTTTTCGCGGTATCTTGAAGGGACGCTGGAGCTTATCCAGGATTCCTGCCGGCAGACGCTCGGGTTGACCATCGCTTTTGCCGTTAGTGGCTCAGCCTGTGAATGGAGGGGAATCAGCCGGCAATATGACAGGCTCCACCGGCTTCAGCAAGTGAAAATTGGAGACGGCATCTCTATGGTGCTGATTGATCGGACGGGCCGGCTGGAGCCTGATGGGGTGAAAGAGGAGGCAGGCGTCCGGCTCAATCAGCGGGTGGAGAATCTGGCAGCGCATCTTGATGCCGGGAGGCAGGAACGATTCCTGGAGACGTTGGGTGAAATCAAGGAAGGTCTTCATAGGGCGGTTAGTGTAGAAGCAGCTACGGAGATGTACTATACGGTCGCCCTTGTACTTCTATCCTATATGAACCGTTGGAATATCCACGGCCTCGTCAATGATTATGGCAAGCTGATGCGGCTTGACGAGCATTTGTCCTTGAATGAAGGCATGAATGAACTGGAGAAGCTTGCCGCCGATATCTTCCGGCTTAGGAGTTCTGCTGAAAAGGAACGGTCTTCGGAGGTGATCGAACGGATATGCGATTATATACGCAGCAATTTGAGCGAGGACTTGTCATTGGTTCGGCTGGCAGAGCTGCATTATTTTAACCCTACGTATCTGTCCAGGTTTTTCAAACAGGAACAGGGGATCAACTTATCCGAGTACATCGACAACTGCAGGTCTGTTAAAGCGAAGGAACTGTTAGGCAATGAAACGCTGAAAATACGCGATGTAGCGATGTGTGTAGGCTATGAGGCCCCCCACTCCTTCACCCGTTTCTTCAAGAAGACAACGGGCATGACCCCCCAGGAATACCGGGAGTCTCTGCTTAAAATATAAGAATTGACGGTGAATCCGTTTCTGCATGCCAATCTATAATTTGACAGTCGAACAGCTATAGTTACACAGGTTGTTAACCCGTTTCCAGAGAGAGTACAATTTATTTGTATACGTTTACAATAATTACAATTAAGTGCTACTCTACAAAATTAAGGAGATGGGTATCTATGAAAAAGAGGAAAATGAATGGGTCGATCAAGCTGCTGCTAATGCTGGCGCTTATTCTGTCGCCTATGCTCTCCAGCGGCAAAACCGCACAGGCATGGGAGGGCATGCCTGTGTCCAAGCTCCATGTGAGCGGTAATCAACTGGTGAACAGCAGCGGACAGCCGGTTTTGCTCAGCGGCTGGCATCAGCCCAGCGGTGCTTACTGGACCTATCAGAACAGCAGCTATTATTTGGACCGCAACGGAGGGAACCGGCATGCGGCAACCCTTGCGTATTTGAAGGACATCACTGACACCTTCACCAGCACCTCGGCCAAGTACGGCAACAGCCACGGCTGGTACATGAATCAGGTTCGCCTGTTCATTGACCGCGAAGACATGGGCGATGTGGCGGCGGGTACGTATAATTTTGCCGGTCTGCAGTCGGTTACCCAGGACGTTATCATCCCTTATATCAATTACGCCAAGACAAAAGGTCTGTATGTCACACTCGGCCTCGACTTCACGCTTAAGGACAACAAGGCGACAACTCAGGGCAATCTGGACAAATTCAATCAAATCTGGGGTTATCTCGCTTCCCAGCCGGCCATAAAAAGTGCGGACAATGTGATGTTCGAGCTCATTAATGAACCGGTACTAAGCGATGTGAACGGCGAATGGGGAGGAAATCCCTCCCAGCCTAATTTTCCGGCCTTTTGGAACTCCCTTAAAAACTTCCAGAACTCCCTGATCTCCACTATACGGAGCAAAGGGGCGGATAATGTGATTTGGGCTTCGGGCCTTGGATGGGATCAGCATTATCAGTTGACCGCATCCGATCCGCTTACGGACCCTCTGAACAATTATGGTTACGCCGTGCACTGGTATCCGGGTTACGGCGCCTATGACAATTACACGCCGCTGCAGGAAATTTGGGACACTAGTATCAAGCCTTGTGCCGATAAATACCCGATTAATATCACAGAGACGACCTGGTTCAAGAAACAGCCGGGGGATTCTTCTTATTGGGATCTGTTCAACGGATCGAATGCAGGATTTGGCAAGAATACAAAAGCCATATTTACCGCAGCGGGAAATGTCAGCATTGCCGTCCATATGAACGGATTCCTGCTGGAGCCCGGCACAAGAAGCTCCTTCGCTGACCCGACAGCCGGGCTGCTCTATGACGGAAATACCGCCCGGGACGGAATGGCCCGGTTTATATTCGAATGGTACTATGAGCGGGCGCAGTTTAATCCCTGGAACGGGATCTGGAATGGAGTGACCAGCGGGGCGACATACAAAATCGTCAACCGGGCATCGGGCAAAGTGATTGATGTCCCCGGCGGACAGAATACCAATGCGCTTCAGCTCCAGCAATGGACGGACAATAATGTGCCAGCACAGCAATGGATTGCCACGGATCTGGGCACTTCCAACAATTATTACCGTCTGCGAAGCGTCAATTCTTCCGACAACAAGGTAATGGATGTCCGCAACGGATCGAAGAATAACGGGGAAGCGATTCAGCTTATGCAGGATTTAGGCATTACCGCCCAGCAGTTCAGATTGATCAGACTAAGCAATGGCTATTGGAGCATCCTCAACATGAACAGCAACAAGGCTGTTGAGGTCACGGGAGCCTCCAGTGCTGACGGCGCGAAGCTGCAGCAGAACCTGTACCGCGGCGATTTGAATCAGCAATGGCAGTTAGTTAAGGTGAATTAGCCGGAAGCGCCAGGAAAGCCTGCAGTGAGATGAGATTATTTGGAATGGGGAAAGGTCGTATGGCATTCATGTAATTATGCGCCATACGATCTTTTGTGTTGTCCGATACCATGTTGATATCTGCAATCTGCCGGTAGTCCTGCAATAAACGTGTAAGATTTATAGGGAGAATTCTTTACTTTTGGTATGGGTGACGGCTGGAAGAGTACAGTACAATATGTATTGTAAGCGGTTGCTGGATAGGCTTCTATTCTTCCTGCTGTCTTAGTTTCAGTACGAAGAGATGTTCTTTCAAGCCAATATACTCAAGAAGAGGAGATTTATACATGAATCAGTTGCCCAAACCCAACGAGCCACTCGTAACCCACATCTACACAGCGGACCCGTCCGCCCACGTATTTGAAGGCAAAATTTATATTTATCCTTCCCATGACCTGGATCATAATGGACCGGACAATGACAACGGTGACCAGTATGCAATGGAAGACTATCATGTCCTATCCATAGAGAATTTTGAATCCCCTGTGACAGATCACGGGCAAGTGCTTCATCTGAGCGAGATTCCCTGGGCGTCGCAACAACTATGGGCGCCTGATGCCGCCTATAAGAACAATACTTACTATTTATTTTTCCCGGCCCGCGACCGGGAGGGGGTGTTCCGTCTGGGTGTGGCGACGGCTTCATCTCCGGCAGGTCCGTTCACGCCGCAGCCGGACTATATTCCCGGCAGCTTCAGTATCGATCCTGCTGTTTTTGTGGATGAAGACGACCGGGCGTATATTTACTTTGGCGGCCTCTGGGGAGGCCAGCTTGAACAATGGCAGACCGGCACCTTCCGCCCGGGGGCGGAAGGGCCGGCCCTTGACCAGCCTGCACTAGGGCCGCGTGTGGCGCTGTTAAGCGAAGATATGCTGTCTTTACAGGAGGTGCCGCAAGAAATTTCCATTGTGGATGAAGAAGGAAATCCGATTCTTGCTGGTGATGAGGACCGGAGATATTTTGAAGGGCCATGGGTTCATAAATATAATGGCTACTACTATTTGTCTTATTCGACAGGCACAAAGCATACCTTGGTCTATGCGGTCAGCAAGCATCCGGCAGGTCCTTTTACCTTCAAGGGTGAGATTCTGTCACCGGTTATCGGCTGGACTACGCACCACTCCATCGTTCAGTTTGAAGAGAAGTGGTATCTGTTCTACCATGACAGCTCCCTGTCTGAGGGTGTCAATCATAAGCGCTGCGTCAAATATACGGAGCTACACTATAATCCGGACGGCACCATTCAGAAGATTCATCCATACCCTTCTGGGGAATAGGGATCTGCAATCCACAACAGCTATGCTGTCCAGTAAAGGACGGTGTAGCTGGATTACACGAAAGGATGAATACTTTGATGAACAAACAACAACTCGGCTTGACACCGCCCATGGGATGGAATTCATGGAACACCTTTACATGGGACATTAATGAGCAGCTTATCCGGGAAGCCGCCGATACACTTGTTGCAGAGGGGTTCAAGGATGCGGGATATGAGTACATTGTTATTGATGATTGCTGGAGCCTGAAAGAAAGGGACAACGATGGCAAGCTGGTTGCTGATCCGGTCAAATTCCCGAACGGAATGAAGGCGCTTGCAGATTACATTCATGCCAAGGGATTAAAGTTTGGGATGTACTCATGTGTAGGAACACATACATGCGCAGGATATCCGGGGAGCTTTGAACATGAATTTCAGGATGCGGAATTGCTGGCAGAATGGGGCGTAGATTTTTTGAAGTATGATTACTGCTTCAAGCCCAGACATATATCGGGGGAACTGCTGTACAAACGAATGAGCCTGGCGCTCAAAAACTGCGGAAGAGACATCCTGTTCTCAGCATGCAATTGGGGTGAGGACAATGTATACCATTGGATTCGTGAATCCGGCGCTCATATGTACCGGTCCACAGGGGATATTCAGGATAGCTGGGATTCCATCAAGAGTTTAGCTTTGTCACAGCTTGATAAGGCCTGCTACACAGGAGCATATTGTCATAATGATATGGATATGCTGGTTGTCGGCATGTATGGAGGCAGCAACAGCGACTTTATCGGAAGCCAAATCGGCGGTTGTAGTGATGTGGAGTACAAGACCCATTTTTCTATATGGAGCATGATGGGATCTCCGCTGATGATTGGCAGTGACATCCGGAAAACCAACCAGGCCACCAGAGATATTCTGATGAACGGGGATTTGATTGCCATTAATCAGGATGTGGAGGGCCGCGGTGCTTATCGCATCAAGCCGGAACCGCAATGGTTTCATGCAGATGATGTATTTATGCTGGTAAAAGTGTTAACTGACGGAGACGTGGCGATAGGTTTCTTCAATTTAAGTGATGGTCAAAGGGAAATGTCGTTGCAGTTCTGGGATATCGGACTCCCCTATGCTTCCGGAAAATCGCTGTCGCTGTATGACTGCTGGGAGCATAAAGAAATCGGCGTATTCAGAGAAAGATATGCTCCTGTAGTTCCGGCTCATGATTGTCTGATTGTGCGGGCGAAATTGGTGTAAAGGATCACATGAACATGAATAGGAATAGGACATGCAGAACATGCGGAGTCCCTTTAATGACGGATGATGTGGCGATTTACCTGAAGCTTGTTACGCGCAACGCCCAAGACTTCCTGTGTATAGACTGTCTCGGCGAGCAACTGAAATGCGGGCGCAGTCCCATTGAGAAATTGATCAAATATTTCCGGGAATCCGGGAATTGTGTGCTGTTTCGATAAGCTGGACTAGGACTGGAGGAGTAAAAGAATGACAACTGCGATTGAACACAATTCCGTTACTTATAATAACCCGATTATGCCAGGTTTTTATCCGGACCCTTCAGTATGCCGGGTGGGGGAAGACTATTATTTGGTGACATCGACATTTGCTTATTTTCCTGGGGTGCCGATTTTCCATAGCCGTGATCTTGTCCATTGGAAGCAGATTGGCAACGTGCTTAACCGCCCCTCACAATTGAACTTACAGGGGGCCAGGCACTCAGGGGGGATTTTTGCCCCAACCCTACGCTACCATGAGGGCATGTTCTATATGATTACGACCAATGTAACCCATGGCGGAAATTTCGTTGTTACAGCAACCCATCCTGCGGGGCCATGGTCGGAGCCCTATTTTATTCAAGGAGCGGTAGGGATTGACCCCACGATTTTCTTTGATGATGACGGAAGAACCTACTATTTGGGTACAAGGCCTAACTCAACTGGAGTACGTTATGACGGCAACTGGGAAGTATGGATTCAGGAACTGAACTTGGAGACCATGGCGCTTGCGGGGGAGAGCTATGTCCTTTGGAGAGGTGCCATGACAGATGTGATCTGGCCGGAAGGGCCGCATCTGTACAAGAAAGATGACTTCTATTATTTAATGATTGCCGAGGGGGGAACAGGGCCGAATCACGCGGTGACCGTCGCACGCAGCCAGAAGCTGACAGAAGGCTATACCGGGAATCCGAACAACCCGATCATTACACATCGTCATCTGGGCAAACATTATCCGGTTATCAATGTGGGGCATGCCGATTTAGTTCAGGCTGAAGACGGTCAATGGTATATGGTGATGCTCGCCTCACGTCCTTATGGAGGTAGCTATAGTAATTTGGGGCGGGAGACGTTTCTTGCTTCAGTGATTTGGGAGGATGGATGGCCAGTAGTCAATGAGGGCCGGGGAATTCTGCAGGAGCAGGGGGTCATAGGATTGACGCCGGTTCCGGTGGAGCCGCAATTGCGCTGCGACCATTTTGACAGTGATAATCTGGCACATAAATGGATGTTCTTAAGGAATCCGCAGGAGGATTTATATTCTTTGACAGAACGTAAAGGATATTTGCGGCTAAAGCTAAAACCTCAAACGTTCAAGGATCAGGATAATCTCAGCTTTGTCTGTTTGCGGCAACAGCATTTTGACTATACGGCAGCAGCAGTGATGGAGTTTGCGGCGCGGAGCATCCATGAATCGGCAGGTTTGGCTGTCATTCAAAATGAAATGTATCATATCCGGTTTGAGCGCGTGTTGCAGGATGACAGACAAGCCTTACGTGTTGTGACCTGTATCAATGGCCTGGAGACGAATGTTGCACAGGCAGAGGTAGATGCTCGGCGGTTGTATTTAAAGATAGCTGCAAGAGGCCAGGAGTTGAGCTTCTATTACAGCACGGATGGAGATCAATATCAGTTGGTTGCAGAACATATAGATACGAGTAGTTTGAGTACCGAAGTGGCAGGCGGATTTGTGGGCTGCTGCATAGGAATGTATTGTACGAGTAACGGTACGGCCTCTGACAATGCGGCAGATTTTGACTGTTTTGAATATGGCGCGTATTAAAGCATATGATTGATGTGGCCGCGGCCAGGCGGCGGGAATCGGAATGACATGCGGCAGGATATTGCATATGCATCTAGAATCATAGTTATAGGATGGGAGTTAAATACTTACACTGAAAGGGTAGGGCAAAATGGTTAAATACAGAACGGCAACTCCGAATGAGCGTGAGGAATGCATAGATTTGGCCAACTATGCTTTTCGCTTGGATTTTGAAACCCTGATGCCCAAAGCCTATAACAAGAACGTGGATTCTTCAGCTATGCATAAGGTTGCTGTGGATGAGAAAGGCAGGCTGCGCGCACAGGTAGCCGTTTTTCCAGAGCCTCTGACGGTATGTGATTATACGCTGCGAACCGGCTATTTGGGTACCGTATCGGTTCATCCGCGTGCGCGTGGCGAAGGGCATATGAAGGCGCTCATGGACATGTGGCTAGAAGAACTGCGCAATACGTGTGATATGGTTGTGTTATATGGTCAGCGACAGAGATATGAGTATTTCGGCTTCACGCTTGGCGGTGTAAAGTTCAAGTATTTCGTGGGAGAGGCCAATGTGCGCCATGGCTTAAGACATGTGAACGACACTGGAATATCCTTTAGCCCGTTATTCGGGATTGAAGGAGCAGAAGCCTTTGCGCATAGCATGAACACCTCGCGGCTGGCTTATATTGAACGTAACTTACAGCAATTGCCGCTTATTTTCAACAGCCTCCATCAAAAGGCCCTGGGTGTCCTGGATAAAGGCAAGCTGATCGGGTATCTGATTGGAAACGAAGCAGGCGATGAAATATCTGAATTCGCAGTGGCAAATGCGGACGATATTGCACGGACGATCAAGGCTTACAGGGGATATAGCAGAGCAGAGCGAATCACTATTGTTACGCCAGAATATGACATTTCTCTAAATACAGCTCTTGGCAGCATTGCTGACGACTATGTTATCGAGAACTCTGATATGTATCATATTCTGGATTTCGCCAATGTATTAGAGGCTTATCTGACGCTTAAGCTTAAGACGACAGGGATTGTCCAGGGGGAGTTCTCCGCAGTCATGGACGGTCAGCCGGTTACTGCACGGGTGGATGCGGATGGCGTGACTGTTGAGCGGTCTGCTAAGCCGGATGCAGTAGTCCTTAATAAGCAGCAGGCTCAGGCGCTTCTTCTTACACAGCACAGTCGCTATATGGCAGTGGATGTGCCTACAGGGTGGTTCCCGCTGCCCTTATTCTGGTACAAGATTGATAAATACTGATTAATCTACTACTCACAATAACCCCGAATTAGACAAAAAAAGCCAAAGGCGAACTTAAGTTGCCTCTGGCTTTTTTTCTTTTTGGTCCTGTGCTAAGAGCTGAAAGAGCCTCTCAAGCCTGTATAACCGCTTTATATTTTCCCGGGGGCATGCCGGCTATTTTTTTGAAGCTCCTTATAAAATTAGCATAGTCGCTGAACCCGGACAGCTCACAGGCTTCGGCAACGGTCTTGCCTGCGGCCAGATGGCTCATAGCCAGCGTGATGCGCTTGTCCACAATGTAGGAGCGTATCGTAAGTCCGGTATGCTCTCTGAACAGCTGGCTTATATATTTGCCGCTGTAATGAAACTCCTGCTCCAGCTGCTCAGATGAAATAGATTCGACCAGGTGCTCCTTGATATAGGTCATGGTCTTGCTGACCAGCTCCGGCATGAGATTGTTCGATTGGTATGTGGCAGACGGATACAGGGTATTGATGAACACAAGCAGTTGGGTTGCGTAGGATTCCGCCAGAAGATCCTGTCCATATGCCTCCGAGCTAAGGCAGGAGATCAATTTCTCTGCAAGCCCGCAATACATCACAATTTGGTCCTGGGAGATCCGGATTAGATTGTTTTGTCCGAAGGGATGGGATTCGAAACAGGATAATAGATTCGAGCGATGACTTGAAAGCTTCTCCAAGGCAGATTTCTTGATATTCAGCCCTATTCGTTCATACATTTGATTGTCGATACAGATACAACGGTGCATTTCGCTGGGGCTGATGATGATTAAATCGCCAGGGGCCAGTTTGTAGCAGGACTGTTCAAGATACATGTAAGCATTGCCTCTTAGGAACAAATATATTTCGTAAGCATCGTGGCGGTGATAAGGCAAGGCGGGGTTGATCAGCTCCGTATCTGTTGTTTTATGAAAGCAAATCAATTCTTTTTTAATAGGTGCGAAAATATAGTTTGTCTCTTGATCCATAGCATCCAATCCTTTTATTGTAACTTTTGGGATTATAGGTATTCGCGCAATATAGTAGCGTTTATTTGCAAGGATTATACAGCAGATACTTATTATAATACAGGAAAAGGAAGCGCTTGCAAGTACTGCAAGAAGTAAGGACAAGCTTAGATGAGATACGGCTGCCGCTTCGATCAGACAGGAGGTGACAAGAGCAGGGTTTGGCGGAAATTACACGATGAGGAGATGAGAAAAATGATTTCAGGGGTAAAAAAATCACTGTGTACATTATTGGCATGTATAACTGTGCTGTCGGTAATGATGGTACCTACGCCTCCTAAAGCTTCAGCAGCAAACGATGTGACCGTTAATTTATCAGCAGAGAAACAAGTGATCCGCGGGTTTGGAGGCATTAACCTCCCGGCTTGGGCTGGAGATTTGGCCGCAGCGCAAAGAGAAACGGCTTTTGGCAATGGACCGAACCAGTTAGGGTTTTCTGTCCTGCGAATCTATGTGGATGACAATAAAAATAACTGGTACAAAGAAGTGGAAACTGCAAAATCTGCAGTCGCACACGGAGCCATAGTTTTTGCTTCGCCCTGGAATCCTCCCGGTGATATGACGGAGACCTTCAATCACAACGGCGATACGTCCGCCAAACGGCTCAGGTACGATAAGTACGCCGCGTATGCGCAGCATCTGAACGATTTCGTTACGTATATGAAGAATAACGGTGTGGATCTTTATGCGATTTCTGTTCAAAATGAACCGGATTATGCACATACCTGGACCTGGTGGACTCCAGCAGAAATGCTTACTTTTATGAAGAATAATGCGGGGTCGATTAACTGCCGGGTTATAGCACCTGAGTCGTTCTCTTATTTGAAGAATATGTCGGACCCTATCCTGAATGATTCACAGGCACTTGCCAATATGGATATTCTGGGTGCGCACACCTATGGCACTTCGTTTAATGACTTTCCTTATCCGCTTTTCAAACAAAAAGGGGCAGGGAAAGAGCTCTGGATGACAGAAGTGTATTATCCCAACAGTGACAATAACTCTGCGAACCGCTGGCCTGAGGCACTGGAAGTTGCTTATCATATGCACAATGCTATGGTAGAGGCGGACTTTCAGGCATATGTATGGTGGTACATCCGCAGACAGTACGGTCCGATGAATGAGGATGGTACGATCAGTAAGCGCGGGGATAGCATGGCTCAGTTCTCCAAATTCATCCGTCCTGGATATGTAAGAGTTGACGCTACAAAGAATCCAAATACGAATGTATACATTTCAGCATACAAAGGCGACAACAAAGCTGTCATAGTAGCCATTAACAAAAGCACTTCAGCTGTAAGCCAGAACTTTGTCCTGCAGAATGGTACGGCATCGAGCGTATCCACATGGATCACGGACGCCAGCCGAAAAGTTGCCTCCGGAGCATCCGTGAATGTGTCGAACCGTTCCTTTACAGCCCAGCTTCCCGCCCAAAGTGTGACCACCTTTGTAGCTGCACTCGGAAACGACAGTGGTACAGACACTGGCACCACTTATGAAGCTGAAACAGGCACAACATTAACGAATGCCGCGGCAGAAACTACCAATTCGGGCTATATCGGTACCGGGTACGTTAACTTCACTGCCTCAACCGATGCCTCCATTCAGTGGAGCAGCGTCTACTGTGCTATTGCGGGGACGAAAAATGTGAAATTTCGCTATGCACTGGAAACAGGCACAAGAAACCTGGATGTGTATGTGAACGGAAGCAAGGTCATTAGCAATACCGCCTTTGCAGCAACTGGCAGTTGGTCAACCTGGGGAGAAAAAACCATTCAGGTTCCCATGAATACCGGAACCAATACGGTTAAAGTGGTGACTACCGGTACGGAAGGACCGAATGTGGACAGTATTAATGTGTCGGCCCAGTAGGGTTATGTAGTTCCGTAAATGACATATCGGAATTCACTGATGTGGATAGTGTGCTACGTCCAAGTGTCCTGGGCTTTGTCGTTCGACCAGTTCTCTATCTTATCGATTTCTATCCAATTCCCATAAAAACACGGGGTGCTCATAAGCCAATTACATGGCCTCATGAGCACCCCGTTGCATGAGCGTTATTAATGAATCAAGAGGATCTGTCGCTCTCGGCATGGAGCTTGGCGATTAGCTTATCACCCTCGACGTCAAGGTTCGGAAGCAGACGGTCCAGCCATTGTGGAAGCCACCAGGCCTTGTCGCCGAAGACCGCCATAACGGCCGGAACGAGTGTCATACGAATGATGAAGGCATCGATCAGGATGCCGAAGGCCAGCGCGAAGCCAATCTGTTTGATCATCGCGTCAGGTGCAAAGATGAAACCGGCAAAGACGGAAACCATGATTACACCTGCGGCCAGCACAACGCGGCTGGCGAGATCGTAGCCGTGAACTACGCTATCGTTGCCATGGCGTCCGTGGACGTAAGCCTCGCGCATGGAGCTGACCAGGAATACCTGATAATCCATCGCCAGCCCGTACAGAATACCGGTGACCAGAATCGGCATAAAGCTGAGCAGCGGTCCTCCCGTGTCAAAACCAAACAGGGAGTGCAGCCATCCCCACTGGTAGACCGCTGTAGTCAGGCCGAAGGTAGCGAGGACGCTGAGAATAAAGCCGACCGTTGCTTTGACCGGAACAATGACCGACCGGAAAACGAGCAGCAGGATGATCAGGGACAGGATCACAATGATGCCGATATACAGAGGGAAGGCGTCGGAAAGCTTGGAAGACATATCGATGTTGATGGCGGTGAAGCCGGTCACACCAAGCGTTATATTATTCCCGGAGGCGAGAGTGGAAGCGGGATCGCGCAGATCCTGCACCAGATTCCTTGTCTCCGTATCCGTAGGGCCGGTTTTCGGGATCAGACTGATAATGGCGATATTTCCGGTCGCGTTGACGCCCATTGGGGACACCAGCGTAACGTTATCATGCATTTGCAGTTCCTGAACCAGCTTGCCCAGCGTCTGCATTGAAATTTTATCGGACGGGTTCTTCGGTTCAGCCACTAGGAGCAGCGGTCCGTTGAAGCCCTCGCCGAAGCCTTTGGAGATGATGTCATAGCTTTGGCGAGCTGGAGTGTCCA
Source organism: Paenibacillus sp. P32E (assembly GCF_001909085.1). Lineage (NCBI taxonomy): Bacteria > Bacillati > Bacillota > Bacilli > Caryophanales > Paenibacillaceae > Paenibacillus > Paenibacillus sp. P32E. The sequence continues at coordinate 147,246 of NZ_LVYY01000013.1, read as the reverse complement.
GGTTGGCTGAAGCGCCGGACGGAATGCCCAGCTCCATTTTCGTTACCGGAATCGCCGCTGTTCCAAGAACCAGAATCACCAGAATAATGATGACCCAGCGGTATTTCACTGTAGTGTTTGCCCAGCGGTGGGAGAATTTGTGGCTGGCTTTATTTCCGGAAGCCGTGCTTTTTGCGCGGGCTTTGGCGGTGCAGATCTTTTCACCGACCAGACCGAGCAGCGCAGGCAGCAGGGTTAGCGCCAGCAGGACGTTGATCAGAACACTGGCAGCAGCAACGAGAGCCATGGTCGACAAGAAACCGATACCGATGACCAGCATGCCGCACAGGGCGATAATAACAGTCAGGCCGGCGAAGAATACGGCGCTGCCGGCGGTGCCGAGTGCGCGGCTTGCCGCTTCACCCGCGCTTAACTTCTCATCAAGAATGAGCCGCCGCTGCCGGTTAACGATGAAGAGCGAGTAGTCAATACCGACCGCCAGACCGATCATAATAGCGAGTACCGGTGTAATGTCATTCATCTGGATTACACTGGAGAGGGCAAAAGCACCGCCGACACTGATACCGACGCCGAGGAGTGCGGTAATCAGCGGCAGACCGGCGGCAACGACAGAGCCCAGCGTCATGAAGAGTACAACCGCAGCGACGACTACGCCGACTGCTTCGGTCGAGCCTATAGCCGGTATACTCTTCAGTGAATCGCTCGGAATGGCTGTGATGCCGGAGCCTGCCTGTTCGACTTCAGTCACGGTTTTGATGATGTTATCCGGTACGGAAGATGGCAGTGACGTCTGTTGAACGGTGAACTGGAACTGGAACAGGGCGATGCTGCCGTCAGCGGACAGCATTACTCCGGGAACCGGAACGCCGTCAGCCATCAGCGGGCCGTAAGGAGCGGCCTGGGCAGCCGCGGCAGATTGCCCCGCCGCACCCGTCTGTCCGGCAGCAGCAGATGGGTCCGCTGCGGCTGCTTGCCCCGCCGCGCCCGTCTGTCCGGCAGCAGTTGTTTGGCCTGCTGCCGCTGACGGGTCTGTACCCCCAGCTTGAGCAGCCGCAGCAGCTTGGGCGGCCAGTTCTACGGGGTTAATGATATAGTCCATACTGTAGACATCATGGATAGCTTTCTGGAGCAACGCTACCCGCTGGGGTGTGTCCAGACGTTCTCCGTCCGGTACGGTAAAAGCGACGCTCGCCTGGCCGCCGGCAGCGGCGGGAAGCTCTTTAGCCAGCATATCCAGCACTTTTTGCGATTCGGTACCTTCAATTTTCATTTCGGAGCTGGACTGTATGCCATTAACGCCTAACAAAGTGCCAACAACACCGAGAACGACGATCCAGGCTGCGAGGAAATACCACGGCTTGGAATAAGCCGATTTACCCAACCGATATAGAAAAGTAGACATGTGATGGTTTCTCCTTTTTATCTCTGTTTTAAAAGCCGTTGCGTAAATAAGCAAACATGGAATTCAAATACTGATCGAACGGCATGGCACCGGAGCGTTCATCCCCTGCTTCTCCCGGTAGCAGCACGTTCATCCGTCCGTCCAGTATGGGCACGAACGCTCCGTAGACTGCACCGGCAAGGAGATGGGTGTATCCGTCGGCATACCGCCCATGGGAGAAACGCTCTAGGACCTCCTGTGCAGCGATCTGCAAGCGGCGGAATACGCTGAGGATATATGGCTCCAGGGACGGATACTGATTGGCGAGCGATACGAACTGCCGTAATTTATGCAGGAACTCAGAGGTGAATTGCAGCTTAAGCAACTTGTACAAGGCATCCAGCGGAGTTGCGTCCGGAGGCAAGCCCGCGAACAGCATATTCTGATCCTCTTTCGAAGCGCTGCCCATAAAATACTCCGCTACCGCTTCCTCTTTGCACGAGAAGTAATTGGCAAAGGTTCGCCGGGAGTAGCCGGCCTGCTGAACAATATCGTCGACGATAAAACCATCCATGCCTTGCTTCAGCGCCAGCTCAAAGGCAGCTTCAGCCAAGGCATAGGCGGTGGCTTCCTTTTTTTTATCACGTAGTGTCGGGTTGGGGTTCAAGTTCCAAGCGGCCTCCTTTCTTGAGACAGAACAATCTGCGCTCTATGGTCTAAAATACATTATTGCACAATGGGCAAAATTGCACAATGAGCATCGAAAAAAGAACTTGAAAATAGATAGGGGTCATCATGGCGAAACCGCCTTGATTCACAAGACATTCCGCAATGATGAGCTACCGTTCTCAAATTCACGTTACATAAGATTATAAGGATAGAGCCTGGTGGTTGGGACTTGGTACACAGCGGGAATTCAACTGGACCCACTAAATAAGCACATAGGTTGCTCTCAAGGGGCCGTGTACCCCGACAACGAGCTGCATTTCAATATCAGCGGAATTTGAAGGACCGGAGATGAAATTGATAGATGAACCCAGCGGCTCACCCGCCTCTATCCTACGGTTCAGATCTGCTGCAGCTTGGGTGGAGCGGAGCACGAGCCGCTTTTTTTCAATCACCGCAATATAGTGGGCGGGCAGAAAATGGAGGGAGCGCCCCTGATCCGGGCGGCTCTCCACAACAATCGTTCCTGACTCGGCTAGTGCGTAGTCAGCGAAGATAATTGCCGTATTGGCCGATTCGGAGCGCATAATATTCTGCTCTCTTACTGCCGCTTCTTCCCAGACGAGTCCATCCGCGAATTTCAGGCCATATTCGGTAAACCGGACATCTCCGGAAGTGATTACAGCCCCTCCGCCGTTGGCATCGATCAGATCATTTAATGTTCTCTGTAAGATCTCCGGAGTCGATTCAATGAACTGCGTATGGATGAAGAAGCATTGCTCCTTAAGGATGTCTACCAACTCACCGGTTGTTAAACTGCTGGAATTGCCCGGCATCAGGTCCTGCATATCAGGACGCTGAACGTCATAGATTCTTTCCCGTCCCAGCTTGGAGGCAATTGTATTCAGAAAAGAGTCCCTGTTCGATGCTGTCATTGATCCGAGCCTCCTTTGCGTTGTTCAAGCCAGACCCGGAAGCTGTCCTGCTGCCTGACCGGCTGGCTTAGATCACGGGTATTGATCCAGCCGCGGATGAGTCCCGGTCCTCTCACAATGCGGCCATGTCTGCTGATCAGCCGGCTTGCGGGGTTCGCAAAACGCAGCGCTTTGCCGAATAAAGCCTGGGAGGACAGCAGCCTTCCTGCCGTCTTCATCTGGAATCTTTCCGCGGCACCGGTGCGATGCTCCTTCACGATTTTTTGACGGTGCAGAATCAACTGCTCATGCAGTGGAATTTTGACCGGACAGACATCCGTACAAGCACCACACAGACTGGAGGCAAAAGGCAGCTCTTGATAGTCATCGTATCCGCCCAGCAGCGGAGTGATTACCGCTCCAATCGGACCCGGATAAATGGACCCGTAGGCATGCCCGCCAATATGACGGTAGACCGGGCAGACATTAAGACAGGCACCGCAGCGGATACATTGCAGGGCTTCACCAAACTCGCTTCCGAGAATATCGGACCGTCCGTTGTCCACTACAACTAAATGGAACTCTTCCGGGCCATCGGTCTCCCCGGCTGCCGAGGGTCCCATCACCGTGATATAGCTGGTCAATTTTTGCCCTACCGCGCTCCGGCAGAGCAGATTATCCAGAACCTCCATCTCTTCAAGCGTCGGCACAATTCGTTCCATGCCCATTACCGCGATATGTGTTTTCGGTATGGCGGCTGTGAGATCACCGTTGCCTTCATTGGTCACCAGATTAATGGCTCCCAGGTTAGCGATAGCAAAGTTGCAGCCTGTGATCCCGACATCCGCCTCCAGAAACTTCTGCCGCAGGACCGTCCGGGCAAAACGGGCGAGGTTCTCGGGAGTATCATCGCCGGTATATCCAAGTTTCTCTGTGAACACTCTGCTAATCTGTGTCCGGTCTTTATGCAGCGCAGGGGCTACAATATGCGAAGGCGGGTCCCAATCATCCATTTGGAGGATGTATTCACCCAGATCGGTCTCGATCAGCTCACAGCCGGCCTCCATCAGAACACGGTTCATTTCAATTTCCTCGGTGACCATCGATTTGGATTTGACGATTTTTTTAGCTTTTTTTTGTACGATGATGTCCCGGATATAACCGCTTGCTTCCTCTTTGGTTTTGGCAAAATAGACATGCCCGCCCTTGTCCTCAACGTTACTGGCCAGTTGCTCCAGGTAATAATCCAGATGTTTCAGCGTATGCTGGCGGATTTGCTGGCCGAGGGTACGCCATTGTTCCCAATCTCCGAGAGCGGTGGCGGCAGACAGGCGCCTGGTCTTCAAGCTATCCTGCGCTGAACCTACTGCGCTCCTCATGAATAGGTCATCAAGGCCATCTGAAGTCCGTGTGTTGAAATCCCGTTTATCCGTTTGCAGGCTCAAGTCTGGTTTCCTCCTCTGGCAACAGCAGCATGGCTATGGTTCAGCACTTCTGCAATATGCATGATCTTTACGGGTTCGCCCTTGCGGGATAGGCGTCCGCCGATGTTGAGCAGGCAGCCCATATCTGAACTGATCAGAATATCCGCTCCGGTTTCCACCACACAGCCGCATTTTTCATCGACCATTTGCCCGGAGATTTCCGGCATTTTTACTGAAAAAGTTCCGCCAAAGCCACAGCAATTATCACTGTTCTTGAGCGGTTCCAGCTGGAGTCCCTTTACTTGTTCAAGCAACAGGAAGGGGGTTTCCCGTTCGCCCAGCAGTCTTGTCATATGGCAGGAACGGTGGTAGGTGGCAGTTCCGTCCAGCCTTGCACCCACATCAGTGATGCCAAGCACCCGTACGATGAACTGCGTAAACTCATAAGCTTTCTCTTTTATAGCAACCGCTTTCAATTCCCACTGTGGATCACCTTTGAAAATTTTCGGGTACTCATGGAACATAGCGATACAAGAGCCGGACGGACCTACGACATAATCCGAGTGTTCAAAGGCAAGCATCATGTTCTTCATGGCAAGCTTGGAATCCTCCAGATAACCGCTGTTATAAGTGGGTTGACCGCAGCACACCTGCGAGGCCGGAAAATCAATTTCACAGCCCAGCCTTTCGAGAACTTCAACCATAGCCATTCCGACATTCGGGGTAATGAGGTCTACTAAACAAGTGGAAAATATACTGACTTTCATTCCTGCCCCTCCAATCATAACCTTCGTGATAATAGCTTAACTCAAAAAGTCAATGAAAAACAACACAAAAACAAATAATAAATGTGAATGTTGTTGACAAAAAATAATGATAACGTTTACACTATGGTAGGGCAAATGGAACAATCTACCTTAAGGGGGAGAAACAGTGGAAAAGCATTTGATGTACATCAACGGCCAATTTACCGAATCTGAAAGCAAAGAGTGGATGGATGTAACTAATCCGGCAACAGATGAAGTCATTTCACAGGTTCCCAAAGCTACAAGGAATGATGTCGTGCGTGCTATCCATGCAGCGGATGAGGCCCAGACTGCCTGGGAAGAAACCCCTGCGGTGGAGAGAGGGAAGTATCTTCATGCCATTGCCGAGGGGATTCGGGCGGAAGCGGATACCCTTGCCAGACTGATCTCCGAGGAGGTAGGCAAGACACTGGAATTGTCCACGGTAGAGGTTAACTTTACAGCGGACTATATGGATTACATGGCAGAGTGGGCACGCCGCTATGAAGGGGAAATTGTTCAGAGTGACCGTGATAATGAGAATATTTTTGTGTTCAAACGGGCGATTGGGGTAACTACCGGCATTCTGCCCTGGAATTTTCCATTCTTTTTGATTGCCAGAAAGATGGCCCCTGCGCTGATTACCGGCAACACGATTGTAGTCAAGCCCAGCGCCGAATCTCCGAACAATGCGGTGGCCTTTGCCAAAATTGTCGACAAGTCCGGTCTTCCCCAAGGGGTATTCAACCTTGTCACGGGCAGAGGCGCAGAGGTCGGTAATGAATTGGCCAGCAACCCTAAAGTCGGGATGGTCAGTCTTACCGGCAGCGTGCCGGCTGGACAAAAGGTGATGCAGGCGGCTGCCGAGAATATCATCAAGGTCAGTCTGGAGCTGGGCGGCAAGGCCCCTGCGATTGTTATGGACGATGCCGACCTGGATTTGGCCATCCGGGCGATTGTGGCTTCCCGGGTGATCAATACCGGGCAGGTCTGCAACTGTGCGGAGCGGGTCTATGTGCATGAGAAGATCAAAGACGAATTCACCACCCGTCTGGTTGAAGCCATGAAAGCGGTGAAGTATGGCGATCCGCTGAAAGACAAGGATATTCAAATGGGCCCGTTGATTAACAAGGCGGCGCAGGAATCCGTACAGCAAAAGGTGGACCGCGCCGTAGAAGAGGGGGCTGAAATTGCCCTTGGCGGTAAAAAAATTGAGGGTGCAGGCAGCTTTTTTGAGCCAACGGTCATTACCGGTGCCACCAATGAAATGGAGATCGTGCAAGAGGAAATCTTCGGCCCGGTCATCCCGGTCATTTCATTCTCGAACCTGGATGAAGCGATCGCACTTGCCAATGACAGTGAGTTCGGTTTGACCTCTTCTCTGTATACCCGGAATCTGAACGTTGCCATGAAAGTCATCAAGCGTCTCAAATACGGGGAAACCTATATTAACCGGGAGAACTTTGAAGCCATGCAAGGCTTCCATGCAGGCTGGAGAAAATCCGGCATCGGCGGCGCAGACGGCAAACATGGCCTGAACGAATATCTGCAAACGCATGTTGTCTATCTTCAGTACGATAAGTCGGTGAATTAAAACGGGCTTCAACACAAAGACCGCAAGTCTATCTTAAGCAGATAGGGCTTGCGGTCTTTGTGTGATGCGAGGCGTTCAGGAGGGAGAATCAGTCGCCACCTGCACCGTGTCCCATAATTTCAATTAACATTTGAGTATTATTATTTACTGCTGGGTCAATGGTAAACACAGGTACAATAATTGCGACAGCCAGGCTACACGAAGCTAGAAGTACGATAAGTTTTCTTTTCATTTAAGACCTGCACCTTTCTAATTAGAAGTTTGTACTGCTCTTTTTCTTCTTCATCTGTTTGATGCCGGTGTTGTTCAAATAGATCAACACATTTGATGACATTACTATCGTTATTGATTCTAGCAGATGATTCCAAACTTTGAAGGATCAAGGAAATCCCTTTCTTACGCTTGTTATGTAAATGATAGACTGCTAATTCAATGAGAAATCGAGCGTATTGATCCTCCATAACCTGCTGATTGTATTCGCCGAATTCTGTTAGGTTTGTCCGGTAAGGAATATAGGCGGCAAACCGTTCAAGAATATGATCGACATTCCAATCATAGCGGTTAGCCGATATGATGATATTATATAAAGCAAGAAAAATTTCATTTTTTTGAGGAGCAATATATTCCACATATTCTGGCAGTATTTCATGCTGCCCTGACATTAATCCATAGAGCATGGTATTCGCGGTGCCCCACTCCTGATACTGGGCTACAGTCCTCTTGGCATCTTCATCGTCTTCTTGTACCCAGCTTCCATCCATATAGCGAGCTACGAATTGAAGTGCCGACTTGTAGTCCCTGTTCTCCTCGTAGACAGTTGCACGCATCAGATGCGAGTAGAGGATGTAGCGATAGAGTGGTTTAACAGGTTTTTTCTCGTTACTCTGTTTGCGGTTAGAGTGCTGCTGAAGGTTATAACGAAGAGTGGCTAACCGGAGCATTTCCTGCGAGAGTTCGTCCACTTTTTGCCACTTGTGAAGAGAATAATAAACATTGATCAAGTGGTTCAACCCATCCAATTGATCCGCTTCATCCAGCCGGTCCACATAACATTCAAAGAGTAGAGCAGCCTGCAGATTAAGAGTCTGATCGTCTCCCAAGGCAATCCGAAACAAGCGGAACTGACATACCGCGAGCCGCTCGGAATTCTGATATTTCTCACTTACACTCACATTCTTATACAACAAACCAGCGGCTTGCCACTGCCCCTGCTCGAACAGCCCTTCTGCTACTTCAAACAGCATGGGCGCATAGGTCAGATTCTCAAGCAGATGATGAACTACCTGTTCAATACAGTCAAGGCGGTCCAATGCCGCTGAACGCAAAATAAATGGCCGCAACCGCCGCCAGGTCGGTGATGAATGATAGAAGCATTCGTCCACATACAGGCTGAAGAAATGGTCCTCCGGTAATTGCATTCCTTTGGTGATACGCTCCAGGTGATTCATGGCAATCGGCTGTTGACTGTTAAGCACCCGGCTGAGCGTTCCTGAATTAATGCCGGATTGACTCGCAAATTGATTAATGGACATTGCCTGCTGCGACAGATACACCGTTAAATGATCGCGAATCGTGGATGTAGTAGGGACCAAGGAAGCACCACCTGACTGAATTCCAGTAATTTGAATTTATTTATAGGTGTAATAATATGTGACAATATTCCAATGGTCAATAGTGCAGATTAGGAGAAACAGTGAACATGAGAATGGGAATATAAGGTGCCTCTGTGCCTGATTATAGATGTTAATGGGGAGAATTAACAACTGAGCCAAAACCTATGCAGCAGTGGTCTGATCAGCAGAATTCCTGACCTTGGTGCGGTGGCTGAGCAGAAAACCTGCGAGTGAAGCCAGCAGCTGCTGGAACACCATGCCGAGCACGACGGGGACAGCCACCGGAGCGGGGAAATAGGACACTGCCAGCACAGCGCCGGCGCTGATATTGCGCATGCCTCCATTGAAGATAAGGGCGACCTCGTCTGCTTCATTCCAGCGCAAAACCCTCGCCGTGAGAAAGCACAGCATGTAACCGGTGGAAGCCATAAGCACAATGACGAAGGCCAGGCCAACCAGATGCAGATTGATGTCCGCCAAGTAAGGGGAAATCACAGACCCGTTAATGATGATAACCACTGCCATGAAGAGCTTGGAGACTGGATTCAGCCGCGGACTCCACACGGGCGCAATAGTGCCCTTGGTCCATTCATTAAGCACCATGCCCGCCAGTGAAGGGACAACAATCATCCAGAACAGACTGCTCATCATTGCGCCCGCGTCAAGTTCTACGCTAGTTCCAATCAGCAATGACAATACGCCCGGTACGATAAAAGGAGACAGCATAGTGTCGATCAGAATGATGGACAGAGTGAGTGCAGTATTTCCTTTGTAAATGCTAACCCAGATGAAGCTGCTTACCCCCGTTGGAATGACTGCGGCAAGTACAAGGCCTGTGATTGTAAATTCATCCGTGTGATACAGCACATTCCCAATCCCTGCGGCAACCAGCGGCATGGCGACGTGCAGAATGAACAAACAGGCGAACAGGGGCAGTGGTTTTTTGAGTACGTTCACGAAATCTTTGAATCCGAGACTGATGCTTCCGGCAAACGTCATAAAAGCGAACAGCCAGGGAGCCAGATAGGTATAAGAGGAAAGTGAGCTTCCGCAGAGTACCCCGGTCAAGACACTGAGCGGAGTGATTAGCGGCATCATTCGGTTAAGCGTCCGGTTCACAGCAAGAAGCATCGTATGACATCCTTTTAAAATAAGTTGTTACTATTATACACCCTTTGATAAATATTCTGAGAAGTTCTCCTGGAAGTCCAGCGAATGGATATCTTCCCGGAGATGATGGTGGATCAGCGGGCCGATCTTCTCTGTCTCCTTGTGTACCAGAAGCTCGAGAAGGGTCTGGTGTTCCTTCCAGATTCCCTCCAGCTTCTCGGTCTTCAGCATGTGCAGCCTGCGGTAGCGGAGGTAGTGTACATTGGACTGCTGAATCAAATTCCATAGAAACTCACGTCCGGCAAGCCGGTACATCGCCCGGTGGAACGCATCATCCAGATTCAGAAAGGAATCGATGTCGTTTTCTTTTCCGATGACCTCTTTTTGCCTCTCCAGAATTTCTTTAAGCTCATGCAGTCCTGTCAGCAACAGCTGTGAAGAGAGATCCTTAAGAATTTCTTTCTCCAGTGTGCTGCGCAGATAAGTGATCTGTTCAACGGATTCAAGATCTATGTAGGACACAATATTCCCCTTTTTGGGATAAATATCGGTATAGGATTCCAGTGCAAGCTGTTTCAGCACATCACGCAGCGGCGTCCGCGAAATCTGAAAACGTTCGGAAAGGGCGGTTTCACTCAGAATGGTGCCCGGCTTCAGGGAAAGGGTAAGAATCTCGTGCTTCAGTGTATTCATGATTTCAGCTTTGATCGACATATCTCTTCCTGCTTTCAATAGTTAATGAAGGATAACACTAGTATACATGATGTTCGGAAATAATAAACGTTAATGTGCGTATATACGCTTGATTATATTGTGTTGACAACAGATGGTTCTTATCTTATGATCAAGAAAATCTTGTATACAAGATTAATGAGGATGACAACCATAGGAGGGTATATCAATGAACATGACGTGGAGATGGTATGGTGAGGGCAATGACAATATCACGCTTGACCATATCCGGCAGATTCCGGGGGTTATGGGTATCGTCTGGTCTTTGCATGAGAAAGTAGCCGGTGAAGTGTGGGAAATGCAGCGGATTCAGGAAGTCGCCGATCAAATCACCAGCAAGGGCTTCAGCACGGCTGTGGTGGAGAGTGTCAACGTTCATGATGATATCAAAATCGGCTTGCCGAGCCGTGATAAATATATCGATATTTATATCGACACCATCCGCAAGCTGTCCAAAGTCGGCGTAAAGGTAATCTGCTATAATTTCATGCCGGTGTTTGACTGGACCCGTACGGAGCTCTACAAGGAATTGCCCGACGGCTCCAATGCCCTCTTTTATGAAAAGGCTGCCATTACCGATAACCCGCGTGAGATGGTCGACCGGATTCTTAAAGGAGCCGGGAAGTTCACCATGCCGGGCTGGGAGCCTGAGCGTCTGGCGAAGCTGGATGAGCTGTTCGCAGCCTATGCGGATGTGACCGAAGATAAGCTGTTCGAGAACCTCAAGTATTTCCTGGAACGCATTATTCCGGTGTGTGAAGAAGTGGATATTAAAATGGCCATTCACCCTGACGATCCGGCCTGGCCGATCTTTGGGCTGCCGCGCATTATCCGCAACCGGGAGATGATCCGCCGCTTCTTAAAATTGGTGGACAGCCCGTACAACGGTCTGACCTTCTGCACAGGATCACTTGGCACGAATCCGGAGAACGATCTGCCGGCGATGATCCGCGAGTTCCATGACCGTATTCATTTTGCCCATATCCGCAATGTGAAGGTGTATGAGAATGGCGATTTCATTGAGGTGTCGCATCGCGGGCGTGACGGAAGCGTCGATGTGGCGGAGGTTGTCAAGGCTTACCATGAGAATGGTTACACCGGCTATGTCCGTCCGGACCACGGGCGTCATCTCTGGGGCGAAGAGAAAAACTGTCGTCCAGGCTATGGGCTCTACGATAGAGCGCTGGGTATCATGTATTTACTTGGCGTCTGGGACAGCCTGGACAACGTCAAGGGGGCGAAATAAATGCTGCGCCTGAACAGAAGCAGTATCCAAAGGGAAGAGGCGGCCTGGACCGCTGCGGGAGTAAAGCTGCCGCTGTTCGACTATGAGCAGGTGGCGAGGAATACGGCGCAGAAGCCAGAGTGGATTCATTTCGGTGCAGGCAATATCTTCCGGGGATTTGTAGCCAATGCCCACCAGAAGCTGCTGGATAGCGGTAAGGCGGATACAGGTATCATCGCGGCGGAAACCTTTGATTTTGAAATGATCGATAAGGTTTACAAGCCATTTGACAATCTGACTCTGCTGGTGCTGATGAATGCACGCGGCGGTTTTCAGAAAAGAATCGTCAGCAGCATTGTAGAGGGAATTGCAGCGGACAAGAGCCGTGAAGCAGATTCCCGCCGGCTCACGGAAGTGTTCGAGAACCCCAGCCTGCAAATGGCCAGCTTCACCATCACGGAGAAGGGCTACTCGCTCACGGGTCCAAACGGAAAGTATCTGGGTATCGTGGACAAGGACATCGAGGGCGGACCGGAGCAGCCGGTTCATGCCATGAGCATTGTGGCCTCTCTTGCATACAAGCGTTATTTGAAGGGTGCTTATCCGTTGACCTTTGTCAGCATGGACAACTGCTCCCATAACGGCGACAAGCTGAAGAACGGTGTGGTGACGATTGCCAGGGAATGGGCGGCTAAGGGTCTGGTCGAGGCAGGCTTCGTGGCTTATCTGGAGAATGAGCAACTGATTGCTTTCCCGCTGTCGATGATCGACAAAATCACACCGCGCCCTTCGGAATCGGTGCAGGCGGCGCTGCTGGAGCAGGGAATCGGCGGTATGGATGTAATCATTACCTCCAAGAATACCTATACTGCCCCCTTCGTCAACGCGGAGATCAGTGAATATCTGGTGATTGAAGACAAGTTCACGAACGGCCGCCCTCCACTTGAGGAAGCGGGTATTATTTTCACCGACCGGGATACGGTCAATAATGTGGAGACGATGAAGGTCACTACCTGCCTCAACCCGCTGCATACTGCGCTTGCTGTATCCGGCTGTCTGCTTGGTTATACTCTGATCGCGGATGAGATGAAGGATGATACCCTGCGGAAGTTCGTGGAGATTATCGGCTATAAGGAAGGTCTGCCGGTTGTTGTAGACCCGGGCATTCTCAGTCCGAAGCAGTTCCTGGACGAAGTGCTGACCGAGCGTTTCGCCAATCCGTTCATCCCCGATACGCCGCAGCGAATTGCGACCGATACCTCGCAGAAGGTGGGTATCCGGTTCGGAGAAACGATTAAATCATATATCCGCCGGGAGGATCTGGACCCCGCGCAGCTGACAGCCATTCCGCTGGCCATTGCGCTCTGGTGCCGTTATCTGCTTGGAGTGAATGATGAAGGCGAAGCCTTCACACTGAGTCCTGATCCGCTGCTGGAAACACTGCAGGGACATCTTCAAGGGGTTGCCCTCGGAGACGGAGCCGCAAATGTGCGCCCGATTCTTGAAGATGAGCAGCTCTTTGGTGTCCCGCTCTATGCGATTGGCCTCGGAAGCAAGATTGAGGGCATGTTCCTGGAGATGCTTGCGGGTCCTGGAGCCGTGCGGAGAACCTTGGAGAAGTATTTGAGATAAGGGGAGGGGAGCCTGACGATGAAGGCTTTTATTCATGAGGATTTTCTGCTGCAGTCAGAAGAAGCCCGGGTACTCTACCATGAGTATGCCGAAGCTTTGCCCATTATCGATTATCATTGCCACCTCGACCCGGGGGCAATCGCTGAGAATAAGCGGTTTGGTAGTATAACTGAAGTATGGCTGGGCGGAGATCATTACAAATGGCGGGCGCTCAGAACGTTCGGAGTTGAAGAGAAATATATTACAGGCAATGCTTCAGAAGAAGAGAAGTTTGCCAAGTGGAGCGAGGTGCTGCCTTATACCGTAGGCAACCCGTTGTATCACTGGTCGGCGCTGGAACTGAAAGCTTACTTTGGCGTGGAGGAGCAGCTGAATCCGCAGAATTGGCGGCGGATTTATGACCACTGCAATCACTTGATTGCCCAGGACGGCTTCACGGCGCAAGGGCTGATTACCCGTTCCCGTGTGAAATGGATCTGTACAACGGATGATCCGGCTGACGATCTGCACTACCATGGGCAAATCGCCGGACAAAAGGAATTCCAGACCGGAGTCACACCGACCTTCAGGCCGGATAAAGCGCTGCAGATAGATTCGGATGCTTTTCCGGATTATGTGCGCAGTCTGGAGCAAGCTGTAGGCTATGCTATCACTTCTTATGCACTTATGGAACGCGCTTTGCTGGAGAGGATTGAATACTTCGACAAGCAGGGCTGCAAGGTCTCCGACCATGGATTCTCGCATCTTCCCTTTGCGGAGGCAGCGCCATCCGTTCTGGAAGCCATCTTCAGTAAACGCCTGAGCGGAGGAGCCTTAAGCCGCCTGGAGTCGGATCAGTATGCAACAGCTTTGTTCCTGGCAATGGGGCGCAAATACGCTGCCTGCGGATGGGCGATGCAGCTGCATATCGGAGCGATCCGCAACCCGAATTCGCGCAGGTTTCGAGAGCTGGGGCCGGACACGGGCTTCGATACCATCGGGGATGGCAGCTACGCGGACAGCTTGTACAAGCTGCTCGACGGACTGGAACGGACCGGAGAGCTTCCGCGGACGATTCTATACAATCTGAATGCGGTACAGAATGATGTGCTGGCTGCTATGGCGGGTTCTTTTCAGGGGGACGGAATCAAGGGGAAGATCCAATTCGGCTCGGGCTGGTGGTATAACGACCAAAAGGACGGCATGCTTAAGCAATTGACATCGTTGTCGAATCTGGGTCTGCTGAGCTGTTTTGTAGGGATGCTCACGGATTCCAGGTCCTTCCTGTCCTATACGCGGCATGAGTATTTCCGGCGGATTCTCTGCAATCTGGTCGGGGGCTGGGTCAAGAGCGGGGAAGCCCCAAGGGATCTGGTTTTCCTCGGAGGTATCATTCAGGACATTTGCTATCATAATGCCGAGCGGTATTTCGGGTTTCCTCTAGCCAAGTAACAAAATTTTCATCATTACTAAGGGGCTGGCAGTCTTTCCAAAGACCGCCAGTCCCTTATCTTGTTCCTACGCTTCGATTCCGTGTAGCGGCGTGAACAACAAAATCTCGGACTTCCTGTAGTGTTGGCAAGGCCGCAATTGCTGGTGCTCCTGGTCAGTATTGGCGACAATGACCAATTGAATCACGGATCACGGACGCAGTATTTCATCGGTTCCTTTGACGGATCGGTCTTTATGCCGGAGCACACTGATATCCGTTGGCTGGATTACGGCAAAGACAATTATGCGGGGGTCAGCTTCTCGGATATTCCAGGGGAATAAAGACTTGACAGCATTTTTGAAAGCGGTTATATTTATCTCGTAAACAATACGTTATATAACGTTATATAAAAAGGAGAGAGTTAAATGAACGTAAATCAAGTTGTTCAAAGTATCCGTGAAAAAGTGGCTGAAGGAATTTCAGAGATCTATTTTGTAGCTTGCGGGGGTTCACTGGTTGATATGTACCCAGCCAAGTATTTTCTTGATAGTGAAGCGAAAAAGCTGGTAGCAGGACTATACACGGCGAATGAGTTTGTTCATGCGTTGCCTAAACGTCTGGGTGCGCAATCCGTAGTCATCGTTTGTTCTCATGGCGGAAATACGCCGGAATCGGTAGCTGCGGCGCAATCGGCCAAAGAGCATGGCTCCCACACCATTGGTTTAACCCACAACAAGGAAGCCGCGTTGCTTAATTACTCCGATTATTCCTTCCTGTATGAATGGGGAGATGACAGCAACGTCATCAACAATCCGATGGCAATCATTTTGGATCTCGCCGCTCAATTGCTGCATGTGGTCGAGGGCTATGCGCATGTTGAGGCTTTTCAAAAAGGCCTGGAAACAATCAACGGCATCATCAACCAGGGGAAAAAGCAGGTTGCTCCACGTGCCCGTGTTTTTGCCGATAAGTACCGCAATGAGGAGCTTTACTATATCTTGACGAGTGGAGCTTCGTACGGACATGCTTATGGCTTTGCCATCTGCTCTTTGATGGAGATGCAGTGGGTTCATGCTGCTGCTATTCACTCCGGTGAATTCTTCCATGGTCCTTTTGAAGTGACGGATAAAGAAACACCTTTTATCCTGATGATCAATGAGGGGCGCACCCGTGAGCTGGATGAACGAGCCCGGACATTCCTGAACCAGTATGCGGCGAAAGTCGAAGTGATTGATGCCAAAGAGCTTGGAATTGGTACGATTGCTGATGAAGTTGTAGAATTCTTTAATCCGGTATTATTCTACAGTATTATTTGTGTCTATCGCGAGGCTCTTGCCGATGTGAGAAATCATCCGCTGGAAACCCGACGCTATATGGGAAAAGTAGCCTACTAAACGGGAGGTACAACCATGAAAGTCTTAGGGATTGGCGATAATGTAGTAGACAAGTATGTTCATCAACGTACAATGTATCCCGGCGGCAATGCGCTCAATTTCAGTGTTTTTGCCAAAGGGGAAGGTGTAGAGGCGGCTTTTCTCGGGGTCTTTGGCGATGATGACGAAGCACAGCTTGTGGAGCATACACTGCAGCAGCTTGCGATCGATATCTCACATTGCAGGCATTTCAGCGGAGAGAACGGTTGTGCACGTGTAACGCTGGAGAATGGGGAACGGATATTCCTGGGCAGCAACGAAGGCGGAGTGACCAGACTTAATCCTATTCTACTGAGCGAAGCCGACAAAGAATATATCTGCGGGTTTGACATTATGCATACAGGGCTGTACAGCCACACCGGACATCTGCTTGCGGAGCTGAATGAACTGGGGGTTCCCCTCTCTTTTGATTTCTCCGATGACTTTGAGGATGAGCAGGTAGAACGGTATATCGGGAATGCGGATTTTGCTTTCTTTTCCTGCAGCCATATGACAGACGAAGAGACGCGGAATTATATTGAAGCCAAACGCAGAAGAGACGGCCAGATATTGGT
Organism: Paenibacillus sp. P32E; assembly: GCF_001909085.1. Taxonomy (NCBI): domain Bacteria; kingdom Bacillati; phylum Bacillota; class Bacilli; order Caryophanales; family Paenibacillaceae; genus Paenibacillus; species Paenibacillus sp. P32E. Next base: position 130,772 of record NZ_LVYY01000013.1, on the reverse strand, counting down.
GGCAACACGCGGCGGCGACAGATCCATTGCCTATGATGGGGCATCCTTTTATTATCAGACCCCGGAGCTTATTGAGGCCGTGGATACGATGGGAGCAGGAGATTCTTATATTACAGCCTTTTTAATCAGTATGATCAAGGATGGGAATATTCAAACGGCCATGCAGGAGGGCTCCCGATTAGCGGCCAAGAGCTGTATGGTAGAAGGTTCCTTTGGATTCGGGGCCCGTTACTAATAACGGCAGCGTTCTGATCTTTGCTTGTGAATAAGAGAATCGTTTGTTATTCTAACCATAGAGTAATATAACGTTATATAACAAGTGAGGGTAAAGGATGTTAAATTCAGAAAAGGTAGAGCCCCTATATATACAATTGAAAAAAGCAGTCCAATCTGCCATTGCGAACGGAACCTTTAATCCCGGAGATAAAATCCCTACTGAAATTGAGCTTAGCGCGACTTACAATGTCAGCCGGATTACAGTAAGGAAAGCTATCGAGGAATTAGTGAGTGAAGGCTATTTGACGAAACGCCAGGGTAAGGGCACCTTTGTCAATGCGCTCAAGATTGGCCGCAAGATTGAGCATATTATCAGTTTCACGGCAGCCTGCAGTGCCAATGGAGTCTCTTCGCACAGCATCATTACCGAGAGGAAGAAGATTAGGGCCGACCAAGAAACCGCGGAGCGGCTGCAAATTCAGCAGGGTGAGCCGGTGCTCTATATTCAACGCAAAAGATATGCCGGTGAAAGACCGCTAATGCTGGAAAATAACTATTATCCGTTTGACAGGTTCTCATTTTTAATGGAAGAAAATCTGGAAGGCTCGGTGTATAATCTGCTGCGGGACCGTTATCAGATTGATCCCAACCAGCCGGGAGAGACGGTATTGCAAATTACCTTGGCCGATGAGCAGCAGGCTCAATTACTGGAGATTCCGATTGGCCAGCCATTGTTCTATATGAATACCATTATTTATGATCAGCACAGTCAGCCTGTTCATGTGGGCAAGCAGTATATCATCGGCGACCGTTATCAATTCACTTTGTAATTCATTCTGCTTCTTGCGGTAAGCGAGGAGCAGAAGGATTTATATAACGTTATAAGTCGTATTATTATTCGGCAGAAAGGCGTTGAAATCATGGATGCAGCTGCACATGGTTTAGCAGATAGAGTCCTGTTGTCTAATGCAGTATTTACAGGAAAAGAAAATAGCGCTTCACCGGCATTTATTGCCCTGAGAGGTGACTGTATCGTAGCGGTTGGCCATCCGGCAGAAGCGGAAAACTGGATTGGGCCTGCAACATTTGTTCACCATCTGAAGGATGCTTTCATTATGCCTGGCGTGCATGATAACCATGTGTTTTTTACCGGTTACATGTCTATGCACCGTGGTGTCGATCTGACAAATGCGGCTACGGTTGACGAAGCCCTGCAACTGCTTAAGCAAGAAGCAGAAAAAAGTCCTTCAGGTCAAAATGTATACGCTTACGGATGGAGCGGAGAGGATTGGGGACAGTCTCCGGAGCAAAGCTTATTGGACGAAGCCTTTCCTGAAAGGGTTGTAATCGCCATTAACCGGACAAAAAGTTATTGTTGGATGAATAAAACCGCCCAGCAGAAATATCAGTTTGCGCCGGATCAATGCAGTGCAGAATCACGTGCCCGTCTGCTGAATGACATGATGCAGGACAGGGCATTAGTCAGACAAGAGTTTTTGGACTTCGCCCGGATGCTTGCCAAGCGGGGCGTCACTTCTATAAAAGATATAGGCTTTGACAGGCACAGCGGTTTGCTGCCGGTCCTTGAAGAGCTGGAAGCAGCAGGGGAGCTGCCGCTGCGGGTTCATTTTGCGCTTGAACCTGTATTGCAGCCGATTGATATTCCTGCAGGGTTGCAGTACAAAGAGCGGTATCAAGGGGAGTTTCTTCGTTTTCAGGGATATAAGCTGATGATGGATGGTGTAGTAGCCGATCACACGGGAGATATGCTGGAGCCTTATGCTGATATGCCAGGTGTCACAACCTTGCGGCCCGTTGACTACGAAGCCATTGAAGCGGCTGTTCAAGCAGCGGACAGTCATGGAATAAAATGCTGTCTTACGGCTGAAGGGGATGCAGCGATCCGCAAGGCAGTAGACCTGATCGAAGGCTGTAACCGCAAGCGGGGAGAGCAGCGGATAAGACATTCAATCAGCGATTTGGAATATCCTCATCCTGATGATATTAAGCGAATGGGGAAAAATGGGATATTTGCCGAGGTATATGCTCAGATCCTGCTCTTAAATCCTTCCTACGAGGATGCTTACATGGCGGCCGTAGCCGGAAAAGAAAATGAAAGCCGGTTTTATAATTATATGTCCATGCTTGAAGCCAATGTTCCGATTACGATTGGTACGGATTTACCACTTTTCCTTACTAGTGTTCCTGATTCGCTATATGCGGCTTCTTATCGGTTGTTTCCTGATGGATCGCCGCCAGGAGGGTGGAATCCCGGGCAGGGAATGCCGGCATCTGAAGTCTTGAAGGCCTGGACTGTTAACGGTGCCAGACATTGCGGCATGGAAGAGTGTACAGGAACTCTGGAAGTCGGAAAAGCAGCTGATATAGCAGTATTTGACCGTAATCTACTGGATACAACAGCAACCGGGATTAGAGACACACATGTGATTTTGACAATTAGCGCGGGTAGAATCACCTATGATGCTTCCAGGAACGAGGGATAGAAATGGAAACGGCTAAACGTAAATTTAAATGGTCCCTTCCTCATAGTTATACATTGATTTTTCTGATTATAGTGGCAATTGCCGGTTTAACCTGGATTGTCCCGAGCGGCCAATTCGACCGGCAGGAGGTTATGGTGGACGGGTCTTCCCGGACAGCCATTATCCCGGGAACCTATCATACCGTTCCCAAAATCAGTGAGCAAGGGGATTTGAGGCAAGGATTTGCCCAAATTGCCAGTGCGCCGATGGAAGGCATTATCAATGCTGCCGATGTTGTTGCCTTCGTCCTGATCGTAGGCGGAGCCTTTGGAATCATTCTGCAGACTGGGGCGATTGACCGAGCGCTCATGGCTTTAGCCGGCAGGCTCAAAACTAAAGGAATATTGTTGATTCCGATCGCCATGGTGATTTTCAGCCTGGGGGGTTCCACCTTTGGGATGAGTGAAGAGATCATTCCGCTGTACGCTATTTTTATCCCGCTGATGTTTGCCCTGGGCTTTGACTCCATGACGGCGATCCTCATCCTTTTCCTCGGAACACAGATCGGCTATGTCGGATCAACCGTCAATCCGTTCTCTGTATTGATTGCACAAGGTGTAGCAGGCGTGCAGGGTAATCCGCAGTTATGGCTGAGATTTATTGAATGGGTTGTTTTTACGGCGATCTCAATCGGTTTTACCATGTGGTATGCACATCGGGTGAAGAAGAACCCGGAGAGATCGGTAGTCTTCCAGAACGATATTCTTAACCGTCAGCATTTTATCAAGGATACCGATGGGATAGTCGTTAGTTTCTCGAACCGGGATAAACTCATTATTGGGGGCTTTATCGTCACCCTGGGGCTTATTGTATGGGGGATATTGAACAAAGGCTGGTATATGACTGAGATTGGCGCACTTTTCTTTGCACTTGGCATTTTTTCGGGTATTGTCACCCGGATGAACCAGAAGGAAATCGCCGAGAATTTTGTCAAAGGCTGTGGAGAATTTATCTACGCTGCTGTAATCATTGGCCTGGCCCGGGGAATTCTCGTCGTTGCAGAGAACGGGATGATTATCGATACTATTCTAAACGGGCTTGCAACCATGCTTGAGGGGTTGCCGAATTACCTATTCACCACCATCATGCTGATTGTTCATAATATTATAACGTTCCTGGTCCCTTCTTCATCGGGGGAAGCAGCTTTAACGATGCCTGTGCTTGCACCTTTAGGCGATCTTGTAGGCGTTAACCGCGAAGCGGTAGTAACCGCATATCAGTTCGGAAACGGATTGACGAATCTGATCTCTCCAACGGGCGGGGTATTGCTGGCAGGTCTGGCCATCGGTCGTATCAATTTTGGACAATGGCTGAAGGTGATTCTCAAGCTGTTTCCGATTCTCTGGCTGGTGGCGGCGGTTTTTGCTGCAATTTCCTCAGCTGTGGGCATGTAGTGAATAATATGAAGCACGGGTGCCCCAAAGCATGAAATGACTTTGGGGCACCCCATGTTATTTTGAGCAGGATGGGCTTAAAGCGATGGACGCCGCCCTTTGCTGGTGTACTCTGCTCTTATTTACCGCTCCACAATGCAACACGGTCCTGCACAAATTTGGTATAGCCCTGTTCCATTTTTTTCACTCCGGCTTTGTCTAGATCTGCCATGTAGGCATCCCAGATTTTATCGAAGTCAGCCGGTTTGGCCAGGATGGCTTGAGGAATGCGCTTCCACGTAATGTCTCTCATTTTGTTGCCCAGAATGGAGACCTCATCCTCGCCCGGAATGGCGATGTTCCATGCGGCTCCATATGCTTTTTCCTTGAATTCTTCTTCTTTCGGGAAGAGATCCTTCCAGGTGGTGGCTTTGTAGGCCGTTAAGGTTTCCTTTTCAACGTCACTGTAGCCGAGCACCAGCTGTTCAGGGAAGTTCTTGGTGTAATAGTTGCCGGTCGAATCCTTGGCTCCGTCTCCATAGTGGACCATCATATTCCAATAGAAGCCGATGCCTGATTCCTTGGTGAATGCTGTATTGTCATTGTTAATCCGGTCCTGAACATCGGCAGGAACCACCCGTTTGCCGTTCTCGACCTTATAATGCTTGCCTTCAATGCCCCAGTTATTCAGAATTTGTCCTTCGTCGGATGCAAGGTAGTCCAGGAACTTGATGGTGCGGACCGGATCAGGGTTGGTGCTGGAAATCGAGATCCCGTAACCGCCCATGAAGCCGGTAGGCCAGAAGCTGGTTTCTTTATATTCTTTCTTTAGTGTTACCGGATAGTGACCGTAGGTCTGCTCAAATTTGCCTGCTGTCTTCAGTGCCTGCTGGGCGTCATTGAAGTCCCAGTCCTGGTCAATCAGGCCAAGTACACGTCCGGTGGCGACTTTGGCTTTGTACTGGTCATACTTCTGCACAAAGCTTTCCTTGTCGAGCAGGCCGATGTCATTCATGTGGTTCAGCCAGCGGAAATATTCTTTCTCTTCCGGACGGCGGAAGTGGTAGATCGCTTCATGTGTTTCCTGATCAACATAGTATTCCCCGTCATCCGAGCCGCCCGTTGTGGACACGGCAGGGTTGGTTACAGAAATGTACATATGCCAGTCATCCGCGTTCAGGGAGACCCCAATGTTTTTGTTGCCGTTCTCATCGGTCGGATGCTTCTTCAGGTAGGCTTTGATCACATTTTCATAATCCGTAACCGTCTTGATCTCCGGATATCCTGCTTCCTTCACCACCCGGTGCTGCAGCTCGAATCCGCCGCCGGCCACGAATTTCTTCTCATCTACCGCTGCCCAGGTCGGGATGGCATAGATGGACTGGTCTTCATTGGTATACTTCGCCCGGGCGAGGTTGTCGCCGAGCACACGCTTGATGTTGGGCGCATATTTATCGATAAGTTCCGTCAGATCGATCACCGCTCCGGCATCGACCAGTTTGCCGATATCGGCTTTGGCGGAGATGATGTCGGGATATTCACCGCCTGCTGCGATCAGGGCGATTTTTTGCTGCGGGTCGCCCACAGCAAATTCCGCATCGAGAGTAACGCCAGTTTTTTCAGTGATCTGTTTACTGACATCGTCCTTCATATTATTCCAGTTCGGATTCGGATCTTCTGCGAAGAAGGAGAGTGTGAGAGGGCTTAAATCTTCGGCTTTCGCCGTAGCCTCTGCAGTTGGACTGGCATTGCCTCCATTAGCAGCCTTAGTAGCCTCGGCATTGTCTGCCGTATTCTTCTTATTGCCCGAACCGCTGCAGCCTGCCAGCACACTGAGGAGCAAGGTCAAGACCATCAGCAGCACGTACGGTTTCACTTTCTTTCTTGTCATGAATAGAAACCCTCCCTTTTTCTCGTCAAAAATGTATTGTATACACAGGCAAAGCCTGATGATACCGCAAGCGGACTAGCTTTTTACTGAACCCAGCGTCATGCCCTTGACGAAGTAGCGCTGCAGAAACGGATAGATGACCAGGATAGGAACGGTAACCACGATCGTGATCGCCATTTTGACGGATTCGGGGGAAATTTGCGCCATCACCTCGGTCATATTGCGGCCGCGGAAATTATCCGCATTGGTGGTCGTGCTCTGGATGACCTTCATCAGCTCAAACTGCAGGGTAGTCAGCCCGTCCTTGGAACCGTTGTAGAGATAGGTGTCGAACCAGGCATTCCACTGGCCGACGGCCAGGAACAGGGCAATGGTCGCCAGCGCCGGTTTGGTCAGCGGAAGAATGACTCGCCAGTAAATGGTGAAGTCATTGGCCCCGTCCAGCTTGGCGGATTCCTGCAAGGCGTAAGGCAGGCCATCGATAAAGGAACGGATGACGAATACATTGAATGCGCTGACAAGACCGGGGAGGACATATACGCCGAAGGTCCCCATCATATGCAGATTCTTGATCAGAATGTAGAAGGGAATCAGACCGCCCGAGACATACATTGTCAGTGCCAGAAAAGTAGAGACGAGCTTGCGTGCCTGAAAGTCCACACGGCTCAGGGTGAAAGCCAGCATAGAGGCGCTGACCAGTCCGAGGATCGTGCCGATGACTGTACGCAGAACGGAAATCTTGAGACCGGTCATCAGCCCGGAATAGGCAAAGATCGTCTCATAGTTCTTGAACGTAAACACGCGGGGAAACACGGTAATCCCGCCTTTGATGCTGTCCGTAGAGTCGTTAAAAGAAATCGCCAGCACATTCAGAAAAGGATATAACGTGGCGATGGTCACCACGGTAATCGCAACATAGACTACCAAATCGAAGATACGGTCCGACCAGGACGCGGCGGCCAGTTTATTATTCAGCATAAGGGCCTCCTAAATGATGCTTTCCTTGGTTATTTTTTTGAAAATACCGTTCGCGACGAACAGCAGAATCACACTCACCACAGAGTTGAAGATGTTGATGGCTGTACCGAAGGAGAAGCGTCCCATGCCGAGCCCGTAGTTCAGTGCGTACAGGTCCAGTGTCTGGGAATAGTCACGCACCAGATTGTTGCCCAGCAGGAACTGCTTCTCGAACCCGATACTGATTAAGTGGCCGATGGAAATGATCAGCAGGATTACAATCGTCGTCCGGATACCCGGTAAGGTAATGTTCCGCACCTGCTGCAGCCGGCTGGCACCATCTACTCTTGCTGCTTCATACAGCTCCGGGCCGATGCCCGAGATGGCCGCGAGATAGATGATCGTGTTCCAGCCGGTTTCCTTCCAGACATCGGAAGCGGTGACGATGCCCCAGAACATGTTGCCTTTGGCCATGAATTGGATAGGTTCGCTAATCAGATGCAGACTCATCAGCAGGTCGTTCACCGCACCATTGTCGGTAGAGAGCATTTTGGTAATAATCCCGGCAGCAACCACCCAGGACACGAAGTGGGGCAGATAGGAGACCGTCTGTACAAAACGTTTCAGAAACATCAGCCGCAACTCGTTCAGGAGGACGGCGAAGATAATGGGAATAATGAATCCGGCCAGCAGGCCCATGATACTCATTGCCAGTGTGTTCCGGAGGGCGTTGAAGAACTGCTCATCCTGGAACAGCTCCTTGAAGTACTTCAGCCCGACCCATTTCTGCTCGAAAAAGGATTTACCCGGCTTATATTTCTGAAACGCCATCGTCCATCCCCACAAAGGCAGGTAGTTGAATACAAATGCCCAAAGCACAAACGGAACAGACATCATATAGAGATATTTCTGCTCCAGGAACTTTGGCCAAAAGCGTGAGGCAGGCTTCTTAGGCACCGGCTCGACTTTAGCGGTAATCGCTTTCATTTATGTCCCTCCTTCGATATGGCCTTATCATAATCCACGGGCAATCCGGGAAACACCCGAACATTTGATTTAAAAAACCGGGAGGAATCCGCTTTTTTCGTAAGCGTTTTCTGAAAAAAAGAGTTCATACAGAGCTTTTTCTGCGGTAGTCGGAGGGGGAAACGCCTTCAACCTTCTTGAACTTTTCCCGGAAATAATCCACATCGCTGAAGCCGACTTCGCTTGCGGCCTGATGGATTTTACAGCCCTGGTCCAGCAGTTCTTTGGCTTTTTCGATGCGGACTTTGTCCAGATAGCTGTTGAAGGAGAGGCCCGTGCTGCTCTTGAAAAGCTTGCCTAGATAGGCGCTGCTGTAAGTGAACACTTCGGCCAGTGTATCCAGCTTCAGATTCTCATGGGAATGGCGGTGGATGAGGTCCAGCATCCGTTTCATTAAGACCTCCATATCGTCATGGGCTATTCCGCCTGCATATTGCTCCAGAAGATGTATGACATGCGCTTGCAGCCTGGACAGGGAGGTGTGCTTGTAGATTTGCTCAATTTGCTCATCCATTCCGCTATGCAGCTGGTCCAGCTCCCTGTAATGGAGTGAGAGCTTGTTGATCAGATAGGTGACCAGGCGTACATAACGCGATTTTATCGCCATTTCTGAATAACAGGCGGCGATCATCAGCTCTCCGGCTTCCCCGATCAGAGAGGATAGGACCTCACGGCTCCCGATATCCATGGCAAAAAACAGCCGTTCCATCACAGACGTGAGGCTGGATTCCACTTCCTCGCTGTTTACAGGCAGCCCTTGCTTCAGCTTGAGGGAGTCCGGTCCGATCATCCCCGGCTCATCGTAGAAAAAATGCTCCTTCATCCGGGCCAGCGCCGACTGGTGGGAGCGGGGGACTTCCTGCAGCGTGTCCACCATATCGCCCGCGGCTATGATACAGTCGAGCCCTTGGGCGGTTACAGCTTCCTGAATATTCTGGACCATCAGTTTGCGTACAAGCTCCTTCTGAAACGAAGGCTGCAGCAAAACGCCTAAATAAGAGTCCAGTGAGAAGACAATGCCCCACTCCTGTTCTTCGAAGCTGGCCGCAAGCCTCGTCTTGACAGCCGTTGAAGGGCCGTTGTCCGCGTGGTCCTGAAGCAGCAGCCGGATCAGGACGACCTGATAGGAATCCCAGAGCAGGCCGGATTCCAGCACCGATGCATCCATGGAGGGCGATGCCTGCGGGTTGTTCTCCATCAGCAGGGACTGGACCAGCATTTCCCGGCTCCATATTTTGACGGCGGCATGCTTCTTCCGGTGGACGACCCGTGCGGCAAGCTCTGCGGACAGAGTGGACAGATAACGATGCAGTTCATCCTCGTCCACCGGCTTCAGCAGATAATTGTCGATCCCAAAAGTCATCGCACGCTTGGCATAGCTGAAATCCGCATACCCGCTGAGGATGATGATGTGCATCTCCGGGTCATCTTCCCGCAGCTCCTGAATAAGCTCCAGACCGTCTCTGCCGGGCATCCGGATATCGACAATCATCAGATCCGGGGAATAGAGCTCATATTTTTGCTTCGCTTCTATGGCGTTCGCTGCAGTATCAACGACCTGATAGCCCAGGCTCTCCCAATCCAGCAGTGCCGCAAGTCCCTCACGGATCGCCAGCTCATCATCCACAATCAGTACACTATACATAAGAATCTCTCCTCAGGGGAATCGCAAAGCTGATCTGCGTGCCGAAGCCGTTCTGGCTTGCCAGGGTCAGCCCGTATTCCGGGCCGTATGTCAGCTTGAGCCGCAAATGAATATTGCGCATCCCGATATTATTGGTTTCATAGTCATCCTTGTCCTTAAGCATCTCCCGGATTTCTTGCATCCGCTCTTTGGAAATGCCGGTTCCATTGTCTGAGACCTGGACTTTGAGCTGCTCGTCTTCAATACGGATATCCACCCGGACCATGCCGCCGTCGATCTGATCTTCCAGCCCGTGGACCACGCAGTTCTCCACCAGCGGCTGAATAATGAGCGGGGGAATCTGCACAAGGTTTGCGTTGGGATCTACGTGAAGCTCATAAGCGAGCCTGTCATCATAGCGGAATTTCTGGATAACCAGATAGCAGCCCACGGTTTCCAGCTCGCTTTGCAGGCTGATCATCCCGTTGCCGACCTCCAGGTTCTTGCGCATCATCTTCCCCAGCAGCCGCACAACCTGCGAAATATCAGCCTGTCCCCTGACATGGGCCTTCATCCGGATGGATTCCAGGGCATTGAACAGAAAATGGGGATTGATCTGGCTGGCCATCATTTTGAATTTGATCTCATTCTGCTTCAGCAGGGTGGCATTTCTTTGCCGGTTGGATTCCTGGACCTCACGCATCAGGTCGTTAATGTTCCGCACCATATGATTGAATTGTCTGGCCAGCTGGCCGATTTCATCTTTACCGTCAATCACAAGGGTGGCCTCCAGATTGCCGGACCCGACTTTGGAAATATGCTTGCTTAGGTGCAGCATCCGTCCCGTGAGCAGCCGCGAGAAATAGTAGATCAGCAGAACGGCCATAATTAATGCGGAGATAATCACTGAAGAAGCCAGCGAAATAATCCGGTTGGGCTCCCTGACAATACTTTCCACGGAGAAGATCGAGATGATGCGCAGGCTGTTCAGGCTTCCTCCCGGCTGCCAGTCATCAATCAGCATTTTGAAAGGTTTGCCGTCAATCGATACGTCATAGGGCCCTTGTCCGGCAGCGGATACGGCCTTGAAGTCAATATCATTCAGTGTTTTGCCGAGGGTATCCGTGCGGTTGGAGGCCACAATGTGATCGTTCTCGTCCACAATGAGGGTTTCAAAGGATTCCTGGTTCAGGATGCTGTTAAGTTTGTCCGTATTTACGTTCACAACCAGAACCCCGGAGGTCCGCTGCTTAAAAAAATCAACCTTGCGGATCAGGCTGAGATAATTTTGGCCATCACGGGTATCGAGAATATAATTCCAGCAGACGAGCCCCTTCTGGGCCATCGCGATTTGGTACCAGGGCTCCTGTGTGACCTGCTCATCCGCCTGTAGAAACTCCCAGTTGTCCAGAACCGTCGGGTTATCGATATACAGGCGGATACTGGAGATTTCACGGTACAGCCGGACGAATTCACGAAAATCGGGGTAGTTCCAGTAGGCTTGCACCACATCGTATACTGACACGTACCGGTGGTTGGCGGCCTCCTCCAAGCGGCTGTCATTGGACAGACGGTAAGCGATGTCGAGGGGGACATTCAGCATTTCGCCGGTCCGCTTCTTCACCCGGTCTACATTGGCTGTAATCTGTTTCAGGGCATTGCCCATCGCCATATTCCGCAGCTCACTCGTCAGGAACACCCCCACAATCAATACCGGAACCAGCGCGACACAGCCAAAGGACAAGAATAGCTTGGTTCTGAGCCGCAAATTGTTCATCAGGGTAATGATACGGGCATACAAGAAAATAACACCTCCATCTTTATGGTTGATAACGCTTACACGAAAGTATAACGTGAAATGCAATCCCAATATATGTAACCATTTATGCATTTATTGTCCTTAGTTATGATCTTTATGTAAAAAAACAGGACAACGGGTCTCATTTCCCGTTGTCCTGTTTCTAGCTGTGTTGCAGAACGCTTTCCAACTGTACAAATTTTCTGAATATGGCTTAGTTGCTGCGCTGCAGGCTTTGACCATTCGTGGCGATGACATCCTTATACCAGTGGAAGGATTTCTTGCGGTATCGCTCCAGGGTGCCTGAGCCATCATCGTGACGGTCAACATATATGAACCCGTATCGCTTGCTCATCTGGGCTGTAGAGGCGCTGACCAGGTCAATGCAGCCCCACGATGTATATCCCATGACTTCAATGCCATCTTCAATGGCTTCACCTACCTGAACCAGGTGATCGTTCAAATATTGAATCCGGTAATCATCCTCGACCGTCGGTAGGCCATCTTCACCCGTAACCAGCTTGTCCACGGCGCCCAGTCCATTCTCTACAACAAACAACGGCTTCTGATACCGGTCATGGAACATATTCATGACATAGCGCAGGCCCTGCGGATCAATCTGCCAGCCCCATTCACTGGCCTTCAGATATGGATTGGCCACACCGCTGAACAGATTGCCTTCCAATTCCGCACGTTTGCTGCTATCCGCTGTTTCACAGAGGCTCACATAATAGCTGAAGGAGATGAAATCCACCGTGTGCTTCAGAATATCAGCATCTCCCGGCTCCATATGAATCTCAATGCCATTCTCTCTGAAGAAACGTTTCATGTAGCCTGGATAGATGCCCCGTGCATGTACATCGGCAAAGAAATAGTTCTTGTGCTCGGCTTCCATGACTGCAATCACATCATCCGGATTCGGTGTGAGCGGATAGGTCGGCATACTCAGCACCATACAGCCGATTTTGGCCTCGGGATTAATCTCATGACCCATCTTTACCGCCAGGGCGCTGGCAACGAATTCGTGATGTATAGCCTGGTAGAGGTCCTGCTTGCTAAGCTCCTTCTTCGGAGTATAGATCCCTCCGCTCATGAACGGCTCTTCCAGAATCGAGTTGATCTCGTTGAAGGTCAGCCAATACTTCACTTTATCCTTGTAACGGGTGAACACTGTTCTTGCATAACGCTCATAAAATCCCACCAGCTTGCGGTTGACCCAGCCGTCATATTGCTTAGACAAATGCAGAGGTGTTTCATAATGGGAGAGGGTGACCAGTGGTTCAATGCCGTATTTATGGAGTTCGTCGAACAGGTCGTCATAGAACTGCAGCCCCTGTTCATTCGGCTCGGTTTCATCGCCATTCGGAAAGATCCGTGACCAGGCAATGGAGGTGCGGAACACCTTGAAGCCCATTTCGGCAAAGAGCCGGATGTCTTCCTTATACCGGTGGTAGAAATCTATGCCGGTGAGCTTCAGATTATCTTCGGTAGGCACCTTCGTAACCGGGCCTTTGATGCCTTGCGGAGCCACATCCTGGGTGGACCAGCCTTTGCCGTCTTCTTGATACGCACCTTCACACTGGTTCGCGGCTACGGAGCCGCCCCACAGAAATCCGTCCGGAAATTGTACACTCATTTGAGATCCCGCCTTTGATAGGGTATTGGATGATTTATGGTAAGCTAATATTGTTTCCTTCAGGTTGAATGCTAACCGTTGTAACGCGTTACATGTCAAGTGTTATTTTGAAAAGATTATGGGTGTAAGGAGATAGATCATGTCGAATCTGGATCAAATTGCGAAGCTGGCAGGCTTCTCCAAAGCAACAGTCTCCAGGGTTCTGAATAACTCCCCTCATGTCAGTCCGGAGACAAGGGATACCATTCTGGCCATTATGAAGCAGCTGGATTACGTTCCAAACGGCAATGCCGTCTCCTTGTCGAAAGGGCGAACCCTGCAGATCGGGATGTGTGCGGAGGGGATCAACGAAGCGATGCTGCCTTTTCTGAACAGCTTTGTGGAGACGGCCAGCCAGAACGGTTATCAGACCATTGTCTATACCTCGGGCGGAGATGCGAAGCAAGAACTGAAGGCCTTTGAGGATCTGCGGAGAAAAAGAGTGGATGCGCTGGTCATAATCACCTGTGTCAACGATCATGCCCTGTTAGGCTCTTATTGCAAATACGGCCCGATTGTCTCCTGGCAGCGGATGGAGCTTCCGGAGATCCGCTCGGTCGCCATGAATCAATATGACGGGTACAAGCTGGGTGTGGAGCATGTCATTGAACAAGGGTGCACCCGTATTGCTAACGCGCTTGGCCGGCCTAGCAGCATGAATACGCTCAGCCGGCTGGAGGCGTATGAGGAGATGATGAAGAAGCACCATCTTCCTATACGGCACGAATGGTCGCTTACCGGCATCTATTCGATCCGCGATGGAGAGCGGGTGGTCCGGGAATTGCTGCTTGGCGGCGGAGAACGTCCGGATGCCGTGCTGTGCGCCAACGATCTGGTGGCGGCCGGGCTCTTGAATGAAGCGCGCAGGCAGCGGATCAGGGTCCCGGAAGACTTGGCGATTGTCGGCTTTGACAATACGGAGCTCGCGCATACGCTGGGGATCACCTCTATTGACAACCCGATTGCCGCCCAGGCGCAGAACGCCTTCTATCTGCTGCTGGAGAAGCTGAACCAAGCAGAGTCCGTGCAGCAGAAGCTGCAGTTCAGTCTGGTCAAGCGGGTGACTACCTGAGCTTGATCGTGGGGTTGCTGCGGGGCGAATTCTTTTATAATTCTCAAAGATGAGACGGGCCATTTAAATGGTCTGCCTCATCTTTCTTTTTATTTCTTTACGAGGAAACTATGCCATGACAAAAAAGCAGGAATAACTTGGGAGCATCAGATGATAAGTTGTAGGCGTTGCAAGAGCAATCGGGCCCGTCTGCAGAATGAAGCGGACAGAGAAGATGTTATTTTGCGAAAAATTCACCTTCTCCGGTTGATCTGCTGATCCGCCCCTATATCGGATCTCCTGTCCGCATCATCGCAGATTTATAGTGTATGGACCACGTAAAGTGCTCACAGAGGAGTCGGGCGAAATGCGCACAGCGCTGCAACAACGGCAGAAATGCCGTTGTTGCAGCGCCGGCGGTTGGTTCCTCTTAAAAATCCCTATCCTATCAGCCCCAAGGAATCCCAGCGTTGCTGAAAATTTGTTTCAATTGCCGTTCTTTCTCTTCGTTCCATGGGGTTGCCGGGGCATGGCTGAAGACAGGAACCGGAACACCCGAGAGACGCACTGCTTCTTTGATTGACGGGATAAAGGGATCATCTAGCGTATACAGCGGCGGAATCTGAATCACTCTCCGGTGGTATTCAAGCACCGCTGACAAATCATTATTCTGAAAGCTCTTATATAAGCCCAGCATAAGCTGCGGAGCAAAATTGGCACTGGCTGCAATCGCCCCGGCTCCGCCTGCTGCAAGGGTGGGCAGCAAATATTCATCAAAGCCGCAGAACACAGCAAATGCCGGATTCACTTCCTTAACCTGCAGAATCATCTGCCGGATATGGCTTAGCTGGTCCACCGTTTCCTTGATGCCAACCACCTGGGAGTAGCGGGCCGCAAGTTGGCTGACAAAGGCAGGACTCAAATCCTGGCCGGTAAGGGCCGGGAAATTGTACAGCATCAGGGGCAGCCCGGAGGCTTCGGCAATAGAGGCATAATGTGTAAACAAACTTTGCCCGCTTAGCTTACAGTAGTAAGGATTGATAACGACAACGCCGGTAGCCCCGCTGCGGTCAGCATGCCGGGTGAGGCGGATGGCTTCGGAGGTCGTATTGCTGCCTGTTCCAATCCAGACCGGGAGGCGGCCTGCCGTATAGTCAATGCAAAACTCCGCAATCTCCTCCCGTTCCCCCGCATCAAATTGGTTGAACTCCCCGGCGGTTCCCAGGAAGAACAAGCCATGAACACCTTTGTCGACCAAGCTGTCGATCAGAAGCTGCATTCCAGAACGGTCAAATTTCTGCTTATCATTCAATATGGTGGGAACAGGGGGGATAATGCCTGCATTTGCATGAATAATATTCATTTTATTTCGCCTCCAGGTTTGATACTATAAACACAAGGTTATTATATTGAACCTGATGGGGTTTATCAATTATTGTTTTATAGAGAGGGGATGGATGGGTTGGAGCGTAAATATTGGGTTCCTGCTTTGGAACGGGCCGATTTGATTCTGAATGCGATTTCCCTGAAGCCGGGGGAATGTAAAATGACCGATCTGTGCGATGCAACGGGCATCAATAAAAGCTCGATGTTTTCCTTGCTGCGGACGATGGAAGTTCTGAAATGGGTGAAACGGGATGAGAAGGAAGCCTATGCGCTCGGGGAAGGGGTCGCGTATCTCAATACAGTGTTCAATGAGTCGCATAAGCAGAATTACAACCTGGTGGAGCATTTTCTGAAGGCTTCCTCAGAGAGTGTTAAGGCTGTTGGCGAAACCTTTCAGCTGTCGGTACTGGACCGGAGTGAGATTATCTATCTGGCCAAGCAGGAAGGGCCATCACTGGTGAAGCTGGAGTCAAGCCCGGGGATGAGGTTTCCCGCTCATGCGACAGCAATGGGGAAGATGATGCTTGCACTGCTGCCGCCGGATGAGTTAGACAAGCGGTACCCCGACAAGATCTTATCTCAGGTCACGCCACAGACCTTGACAGACTGGAATGAATTTACGGGAGAATTGGCCGAAATCCGCAGCAGCGGATATTCCATAGATCAGGAAGAGATTATTCAAGGGATCTGCTGTGTGGCTGCGCCTATCCTCGATGCTTCCGGGAATGCGGCAGCAGCAGTAAGCGCCTCCATGCTGCGACATGCTTATGCCGATAAACAGGAAGCTGTCACTGAAGCGGTTATCCTTTTGGCAAAGAAGCTGTCTTTATCTTAATGCCGGACATCCAAACAAGAAGAAAGAAGGGTTCAGAATGGAAATAAGCCTGGAAGAGATCATGCGTGAGGCACCGGAACAGTCAGCACCTGTACATACAGCTGCGGCAGGGCCGCTAGGCAGACTCCCTATAACGGGTGATATGCTGCGAAGTGCCCCAAGCGGTGAAATATTCGGAATGACCCAGAATTCGGGCATGGGCTGGAATCCGCTCCATTTGAATCGGCCTCAATATCTCATCCTGGGCACGATGGGGGGGATTCGGCGCGAGGATGGCAGTCCGCTGGCTCTTGGCTACCATACCGGGCACTGGGAAATTGGCCTGATGATGGAGGAAGTTGCACATGAAATTACTGCACATCAGGGGATTCCTTTTGCGGGTTATGTCAGCGATCCCTGCGACGGCCGTTCCCAGGGAACGTCGGGCATGTTCGATTCCCTGCCATACCGGAACGATGCGGCGATGGTCCTGCGCCGGTTGATCCGTTCTTTGCCTACACGAAAAGGGGTACTGGGGGTAGCTACCTGCGATAAAGGGTTACCTGCGATGATGCTTGCGCTGGCAGGCATGCGGGATCTTCCCGGAATAATTGTACCCGGGGGAGTCTCTTTGCCTCCTGTTCAAGGAGAGGATGCCGGTAAAGTGCAAAGCATCGGAGCCAGATTCAGCAATGGAGAGCTGTCCCTGGAAGAGGCGGCGGACCTCGGATGCAGAGCCTGCGCAACACCCGGCGGCGGATGCCAGTTTCTGGGGACTGCCGCGACGGCCCAGGTAATTGCCGAGGCGCTCGGCATGTCGGTCCCGCATTCTGCGCTGGCCCCCTCGGGGCAGCCTGTGTGGAAGAATATGGGGCGCCAGTCTGCCCGTGCGCTTTTGCATATGGAGCATAGCGGTATGGTCATGAAGGATATTCTGACAGACCAGGCGATCAGCAATGCCATGGTGGTTCACGCGGCGTTCGGAGGGTCCACCAATCTGCTGCTCCATTTGCCTGCCATCGCCCATGCCGCCGGGCTGCGCGTTCCAACCGTTGAAGATTGGAATGAAGTCAACCGAAAGACCCCGCGCCTGGTCAGTGTGCTGCCGAACGGACCTGTTCCGCATCCGACGATCCGCGTGTTTCTTGCGGGAGGTGTTCCTGAAGTGCTGCTCCATCTGCGCCGGCTGGGACTGATTGACGATTCGGTTCGGACGGTAACAGGAAGGACGCTTGGAGAAAATCTGGACTGGTGGGAAACCTCGCAGAGACGGCAGGATATGCGAAGCCGTTTGAGAGAGGCGGATGGCATTGATCCGGATACTGTTATTATGAGTCCCCGGGAGGCTGCACGGCAGGGACTTGCCTCCACAATGACTTTTCCGACAGGTAATCTGGCTCCAGAAGGCTCGGTCATCAAATCGGCAGCCATTGATCCCTTGGTTCTGAACAGTGAAGGCGTATACAGGCATGTGGGGAGAGTTAAGGTCTTTACTGCGGAAAGGGACGCGATTAAGAGCATCAAGGACGGACTCATCCAAGCCGGGGATATTCTTGCCGTCATTGGCCGCGGACCCAGTGGAACCGGAATGGAGGAGACCTACCAATTGACATCCGCACTGAAGCACTTGCCCTTTGGCAAGTACGTTACACTGATCACCGACGCCCGCTTTTCCGGTGTGTCCACGGGGGCCTGCATCGGACATATCGGTCCGGAAGCGCTGGCGGGAGGACCGCTTGGCAGACTCCGGGATGGCGACTGGGTAGAGGTCATTATCGATACAGTCAAGCTTGAAGGAAGTGTGAATCTGGTAGGGGATGGCGAACAGCCGGGCTCACCGGAAGAAGGAGTGGAGATTCTGGCCTCCCGGACCGCCCATCCGTTCCTTGCTGTCGATCCGGGGTTTCCGGACGATACCAGACTGTGGGCAGCGCTGCAGGCCGCCAGTGGCGGAACCTGGCAAGGCTGCGTGTATGATACCGACAAAATCATTGCCGCGCTCGAAGCAGGCCGGCAGGCATTGGGGTGGAAATGATGAGCAGAAATCTGATTCAGAATCCGATTCTCTGCGGGTTTCATCCAGACCCGTCCGTCTGCAGAGCCGGGGAGGATTATTATATTGCCACTTCTACATTTGAATGGTTTCCCGGTGTCCGAATCCACCATTCCCGTGATCTGGTGAATTGGCGGGTGCTCACGCATGCGCTGACCCGCAAATCGCAGCTGGATATGGAAGGAGACCTGGACTCTGGCGGAGTATGGGCACCGTGTCTTAGCTACGACAATGGAATCTTTTATCTGATATATACCGACGTCAAGAGCAGACAGGGAGCCTTCAAGGATACTCCCAATTATCTGGTTACCGCCCCGGATATCGAAGGTCCCTGGTCTGAGCCGGTCTATCTGAACAGCAGCGGCTTTGATCCGTCCCTGTTCCATGATACGGACGGGCGTAAATGGCTGGTTAATATGCTGTGGGATCACCGGACACACAAGAACAGCTTTGCCGGAATTGTTCTACAGGAGTATTCGACAGCGCTGAAACGGCTGATCGGGCCGGTAATTCCTATCTATAAGGGTACAGAGCTCGGGTTGACGGAAGGCCCTCATTTGTACCGGAAAGACGGCTGGTATTACCTGATTACGGCTGAGGGGGGCACTCAGTATAACCATGCTGTCACAGTTGCCCGGTCACGGAATATGGAAGGACCCTATGAAACCGATCCCCGCAATCCGGTGTTGACTTCAGCAGGCAACAGGGACCTGGAGCTTCAAAAGGCAGGGCATGCCTGTCTGGTCCATACGCATACAGATGAATGGTATATGGTTCACTTGTGCGGCCGTCCGGTGAAGGAGAAGTACTGCAATTTGGGCCGGGAGACAGCGATTCAACGCTGTATCTTCACAGAAGATGAATGGCTGGCCCTTGCGGATGGAACGAACCAGCCCTCCCTTACAGTGGAAGGCCCGGATATTCCGGCTCAGCCCTTTCCGTCACCTGTGGAGAGAGATGATTTTGACAAGCCGGTGCTGGATATCCGCTGGAGCACCTTGCGTGTTCCTGCCGATGAATCCTGGCTTTCGCTCAGGGAACGGCCAGGGTTTCTACGCTTGTTGGGAAGAGAGTCCATGAGCTCCCTGCACCGCCAGAGTCTGGTTGCCATGCGCCAGCAGGCTTTTTGCTGCAGTGCTGAAACCGGGATGGAATTCGAACCGGAGCATTTCCAGCAGATGGCCGGTCTGATCATCTACTATGATACGAAGGATTACGTGTATTTACGGATTACCCATGATGAGGAACTGGGCAAGTGTCTGGGCATCGTCCGATCTATGGACGGCGTTTTTGATGATTCTGTTTGTGCGCAGATTCCTTTGCTGCCTGGAGCAAGCTGCCGGCTGAAGGTAATCATCCTACGGGAGTCCGCTCAGTTTTATTACAGTGCAGGCAATACAAGCTGGGAGAAAATCGGCCCAAGCCTGGATCTATGTCATTTGTCCGATGATTTCCCGGCGTATATCAGGTTTACGGGAACTTTTATCGGAATGTGCGTTCAAGACCTCAGCGGAACCTTTCAAGCTGCGGATTTTGATTATTTTGAGTACAAGGAGATTTCAGGGGATTAAGTGTCCTTCCCGCCAGCCGTTATTTTGCCGCAATTATTTACTCTTCCCTGTACTCCCGCGGCGATTTGCCGTACCAGCGTTTGAACTGGCGGCTGAAGTGGGCAATGTCGCGGTAACCCAGCAGGCCTGAGATTTGGCTCACGGACAAGCTTGAATCATCAAGGAGCACCTTGGCCTCGTGAAGCATTTGTTCGGACAGAAATTCTCTGGGCGACACCCCGAACACCTGCCGGAATACCCGGTAGCAGTGGGAGGCGCTGATCCCCAGCTCTGCAGCAATATCATCTATACCGTAATGGCTGTCGTAAGGCAGCTCCAGTTGAAATTGCTGATAGACCAGTCCCTGCAGGCGGCTGCGGATCTGGTGGGCAAGCTCCACCTTTTCATAAGTGCCCGAAGCGGGTAAATTGGCCTCGATGGAGAAGGCCTCCCACAGCTGACCGAACAGCTCAAACACCGCAGACTGCAGCCTCATCCGCTGGGACATCGTGATGTCTCCGGAGATGGTACCTGAGATCTCTACCAGCCTGGTGAAGACGGGACCCAATTTATGGGCGATGGTGCTTCCGGATTCGAAGAGAACATGGTCAAGCCGGCTTAACAGTGAGATCAGAATCTTGTCGTCGATATCAAAATGAATGCAAAAATAAGTAAAGGGTTTGCCATTGCCGCTTTTGCTGGAGTGGGAGTCGCCCGGTCTTAATAAGACCAGATCTCCGGCCTTCTGCGTATAGCTATGATTGTTGACGACAAGCAACTGCTCTCCTTCGAGTACATAATTAAATTCGTATTGCGGATGCGCATGAACGGGATAAGCCCACTCGCCGCGCACCTTCCGTAGGTGCATTCCGAATAAATTCAGTGTTGTCTTCACATCGGGTATGATCGTTTCGCTGATGCTGTGCCCGAGTACAGGCGGAATAAAGGCTGAAACCATGGAGTCTCCCCTTTCAAAACTATATATTTGAACAAAAGTGTATCTATTAGTATAGCAGGCCTCCAGCTTGATTTGGGTAAATATTTGCTTGATTTGACAATGTTCTCACCCCGGAGGGCCATGTTAGGATGAACCTATACAATGGAAGCAAGCAGATATGAAACTGAAGATCCAGAAAGGAGTCTTTATGACGAAAACTAATGTATTCTATAATGTTCAGCACTCTCCGATTGGGGCCTTTGCGAGTTTCACTTTGGGGTTCAAGGGGAAGAATGGGGGACTTGGACTGGAGCTGGGCAAGCCGGCGGACCAGAATGTGTATGTTGGATTCCAGTCCGGAGATGGCGAAACCTATGAAGTCCTGCCCTTTTTCGAGCATGTGGAGGATGCAGGCGCCAGATATGATATCGAAAAGGCCGACGA
This sequence comes from Paenibacillus sp. P32E, assembly GCF_001909085.1. NCBI lineage: Bacteria > Bacillati > Bacillota > Bacilli > Caryophanales > Paenibacillaceae > Paenibacillus > Paenibacillus sp. P32E. Next base: position 109,434 of record NZ_LVYY01000013.1, on the reverse strand, counting down.
AACCGCCAAGGAATTGCAGGAGGTGTTCCCTGCTCCGCCGGGAGGAAATGATAAGGATAAACCTAGCGGCTGGTATCAGCCGTCCCCGATTGTTTTGAAAGCGTTTGAAGACCAGGCGATAACCCGATCCTTGCGTTCAGCAACAGACACCTGGAAGGCGGGGGATCTGACTTTTACCATCTACTCGCCTGTCCGCTCCGTTCCGGATCCGGCTTCCGCTGATGCGGAGGAACTGAAAGCAGCCATTCTTCCGGCCGTTTTCGCTGAACTGACACTGGATAATACCCAAGGAACCTTTGCGAGAAAAGGATTCTTCGGTTACGAAGGCAGCGATCCCTACAACTCCATGCGCAGGCTCAGTGACACCAGCGGCGGGGAATTCGAAGGCATCGGCCAAGGCCGGCTGACAGCCATTGCCTGTAAGGATGCAGGGGTGCAGACTGCCCTCGGGTTCACCATGGAGAAAATACTTGAAGCCAAGCTGGAGCATAACCTTGCTTTTGGGCTCGGTGGAACCGGTGCGGTTATGATGGAGGTTCCTGCGGGTGAGAAGCGGACGTACCGCTTTGCCATCTGCTTTTACCGGGGCGGGCTGGTTACAACAGGAATAGATGCCAGCTATGCGTATACCCGTTATTTTAGAAATATTGAAGCTGTTGCAGGGTACGCCCTGGAGCATTTTGACGAGTTGATCGATTCCTGTGAATCCGGCAATGACTGGATCGGTTCTGCCCGGCTTACCGAAGACCAGTCCTTCATGCTCGCGCATGCGATTCACAGCTATTATGGCAGCACCCAGCTGCTGGAAGCAGACGGGAAGCCCATTTGGATCGTGAACGAAGGCGAATACCGGATGATGAACACACTGGATCTGACGGCGGATCAGCTGTTTTTTGAACTGGTTATGAATCCCTGGACGGTCAGAAATGAACTGGAATTGTTCGTGGAGCGCTACAGCTATAAGGATAAGGTTGTATTTCCTGGCGGAACCGAGGAATATCCGGGAGGCATCACCTTTACCCACGATGTCGGCGTAGCCAACGTATTCTCGCGGCCGCAGTATTCTGCTTATGAGATGGCAGGGCTGGATGACTGCTTCTCGTATATGAGCCATGAAGAGCTGGTTAACTGGCTGTGCTCGGCGCTGGTCTATATCGAACAGACTCAGGACCGCGAATTCATCGGCGGTATGCTGCCGACGCTTCGTGCCTGCTTCGAGAGCATGCTGAACCGTGACCATCCCGAGAGTCATTTGCGCAATGGCCTGATGGGTCTGGACAGCAACCGCACACAGGGCGGGGCTGAAATTACTACTTACGACAGTCTGGATACCTCACTGGGTCAATCGCGCAATAATATTTATATGGCAGGCAAGTGCTGGGCGGCTTACGTGGCACTGGAGAAATTTTTCAAGCAAGAGGGATGGGCTGAACTGTCGGCTTCAGCCGGACAGCAGGCGGACAAATGCGCTGCTTCCATAGCTTCCAAGCTGAACAGTGAGGGGTACATTCCAGCCATCATCAATGAGGACAACGAGTCCTGTATTATTCCGGCGATCGAAGGCCTGGTGTTCCCACTGTTCACAGGCTGTGAAGAAGCGCTTGACCGGAATGGCCGATTTGCCGGCTATCTGAATGCGCTGAACACTCACTTGAGCAACGTGCTGGTTCCCGGAGTCTGCCTTTTCGAGGATGGCGGCTGGAAGCTGTCTTCGACCAGCAATAATTCCTGGCTCAGCAAAATCTATCTCTCCCAGTTCATTGCCCGCGAGATCCTGGATGTGCCTTGGGACGCACGCGGCCTTGCAGCAGATGCGGCACATGTCCGCTGGCTGCTCCATCCGGAGCTGTCTTACTGGTGCTGGAGTGATCAGATTCTCTCCGGCCTTATCGGCGGCAGCAAATATTATCCGCGGGGTGTTACGGCCATTCTGTGGCTGCTTGAAGGCACAGGCAACCGGTCGCTGACCAAGATCAAAGAGAAACCCTTTGCATGAGTCATTCCAAGGCTATTCATAATAGAATCGCTGACGGTGGTTATGCTGCATGGTTAAGCTATCCTTCTTTGCCGTCCGGGCGCCTCCAGGATCAATATGTGAAATGGTGCGGGGCAGTACAGGCAACCGATGAGAACGATACGGTTCAGGCTGCCCTCCGGGAATGGCAAAGAGGCATTGAATCTATGCTTGGCATACACGTAGTGTCTGAAGTGAAGCAAAAGGGTTTATCTGTGGCATTCGGCACCTTCCAGGGCGGAAATGCGCTGATTGGTAGTATGTTCGGGGAGGAAACGATCCGTAGGGTGGGCCCTGAGGGTTTTGCAATCCGCACCAGCGAAGAAAAGGGTTGTATTGCTATTGGAGCCGCATCACAGGCAGGTGTACTCTACGGAGTATTTCATCTGCTGCGGCTGATCGGCAACCTGGAGGAAATCGAAGGGCTGGACGAAGTCATTAACCCGGTGAACGGGCTGCGGATGATCAATCATTGGGATAATTTTGACGGAAGCGTGGAGCGGGGATATGCGGGAAGATCATTTTTTTATGATAACAACCGTTTTACAAACGATGTGGAGCGAATCCGCGATTATGCGCGGCTGATGTCCTCTGCAGGAATCAATGCCATTGCCATCAACAATGTGAATGTCCATGCGCTTGAAACGCTGTTCATCTCCAAGTATCTGCCCGAGGTTGCAAGCATTGCCGATCAGTTCAGGGTATATGGCATCAGGCTGTTCCTGAGCGTGAACTTTGCTGGTCCGATGCATGAAAGGGAAGTGTGCACCGCTGATCCGCTGGACCCTGGAGTACGGAAGTGGTGGCAAGACACAGCAGCAGGGGTGTATGCGGCGATTCCCGATTTTGGCGGATTTGTGGTGAAGGCCGATTCCGAAAACCGTCCGGGGCCGTTCACCTATGGCCGGGACCATGCCGATGGTGCCAACATGCTGGCTGAAGCGCTGGAACCGTTCGGCGGAATTGTCATCTGGCGCTGCTTCGTATACAACTGCAAGCAGGACTGGCGTGACCGCAAGACGGACCGGGCCAGAGCGGCCTATGACCATTTCAAACCGCTCGACGGCAAGTTTAAAGATAACGTCATTCTGCAGATCAAGAACGGTCCGATGGATTTCCAGGTCAGAGAGCCGGTATCCCCATTGTTTGGGGCACTTGAACGGACAAACCAGGTCATCGAATTTCAGATTGCCCAGGAATATACCGGACAGCAGCGCCATGTCTGTTATCTGGTTCCGCAGTGGAAAGAGGTTCTGGAATTCAACACGTATGCCAAAGGAGCGGCGTCTCCGGTGAAACATATCGTGGACGGATCGTTGTGGGGCAACCGTTACAGCGGGATTGCGGCGGTGTCCAATGTGGGCAATGACCGGAACTGGACCGGTCACCTGCTGGCTCAGGCGAATCTGTACGGATATGGCCGTCTGGCCTGGAATCCGGAGCTGACGGCAGAGGAAATCGCCTGTGAATGGATCTCCCTGACCTTCGGTACAGATCCAGACGTTTCAAGTGTGGTCAGCCGGATATTGCTGGATTCGCTGGAAATCTATGAATCCTATACGGCACCGCTTGGCGTAGGCTGGATGATTAATCCCGAGCATCATTACGGGCCGAATGTAGACGGCTATGAATATTCGCAGTGGGGCACCTATCATTATACGGACCACCAAGGGATCGGTGTAGACCGTACCGTGAAGACCGGAACGGGCTACAGCGCCCAATATATAGGCCTGAATAGCGAACGTTATGATTCTCTGGAGACATGCCCGGACGAATTGCTGCTGTTCTTCCACCATGTTCCGTATACCCATGTGCTGCATTCCGGCAAAACCGTGATTCAGCATATCTATGATACTCACTTTGAAGGGGCGGAACGTGCGGCAGAGCTGCTGGCTTCCTGGAGCAGCCTGAAAGGAATTGTCCGGGAGGATTTGTACATGCAAGTGGAGGAACGTCTGAGGGGGCAGGCCAATCATGCCAAGGAATGGCGTGACCAGATCAATACGTATTTCTACCGCAAGAGCGGTATTGAGGATACCGGCAAACGCACTATTTACTGAGGGGGAACAAGGGACATGAATACTGATACTCAGGCCACAGTAGACGATAAGCCTCCATTGATGAAGGCGTAACTTAACTTGAAAGAGATTCGACATCGTATAGAATCAGTATCAGTATCTTCATAGACCCGCTTGCTTTCACCCATTATTTTCAGGTCCAACTTATACAGGAGGGAATATGACACTCACCTTCGGAGACATCATCGATCACTTAACCAAAGGAATCACCAGGCTTGAACAGACCGTAGACAAGCTGGAGCCGGGAGACCCGGAGACTGGCGTGCAGGGAATCGTTACGGCCTTTTCCGCCTCGCAGTCTGTGATTGAACAGGCGGTGGCGCTAGGAGCGAACCTGATCATCACGCACGAAGGCGTATTTTACAGCCACCAGCCTCACGCAGACGAACTGGAACAGGACCCTGTCTATCAACAAAAAGCCGAGCTTATCGCCTGTTCAAACCTTGGGATTTACCGGTTTCATGATTACCTGCACCGATATACACCGGACGGGATCGTGGAAGGGCTTATCCGGGAGCTGGGTTGGCAGGCATATGTTACCGAGCACCGGCCGTCTGTGTCTATTTTGACCATCCCGGCTATGAAGGCTGAAGAAGTTGCGGAATATTTGAAAAAGCAGCTGCAAATCCCTTATGTGCGTGTTGCAGGCAATCGGTCTACTTCATGCGTGAGAGTCGGTATTCTGGTCGGCTACCGGGGGGGCGGCTCCTCGGCAATCCCATTATTTGATCAAGAATCTCTGGATTTGATCATCGCCGGGGAAGGGCCGGAATGGGAGACGCCGGAGTATATAAGAGACGCTGCCCGCCAGGGGCGGGACAAGGCACTGATTATGCTGGGTCACGCGGAGAGCGAGGCGCCCGGCATGAAATATCTGGCAGAGCAGCTGGCAGCAGAGTTTCCGGAAGTGCCGGTACATTTCGTGAAAGATCAGCCGGTATTCCGTGTAATGTAATTGTTTAAAAAGGGTGTTATGGCAGAGCATTGAAAGGCTGGCCGATGTCATTCTCTTAAACCATGCACAGGAGGAACTTTATCCATGAGCATCAAAAGAAAACTGAACAGAGGCTGGCACTTCGCCAAGCAGCCGCTGGGTTCAGAGCTGGCTAACGTGCTTGCGGACGCGGACTGGATGCCGGTAACGCTGCCTCACGATTGGCTGATTTACAACACGCATGCGCTTTATGAAGACGGAGAGGGCAAATTTTTAGAATTTAGTTCTGTGATTTGTGAAGGGCTGGTGAATAATACTCTATTAAACGATTGGAAAGTATGAGTTATCTTGACATTGAAGGTGTTCTTCCTCAAGGTCATTCTCTAACTTTAACTAGTGCCGAACCTGCGGAAAGTTTCTCAAGACTACAACCCACATTATTCTTATAAAATTCTAAGAAGGTGATGTATTACCTTTCAGATAATAATGGAAATGTGATTAAAAAAATTCCCTCAATGAATCTTGCCTACTTTGCATCAGCTAAACTTAATGGGTGGGAAGTACAACAATGGTTCGGTACAGACATTCAACTTTGGTAGCTCGGTATTAACAAGATATATTCAGGTCTATGAAACAAAGCTGGGAAAAGATAATGTTGGGAATTATTACTTCCAGTTGGGTGAAATAAAAACGAATTTAGTAACTGCCAATACTAACTAATGGACCTGGTAAAGAAAGATAGTCATGAGAGGGTAGCTATTAAATTCATCATTATGGCTTGACTTTTAGATTATCTAAGATATCTTGGACTAAAGTTGAGAGATTGTTTGTTTAAATCATCCGATCCCCCACCAGATTGTTATTATACAGGAAAACACGATGCCCCTTTTTTCAGAAATGAGGTCAATTACCCTGCTATAAAATTTGAATCTTTCAGCAGCCTGGACAAAATAGGCTGCTTTTTTCTTTGAGTACGGATTTTCAGTCTTTTTCGACAAAGATACTCTTCAATCGACAAAATACCACCGTTTTAAAAGATGAGATAGTAACTTATGATTGTTGAGGACGTATTAGAGGTTTGACTTTAGATTACATATAGGAGTGTGTTTCATTGAAGGGAACAAAGTTTCATATCTATCTGCTGCAAACCATTTTTATAATCACAATGATTGCAGTTTGTCAGAGTAAAGTATTTGCTGCAGAAAATATCATCGTTGCCAAAGAATCCTTCGAGAATGGGACATATTCGGGTACGAGTTATCTTCCGGTGAAAGGGACGATTACAAATGATCCGCAAAAAGTTATCAGCGGGAAGTATTCCACCCTGCTTACCTCACAGGCAACAGAAACCTGGAAAGAGTTTAACAATACGGATTCCAGTAAAGTGAAGTTTGAGAAGAATACCACGTACACAGTGACATTTTCCTACAAATCCATTGATATGCAGCCGCAGGACCCTAACCGATTTTTTTATTTTCTTGCTCGGAGTACGGATGGTCAAGAGGATCAGGGTTATGTCTCCTGGAATGACGCAAGTGGAAGCACAGGTATAAGAACAATGACGTTTACGACTGGAAATAAAGAGAACTATTATTTGATTTGGGGCATTCATGCAGGAGGAAGTTTGTCTGTCGATGACATTCAGATTGTAAAAGCTACTTCTTACAGCAGCGAATCTTTTGAACAAGGCTCCTATAATCAAACTAACTTTTTGGCGGGTGCCGGGACGATTACAAAAGACCCAGGGAAAATAGTCAGTGGACAATATTCAGCTTTTCTTAGCTCATTGCAGACAGAGGTGTGAAAAGAATTTTCATACACAGATTCAAATAAAGTGAAATTCGAAAAAAACACTACATATAGAATAACTTTTTCTTATAAATCAATTGATATGGTGCCAGCGGGTAGCCCACGCTACTTTTATTTTTTAGCAAGGAGCACAGATAATGCTGAAGATAAAGGCTGGACCCCTTGGAATGATGTCAGTGGGAATAAAGGCAGCAGAACCATAACTTTTACAACCGGAAATAAAGAGAACTATTACTTGATATGGGGCATTCATGCAGGGGGAGCTCTTTCACTTGATGATATAGAGATTGCAAAGGTAAGTGAATCTTTCGAAAAGGGTTCCTTTACTGATACTAATTTTACGGCGGGCTCTGGAATCCTTACAAAGGAACCTGCGAAAGTAATTAGCGGGCAATACTCAGCCTATCTTATATCACAGTTGAATGAGGACTGGAAAGAATTTACGTACACTGATCCCAATAAAGTGAAGTTCGAAGCGAATACGACGTATACGGTAAGCTTCTCCTATAAATCTATCGATATGGATACTCTTAATAATAGCCGTTTCTTTTATTTTTTAGCGAGAAGCACAGATAATCAAGAGGATAAGGGTTGGACCACTTGGAACGAGGCTACTGGGAATAAAGGGAAGCGAACCATAACTTTTACGACTGGGAACAAGGAGAACTACTATTTGATATGGGGCATTCATAAGGGTGGAGCTCTATCACTTGATGATATCACCATTCGAAAAGTCAGTGAATCCTTTGAAAGAGGAACATATAGTGATACTGGTTTATCACCTGTAGCTGGCATTATTACAAATGATCCATTAAAGGCAGTAAACGGATTATATTCTGCCTATTTGAGTTCTCCCACAACCAAGGAATGGATTGAGTTTGCCTCTACGGACACTAATAAAATGAAATTTCAAAGCAACACAACCTACACGGTGAGCTTTGCCTATAAATCGATCGATATGCAGCCTGCTGATTTAAACCGGTATTTTTATTTCTCCGTTCGTGGTATCGATAATACCGAAGTGAAGGGCTGGACTCGTTGGAACGACACCGCAGGTACGAAGGGATTAAAGACAGTAACGTTCACGACCGGTGATCAGGATAACTATTACATATTCTGGGGAATCCATGGTGGCGGGGCACTTTCGTTGGATGATATTGTCATTCAGCAATTAACCACTTATCAATATGATAATAATGGAAGATTGGTTCAAGTTAGATATCCAGACAATAGTGTTGTTCGGTATTCTTATGATCTGAATGGGAATTTGATAAATACTACAAAGAATTAGAGCAAAGTGGATCTGTAGAAAATATGATAATCCGAAGACATGGAGATGCATTTTATGAAGAAATATATATCTATTATTTCTATTCTCATTTTAATTCTGGTTCATTCCCAAACAGCTGCTGCGTTAAAATACACCTATACCAAAACAGAAGCTTTAGGTCTGGTCAGTGTGTCAGAAGGAAAATATGTGGATTATCAGTATGATAACAATGGTAACTTGATCGGGTAACGGAACAGATGCGCAAAGGTGGTTGCTTTGTACTGCTGGAAATGAATTCTATAAGATTATCAATGTTAATAGTGGAAAAGCGCTCGATGTAGCTGGGGGAGAAACAACAGATGGGACAAAAGTTCAACTATGGAACGATAACGGAACAGAGGTTCAAGCTTGGCGCATTGTTGATAATGGTGACAGTACATATGAATTTGTAAATATCCATAGCAACAAAGTTCTTGATGTGGCAAACGGAGAAACAACGAGTGGAACATCTGTGCAAATATGGACCAGGAATGGAACGGCGGCTCAGAAGTGGAGACTCGTAAAAGCGATATCAAATGGAGCTGAATTTAAGATATTAAATGCGGGCAATGGGAAAGCGGTAGATGTCGCAGGAGGAAATACTGTAGACGGAACACCGGTACAAATTTGGACAGATAACGGTACGACTTCTCAAAGATGGCAGGTTTACGATACTGGGGGCAATAAGTATAAATTGATCAGTGTAAATAGCGGGAAGGCCTTGGAAGTATCGGCTGGGGGCACAACCAATGGATCAGCGGTTCAGATCTGGACAGACAATGGGACATCGGCTCAACAATGGTTAATCAGAGAGAATGCAGACGGATCATGTAGCTTGATAAATGTGAATAGTAACAAGTTACTGGATATACCCGGAGGAAGCAGTACGGATGGTACACACTTGCAGATCTACACAGACAACGGAACAAGCTCGCAAAATTGGAAACTGGTTAAGTAAAAAAGATAGAATTCAAAGGAGACTCTTATGTCTAAAAAATATTTCTCATTTTTGGTATGTTTCTTGTCAATCCTTGTATTTAGTTCATCAGTCTTGGCTGATAAGATAGAAACCTTCTATTTTTACAATGCGGCAGGACGATTAATAGAAGTCAGCAACTCTAGTGGAACCACAATGAACCAATATGATAGTAATGGGAATTTAGTAAATAAGTATAGAACAAATAATTTATTGGCTAATTCTAATTTTGAAGCTTATAGCGGATTAAACGGAATTGCAGATGGATGGAACAAAAGTGTTAGTCAAGGTGTGAGTGGAGGCTATGAAGTCGTTACATCCCCAATAACTCAAGGAAACAGAGCGCAAAAAATAACGGCAGTTTCCTTGCCAAACACCGGAGATGGAATGAATGTTTGGAAGGATGTCCCTACTTCAGGAAACACATTATATCGTATAAAAGGACGTCTAAAGCTGGAGAACATGGTGAATACCCAGCTATCCATAATTATTTTATTTTACGATAAAAACAATCAAATGGTTGGTGGTCAGACTCCTGTGGAGTATTCACAAAATACGATGGATTGGGCGACTTTTTCAGGTAACTTTACAACGCCAATCAACGCCGTTACTTCCAGGCTCCATATTCATTTACACGCTACTAGCAATAATGCAAAAGCAACAGTCTATGCAGACGGGATATCTATTGAATTAGGCGAAGTAGCAAATCTACTTTTTAATGGAGAATTTAAGGGGAATTATAAACCAGATGGTACAGCTGATGGATGGAACAGATATGTGGGTCAAGGAATAAACGGAGAATATAAAGTAATCAATTCACAGCAGACCCCAAATAGGATGTTACAACAAATAAAAGCGATTATGATACCGAATAAAGGGGACGGGATGAATGTTTGGCAAGATATTTCCACGAGTGGAGGGAAACTTTTTAATCTAACAGGATACCTGCAACTTGAGGATATGTTGAATTCAAAATTATCGGTAATTGTATATTTTTACGATAAGAATAACGATTTGATCGGGGGACAGGCGCCAACAGAATTTTCTCAAAGTACAAGTAGAATCTCATTTTCAGGAAATTTCACAACACCTGCCAATACAACTACAATGCGAGTTCATTTTCATTTGTATGCGACAGCTAACAATGCCCGAGGAACGGTCTATGTTGACAGTATATCACTTAATCCAAAGTGAGAACTCACTCTTGATATCACCTAAAGGAGCCAAAAGTGCGGAATTAGTTTCAAATGTAATGAAAGGGTGAATGTAATGGAACATAAAAAAATTTACATGGGATCAATTTTAATTATTATGTTATTTCTTTTTATAGGATATGACTCAAATGATAATGTAGTTTCTGCAGAAAATACCAAGAGTCAAGAATTAAAATATTTTTATGACCAGAATCGAATTGACTATATTTATTCGGAAGATGATTCATATGTGGATTTCTACTATGATCGGAACGGAAACCAGATAAAAAAAATACAAAGAGAGGCTGAAGGCTTTGAAAAGGGAGACATTACGAAAACCAGTTATATTCCATTAATGGGTACACTATCCATGGCCCAAGAGTCAAACAAAGTCATAAATGGGGCATATTCCGCATACGGAGTCGGGGCAAAGGATGTGGAATGGACCGTATTCATGATTTCAAATATGAATAAAGTCAAGCTAGAACCAAATACGTCATACAGCGTAACCTTCAACTATAGAGTAGTAGATACACCTGCAAGTGGAGGATATTTTGACTTTTTCGTAAGAACACTCACAGGTGGAAATAAGGATGTGGGATGGGCTACATGGAATGAAGCGCTTGGAAGTAAAGGAAGTAAGCGAGTAGAGTTTGTAACCGGTGCATATAGTGATTATTTTCTAAACTTTGGGATGCACTATGGTGGGGCTATTTCTATAGATGATATTAAAATAACTAAGGAAGGGGAATCGTTTGAAAAAGGAGACATTACAACAACCAGTTATATTCCATTAATAGGTACACTATCCATGGCCCAAGAGTCAAGTAAAGTCGTAAATGGGGCATATTCCGCATACGGAGTCGGGGCAAAGGATGTGGAATGGACCGTATTCATGATTTCAAATATGAATAAAGTCAAGCTAGAACCAAATACGTCATACAGCGTAACCTTCAACTATAAAGTAGTAGATACACCTGCAAGTGGAGGGTATTTTGACTTTTTCGTAAGAACTCTCACAGGTGGAAATAAGGATGTAGGGTGGGCCAAATGGAATGAAGCGATTGGAACTAGAGGAAGTAAGCGAGTAGAGTTTGTAACCGGTGCATATAGTGATTATTTTCTAAACTTTGGGATGCATTATGGTGGGGCTATTTCTATAGATGATATTAAAATAACTAAGGAAGGGGAATCGTTTGAAAAAGGAGACATTACGACAACCAGCTATATTCCATTAATAGGTACACTATCCATGACCCAAGATTCAAGTAAAGTCGTAAATGGGGCATATTCCGCATATGGAGTCGGGGCAAAGGATGTCGATTGGACAGTATTTATGATTTCGAATATGAATAAAATTAAGCTAGAACCAAATACGTCATACAGCGTATCGTTCAACTACAAAGTAATTGATACACCTGCAAGTGGAGGATATTTTGACTTTTTCGTAAGAACACTCACAGGTGGAAATAAGGATGTGGGGTGGGCTACATGGAATGAAGCAATTGGAACTAGAGGAAGTAAGCGAGTAGAGTTTGTAACCGGTGCATATAGTGATTATTTTCTAAACTTTGGGATGCATTATGGTGGGGCTATTTCTATAGATGATATTAAAATAACTAAGGAAGGGGAATCGTTTGAAAAAGGAGACATTACAACAACCAGCTATACTCCATTAATAGGTACACTGTCTATAACCCAAGAGTCAAACAAAGTCGTAAATGGGGCATATTCTGCATATGGAGTCGGGGCAAAGAATGTGGATTGGACAGTATTTATGATTTCGAATATGAATAAAATCAAGCTAGAACCAAATACGTCATACAGCGTAACCTTCAACTACAAAGTAATTGATACACCTGCGAGTGGAGGATATTTTGACTTTTTCGTAAGAACACTCACAGGTGGAAATAAGGATGTGGGGTGGGCTACATGGAATGAAGCGATTGGAACTAGAGGAAGTAAGCGAGTAGAGTTTGTAACCGGTGCATATAGTGATTATTTTCTAAACTTTGGGATGCATTATGGTGGGGCTATTTCTATAGATGATATTAAGATTTCGATGCAGTAACAACTATCATTGAATAGTGGAATTAGAAGAGCGAAATCAACGAACGATAGAGTAAACATTAGAAAATGGAGATTTTCAATTTTACCTTTCTACAAAGTGATCCTAGAAGGCGTTGCTCAAATGGTTAACGTAGCTCAAACCTTAATTCATACTTCGATATACGACAAGACGTACACTCGTTCATATGGTAGGGTGTACGTGATAATTGACAGGTTTATGACGTGACTCAGACCTTGCTAATCAATTCAATTCTAGGAGAAATGGAGAAATGATCAAATTGAAATTAATAAGCAGGGCATCTCTACTGGTTACTTCCCTTATACTGATTTTTTATTTTTTAGGAGCTTTTGTGGATGAACTATATCCAAGCATTAATCGTACAGCCTCAGCAGCGGAGGTCAATGGTTTAAAAGGGGAGTACTACGACAATCCGGATCTCACTGGACTTAAACTCACACGCACAGATGCCAGTATTAATTTTAATTGGGGTGAAGGTTCTCCGAGTACCACAATAGGTGAAGATACATTTTCAGTAAGATGGGCCGGCACCATTAAACCCAAATATAGTGAGATCTACACGTTTTATTTCGCTGCAGATGATGGTGTTAGGCTGTGGGTAGATGGTCGATTATTAATTGATAAATGGGAGCCACAGGCTAGCGAATTAACAAGTCTACCAATAGCACTTACCAGTGGGAAAGATCATGATATCCGAATAGAGTATTTCGAAAATGGAGGTGGAGCAACAGCAATATTGCAGTGGTCAAGTACTAGCCAAACTAAGCAGGTTGTTCCGCAAACTCAGTTATTCCCACCAGTGGAAACAATGGGGGGTGGTTTAAAGGGTGAGTACTTTAACAACGCGGACCTAAGCGGGCTCAAGCTGACACGAAGTGATGCGACTGTTAATTTCAACTGGGTTTTAGGTTCCCCAGAAGGTTCTATTGGGGTGGACACGTTCTCCGTAAGATGGACAGGTACCCTAAAACCCAAATATAGTGAAAGTTACACCTTTTACATAAGTGCAGATGACGGTGTCAGACTGTGGATAGACGGTAAGCTGTTGATCGATAAGTGGGTAACGCAGGCAAGTGAACTAACAAGTCAACCGATTACACTGACTGCTGGACAAAACTATGATATCCGAATGGAATACTTTGAAAATGGTGGTGGCGCAAGAGCCATATTACAGTGGTCGAGCGCCAGTCAGGTTAAGCAGGTAGTACCCCAAAGTCAATTGTACTTGCCTGCGGAAGTTCAGGGAGTAGGTCTGAAAGGGGAGTATTATGACACTCTGGGTTTGAATGGATTAATGCTTACACGTACAGATCCTAGCGTTAATTTTAATTGGGTAGTTGCTTCTCCGAACAGCTTGATAGAGCCAGATACCTTTTCTGTTCGGTGGACTGGAACAATAAAGCCAAAGTATAGCGAGACCTATACATTTTATTTAACTGCAGATGATGGGGTACGTTTATGGGTCGATGGCAAACTAATTCTCAATCGGTGGGTGAATCAAGCAGGTCAATTTCAAAGCAGTAACATTCAACTCATTGCAGGAAATCAGTATGATATTCAGATTGAGTATTTTGAGAATCTGAGTGGAGCAGCCATTGGACTTTTGTGGGAAAGTCCTACCCAAAGGACAAGCAGGGGGTAGAACATCCCAATTAAAGGCACCATCGCCTACGATGATTCCATCTATCCAGAGCTTCATCAGATGCTAATAGTCACCACCGGAGACGCAATCTACTTCAGAGTCAATAATAATAGCGAAAGCAGCTGTGGAGGGATAAGTTGAGTCCTGTGATCATGTATTTAGATTAATATGTACAAACCAACCCTAAGGAGAGATTTTTTTGATAAAGCGTACAGCATATAAACTTTGCCTCATCCTCTTAATAGTATGTCTACTTACACCGGGCTACACGGGTAATGTATTGGCTGCAACGGATACGAGTAAAACATTAACAGCCGCTAAACCAAAAGATGTGGTACAGCCGTCACCTACGCCGTGGAATCCGAACACCGTACAGAAAGTGTTGGAACAACCCGTGCCGACACCGACACCGAGACCGACACCGAATATGCTTTCGGTTCCTGAAGTCGTTTATTCGGAAGCTAAGAGTCAGTTGCCGGATGGACTGATCCTTACCCCCGAAGAGGCTGCGGCTTATTCGACACGCCTTTCTACTGAAGATAGCGAACAAGCACGTATCAATGCGATCAAGGCTAAATATGCAAAACCAAGCCTGAAAATGAAAAGAGTTGTTGCTGAGCCGCTCCTTAGTAAAAAGGACATTCGTGAGCTGATGATCCAAGGCGCAAAAATTGAAGATATCTACGAAATTGCTTATTTAAGTGCTGAAACCGGTCTCGATCCCTTCGAACTGCTAGCGCTCTATACGAAAAGAGGAATAAGCTGGGATGAACTTCGGCAGAACCTGAAGGCGAAAGGTGGGTCCACCAGTGTTACAGAGGAAGCTTACGGGGTGACGGATAATGTCTACTCGAAGCTGGAAGATCTTATTATCAATCCAACTTCTTCCTTAGCTGCTCTTTCCACGAAAAGTGTATCGACGCTGGACATGGCAATTACCAGTGTGATCGACGATTTTAAAATGGAAGCCATCAACCAAGTCGGTAAACCGCAATTTTCTGACCGGAGCCTAAGTAGTGAAAGTGTAGACCCCGCTTCCGGTACTTTGACTTGGAAGGATACGCAGATCAGTTTGCCCGGAAGAGATGGCCTGGATTTGAACATTGGCGTTATGTACGATTCCAATGATTCCGAATTCATTAGTGATTCTAATATCCCAAATCTAAACCGTAACGTTCAATACGATTTAGGTACAGGGTGGAGTTTCCAGTTCCCCTCCATTACTTCTGAATATTACCATGATGGGGAAGGCGGCACATATAAATATTTCACGGATGCGATCCATGGTATGGAGGGAGGCTTTTACCAATACAAAGGCAAGGACAAGCGTATTTTTTTAGATAATGGTTCGTTCAACAACGGAGATTTTTTGTCTAACACATATGTTGAATATGCGAATGGAAAAAGAGAATATTTCGGAGAGCCTGGTCTATTGGGAATAGTGGATCGTTTCGGAAACACCATTACTTTTAAATATGGATTGTATTGGCATACGGATAACTGGCAGTCCAAATATTTGATAACCCAGATTATTGACAGCGTTGGGCGAGTCGTTGATTTTAATTATGACTGGATTAATTCTAGGAAAGCTGAAGCCAATATAGATCTTCCAGATGAGAATTTGACGATTACTGTAAAAGATCTGAACAATACGGTTAGTCAGAAGGTAGTATATACTCGTGCTAGAGTAGGGTATTGGTATAAAAAATATTTGGGAATCATTGACGGTGTGGATAAATTTTATGGAGAATGGGAAGAAAGAACCTCACCGGAGCTCAAATACATCACATTGCAAAACGGGGAACAGCTTAAGTTCAATTATGTTCGTGAAGATTATGTATATAACACCAAATTCAAGCCGGAAAAGCTGGATATCAAACAGAATTACAGCTATGAAGCTGGAAACGAATTGCTATCCTCGATTGAATATCCGCATTCCCGTACGGTCTATGAGATGGGGTATCAAGCAAGAAATATGGGTCCCTATGGAAGCATTGATACTCCCATTGTCAAAACAAGATATGACCAAGTGCTTAAATCCGGTGGGTATAGCGGAAGATACAACGAAACAACTTACAGTTACAACGGTAGTTATGACGGCTACACAACATATTACGGACCTGATTTAGTCCCGGCGTCGCACACCTACTCCAGCGTTATGCATAACGTTTCTGACAATTTAAATGTCACCCGAACCTTTAATGGCAAAGGGCAATTCCTGTCTGCAGTGAGTCAAGCAGCGAATGGTGAAAGAAAGGTGGAAAAAAATACGGTATTCCACTCCGTGATTACTCAGTTGCCCACAGCAACAGAGACTTGGGAGTATGGGCCGGGTGACACGGACAGCACAGCGAACAAGCTGTACAGCGAAACCAGTTATGATGATTGGGGGAATGTCTTAACAGCCACTCGCCCCATGCTGGACAACCAGTGGAATAATCCTACGTTGAAAGCGAAAAATACGACTGCCTATACCTATGAGCCTAATTATCATTTGCTGAATTCGAAATCATGGTATGCCAGTGAAAGTGATCCATCCGCCTTATCCGAGAGTTATTCATATAATGGACAAGGACGTGTATTAAGAACCACGAATGCGGCGGGGGAAACGACGAGCTTTACGTATGAAAATGCACCGGACGGGACCAAACGATTGTATAAGACGACTGCCGAGAAAACATCGGGCGGGAAAACGGTCACCAAAAGTGTCGTTACCTACGGGGTCGAAACGCAGTATGCCTATCCAACCGTTGAAGAGGCTTATTCAAATATTGGACAATCCAATCAGCAGATCGTCAAAACATCGACGGCGTATGATATGGGGACTGGCAGAGTAATTGAAAAGCGGGACGGGAATCAAAATGCAACACTCTATGCCTACGATGCAGCAGGCCGTCTGAAAAAAGAAACGCAACCCAACCGAACCAATGCAAAGGGAGAACTCTATAGTGAGGTGACCGATTACAACTACTATAATCAGACCTCCGGCAACTTTGATTCCGTAAATACAGGAACAGAGGTCTTAAAAGTGGACTCCATTCACACGCTCACCAACCTGTCCAACCAGAATGCGGTCAAGACTTATGCCAATGTGCTGTATAACGGGCTGGGACTCACGCTGTTGGAAGAGCACTTTGATGAGAACACAGGGAAATGGGTATTTACTCAATATCATTATGACGATCAGGGTCGACCGGTATACTCTATAGATCCGGCTGCAAACACCTTAACTGTTAGCTATGATGCCTGGGGCAGACAGAACCGGGCGACGAATGCGAACGGGGATCTCATCGTGAATGACTATTCCCTTAAAGCGCGCACAAGTACAAGCTACATCCAAGATAAGTCCACGGGTGAGAAGCTGAACTATGTTCAGGACAGCTATGATGCTTGGGGGAATAAAATATCGGCCTCCACCTACAAAGATTGGCCAACGAATAGCAACAAGATTACAGAATCCTATCGCTATAATATTTCGGGCAATGTCACAGGCTATACAGATCCCAATCAAAACCTGAACGAGGACGGGGTTACCACCACCTACGCTTACGATGTCTTAGGCCGGTTAGCTGCCGTCAAAGATGCACTCAACCAAACCACAAGCTACAGCTATGATGGGAATGGGCTGTTATCCAAGGTGACCATTCAAGCGAAGAACGGTACACCGCAAACGCTGAATACGAAGACGTATAATGAACTTGGCCTACCGACCGTGAAACAGGATGGAGCTTCACAAAGTGAAAGCTATACCTACAACACCTTAGGCCAATTGGCCGCTAAAACAGACCGCAATGGCAGCACGTTTGGTTATACGTATGACGAAAGCGGGCAACTGAAAAAGAGTACCATCCGCGGGATGATCAACAACGTGGCGCAAACGCAGGAAACGAATGTGATTTTCGGCGATGGCACCCCGAAGCAGCAAACGATCCAAACGCTCATGAACAATGCGGTCACGGCAACCCAAACACAGACGCTGGATAGTCTGGGCCAAGTGCGTAATAGGTACTCGTTGGCTGGAGATCACTCCGCGAACATCGGGAATCAGTTAGATGTCGTGGGAAGAATGACACAGATCAATGACAGCTATATGGGCTTTTACTCGAATTATCAGTATGATAAGCAGCGATTGGATAAGGTACAGACTAACGGGAGTTCGACACTCACAAGTGCCGCTTCCACCAATGTGCAGTATAGCTACTTCGCGAATAACTTAGTTAATACCATTGCGTACCCTACTCTTATAGACGGAAGTAAAATAGTAACAACATATACGTACAATAAAGCACTGGGCTGGATTGAGAGTATGACGAATACGAAAAGGAGTTCCGTGCTTTCAGGGTATAGCTATAGCTATGACAACAATGGAAATCAGATAACGGTGAGTGAGTCGCGCAACGACGGCGCAGCGCAAACGACAAGTTATGGGTACGACTCACTGAACCGTCTCGTGTCGATTACGCGTCCAGATGGCGGGAAAACGACCTATACCTATGATGTGCGAGGCAATCGGCAAACCATATCCGACACCAGCAATGTGAGTCTGGACACAGTGGATACGGGCTACACCTATGATTTGCAGAATACGTTAACCTCGGTGACTAAGGGAGCGAGTGCGACCAGCTTCAAGTATTACGCGGATGGTATGCGTTATCTGAAGACGAATGGCAATACACAGACCCAGGTGAACTATAATTTCCAGGGTCAAGTCATCTCCGAAGAGAAGATCGTCAGTGGCGTGTATACAGAACAAGCGAACTTTGTCCGGGGTGACAGGGTGCTAGTGAAGAAGGACAAGAAGGCGTCGAAGGATTACTATTACCTGTATAATGGTCATGGTGATGTGGTGCAGATGGTCGATACGAGTGGAGCGGTGGTCAATAATTATACCTACGATGAGTGGGGGAACATCACCAGCCAGTTGGAGGGAACTTCGAACTCATTTAAGTACACCGGGGAAGTATACGATGCTGAAACTGGACTGTACTATCTGCGTGCACGGTACTATGATCCGAGTATGGGGCGGTTTTTAAATGAGGATACGGTTGAGGGGCAGATTGATAATCCGCTGAGTCAGAATTTGTATACGTATGTGCATAATAATCCATTGATTTATTCAGACCCAAGTGGTCACATGATGACTAGAGGGGCTGACAGTATTGGTTCAGATGGAGGTTCAAGTGGCGATGGTTTAGAGTTCGTACATTTCTCTGATATGAATCAGATTGAGCTAACCCAGATCATGGGAGACGAAAGGTATTCCAGTGGTGTAAGAAGCGCAGCCGCAGCTGAGTTTGTAAAAAGAAATTTCATGCTTGTGGAAAATGGCGCTGTTAAAGCCGCTTCAGGTATCAAAGCATTAATTAATAGTGCAAAAAAAGCATTGAAAGCAGAGGATGTTGTTAAGGCGACGAGTAAAACTGGAACTGTATGGGATAGCATCAAAGCCACTCAATCTGCTTATGAGGGGACATCAATTCCGAAATCATTTAATATTAAAGTCGGTGATCAAGATTTTTGGGTCAATCCGAATGGTACAAAACATATGCTTGAGTATATAACAAGCGGAGGAAAGAATATTGGAACAACAACCTCTTCAGTTAGTAGTCAATCGATTTTGACAGAATTCCAAAGTGCGTTCACTGAAGCCATCAAAAATAACGGGGTTGTTTTTGATAAAATGATACGAGGTGGTAACTGGGAATTTATGCTTTCAGCCCCACGAGAACCCGGGTTAAATGTTGTTGTGAAGCATGCTAGGTATAACCCTTAATAATAAATTGTTAATTGGAGGAAAATATGAATTTACTCAGATTATGTGAGATAGCAGAGAGTAGAGGATGTCAAATTGAGATAGACTATTATGTTCCTTTTAGTGCCCAAATTGGAGATTGTTATGATTTAGTAAATGAAAATATTGTGTACTGGAGAACGGGGGATATAGAAAGTTCATTAATAGAGTTTGGGATAGGTTCTAATACAGGAGTACTGAAAAAAGTGACGTTAACAGCAGTTGGAAATGCGGTATTGAGTGATGTAATCATAAAAAATAATAAGATTGAGGATGGTACTTCTGTTTTTGATAATAGTATTATTCCTCAAAAAGGGATATATGATTATATTAAAGATTTTCAAGTATTCTTGGGTAAAAGTACAATTACAGCTATTATTGGGAAAATAGATGAATGCAATCAGATAGTTAGGCTTGGCAGAATGAATATTGGGTTCGATTATGAGAAGTATGTAACTCATGTTTCCATTAATAATTTAACAATAGAGGAACATAAGGATTTGAAGGAATCATTGAAATTATAGGATCGTAATGCTGTTAGAAGAAAGTTATGAACTAGGTTGAGAAAATAAAGTAATAGACTAACTGCTCTCCAACAGCGCTAAAACCTAGCTGGGGGATGTAGTGTTTGATTAAAAACTTATTCTCGATTTTCTAACCACATGGGAGCGCCCCATGTGGTTTTTCTTCTGCCTCATGGCACATATCCCCCCCCATTGGTAATATATAGTTGCAATATACAGTTGGAATGTATATAGTATGACTATACAGTTGAACTATACAGTGGCTTGCCACATGTACAGTTTGATATCCAAAGGAGAAGAGATATGGGGAGAGACAAATATCTGCCGCTTACGGAAACGGTCTATTATATCCTGCTCGCCCTGCATGAGCCGGCGCACGGGTATTTGATCCTGCAAAAGGTTGAAGAGCTTAGTGGAGGACAGGTAAGAATGGCTGCGGGCACGCTATATGGTGCGATTGAGAATCTGATTAAGCTTAGATTCATTGAACCTGTCGGCACGGTAGATAACCGGCGCAAGGTCTATGTGATTACAGAAGAAGGGCGGGCGGTCATGTTCCGGGACTATGAACGGATGAATCACATGATGGAGATCACGCGAAGAATTTGGAACTCAGACGGGAGGGAACCTCATGCGGAAATGTAAGTGTTTTACGAATTTAGAACATGAAGAGAAATGGCTGAATGATATGGCTGGGCGGGGCTGGCGATTTGTCAGAAAATCTTTGTTCAGCTACGAATTTCACGAAGCCGTACCGGAGGTTGGCCGAATAAAGATTGATTACCGTGCTTTTGTCAAGAAAGAGGATTTCGAGGATTATCGTGCCCTCTTCGAGGATAGCGGCTGGAAGCACATCCAGGGTTCGAAAAGTTCGGGATATCAGTATTTTAAGATGGTGAATGATCAGGGAAGCGAGGATATTTTTTCGGATGCCGATTCCAAAGCCGGGCGGTATAAACGTTTGTCAGAGATGTGGTTCTCGATTTCCTTGTCTTTTTTTCCGATTATTGTAGCACTGATGTCTACAGGTACTCTCAAGCCGGCGGCTCTGCTCGATCCCGAAGCCCTCTATTTGACCCCTGGGTTATGGGAGAAGACTGGAGTTGGGTTTTGGCGGGCCTTTCTGTTCGAAACGCCGTTTGCACTTCTTCGGGGATTGAGCGCTTGGCTCCTGCCCCTGGTGATTATGCTCTATCTGATCTTCGCCTTCAAGGCGAACCGGCAATATAAGCGATCTCAGGGAGAGAGCCTGTCCGATTAACGAGTGGGGTTATGCTGCATACCCGCTAAAAATATATTTCATTGAAATTACAGCTTATGGGAAAAACACTTGACACAGATATGATAAAATTAGTGAAATAGCGTTTTTTTGCTCATATTCTAGCTTATTATTATCGGAGGAAAGACATGTACCAGTACAACGACCGGGAATTTGTGGATGTCCGTTTTGACGGGCATGATTTACGTTATGGCGAGCTGATCCGCTGCACATTTACTAACTGCACCTTCATGAACACCTCATTGGAAGAAATCGATACCACCCATTGCCGTTTTATCGAATGTGATTTTAAAGGCGCAGCCCTGAATGCCTCGATCCACACCGAATCTGCGTTCGAAAATTGTAAATTCAGCGGTGCGAATCTCTTTGTAAGCAAGTTCATCTCCTGCAAAATGACCGGTTCTGATTTCGCGGGCGCTCAGATGGATGGCATTACACTAAGCGGGGGAGACTGGTCCTACACCAATCTGAGGTATACCAAGCTTGGCAAGCAGGATTTGCGGGGCATCCGTTTTTTTGAAGCGGATCTGTCGGAGAGTGATTTGGCCAAGGCTGACCTGAGAGACTGTGATCTGACAAGAGCCATGCTGGGCAAAGCCATCCTGACCGGGGCTGATCTGCGGGGGGCTAAGCTGGAAGGTGTGGATATGAAAGCGCTGATGGTAAAAGGAGTGCGGATGGACAGGGAGCAAGCCGTTGTGTTCCTGCGTTCCTATGGTGCGAAGGTGGATTAAGTTCAGCAAAGCGTATGAAAAGTCAGCAATCGGATAGGATGTACACAGAGCGGAGGCCTTGGTGGCCTCCGCTTATTCGTGTGCCGTGAAATGGCTCAAGTTGTATTTCTACAAATCCCTTTTATTGAAAAAAACATAAGTCACGGCGACAAGCACCACAATGAGCGCTGCCGACAGAAGCACGAAAACGACATCCAATCCTCCGCCATACATCACATTTTTGGCTTCAAAATACTTAAACGGTGTGATGTATTTCAGGCTTGCAAGCCTGTCGTTCAAGTCGATCGCAATCGACAATACAAAGGTGAGCAAAAGAATTCCTGTGGCAAGGGATGCGGCGGCCTTGGATTTTTTTTGCACAGCTGCAGTTGCCGTTCCGATGGACATGAACAGGAGCTGTAGAATAAACATGGCAAGCATGGTCATGGTGATATCCCCAGCAACGGGCTCCCCCTTGCTGTACTTTCCTACAATAAGTAGAGAAGCCCATAAAGTAACCAGATTAAATATAATGATATTGACTAAGGCTGCCAATAATTTGGAGGTGATGATGTGATGTCTGGAAACCGGCTTAACAAATAGAAATTCCGAGGTTTTATCCCGCTCTTCCTTAGAGATGATATTCGCCCCCAGCATGGCGGCATGAATCGTGGCCATCAATAGCAAATAGACGAATAACATTCCGTAATATCCGCTGGCTGTATTCAGATCCAGGTTTCCAATCCCTAATATCGCCTGCAGTGATTTGGGCATGTCCGCCATCATCTGGCCCATGGACTGTCCGGAGGCGGATAACCCCGCGTATTTACCCATGCCGGAGGCTACCATGAGGAACACACCGATGCTCCAGAAGATTAAAGATTTCCGGTACGATTTCATTTCTCTCCAAAATATATTCACAAATGATCCCCCCTTTTACACCGCATGAATATCTTTTTTGGCATACACGTAGTAGCTGGCTGAGATGGCAATCCCAATAATAACGGCCCCGGTGATTACATAGGAGAGCTCGTATCCTGAATGTTTTAGGATTTCGGACGGATCAAAATATTTAAAGGGGGACAGGTAGCGCAGGCTGGCATCCCCGGTTGTTGCTCCGATCATCCCGATAAAGTAAAAGGAAAAGACTGTAGCCAGTGAAACCGTCAGCACCGATTTGATCTTGCGGATCATGACCGACATCACGATTCCGATGGCCAGAAAGAGTAGCTGAACCCACAAGATGCTTAAGCTGAGCAGGAGAAACATCTTCAAGCTATAATCCTCCACCTTCACCTGTGAAGCCATCCCATAGGCCGCCGCTCCATAAATAATATTGGTAATGACTAAGGACACGAATGCTGCCATCAGCTTCGCCGTAATAACCGTTGTACGTGTAACCGGCTTGGTTAACAGGAAATCCGCTGTTTTCTCCCGGACTTCTTTAGATACAATCGAAGTGCCCAGATTCATAGCCTGGATGGCTCCGACCAGAACGATGAACGTCAAAGAATACGTATAGAAGCCCATAATCGTAAAGAGATTGTTCAAATCGAGCCCGATTGCTTTTCTTAATGATTCGGGATAGCCTTCAAGCAGCTTCGTGAATTCCCCGGCATCTTTGTGGAAAGAAGGGAATAGGGACATGAACAGCACCATGATTGCGATTAAAGAAAGTAACCAGATGATCGTGGATTTCCGGTAAGCCTTCAGTTCGTGCAGGAAAATATTCATCAGTGCTCTAATCCTCCTTTACATAGTAGTGCATAAAGATCTCCTCCAGATCCGGCTCCTCGATCCATACATTGGTGATGTCCGTTTCTGCTATTTTTTGGAGCACCCCATTGAGGTTGCCCCGGAACAGAAAGTGAACCAGGTGATCCTTAACCTCTAATTGACTGACGCCCGGCAGATCGAAGTACTCCTTATCGAGTGCTGTTTTCGTGTGGATTTTGAATTTTTTATAGTTGTTTTCCTGTAAGGTGCTGATCTTTTCGACCGTAACGATAGCCCCTTCTTTGATGATCGCAACGCGGCTACAGAGTCTTTGAACTTCACTGAGAATATGGGATGAGAATAAAACCGTTGCGCCTTTTTGGTTCTCCGTTTCCAGCAGTTCAAAGAATTTCTGCTGCATAAGCGGGTCCAGGCCGCTGGTAGGCTCATCCAGGATGATCAGCTTGGGCTCGTGGAGCAGCCCTTGGACAATCCCCACCTTTTTTTTGTTGCCGAGCGACAAATCATCAATTTTCTTCGTCAAGTCAAGGTCCATGATTTCCGCCAATTCCTTGATTCGTTTCGTACAGTCCTTTTTGTAGAAGCTGGCCGAATACTTCAAGAGATCGAACACCTTCATATTGTCATAATAAAAGACTTCCGAAGGCAGATACCCGATTTCCTTTTTGATGTCAGGAGCGAATTCAATGCAATCCTTGCCGAAAATCTTGGCGTTGCCGCTAGTCGGGTAAATCAGGGACAGCAAGGTTCGGATCGTA
This sequence comes from Paenibacillus sp. P32E, assembly GCF_001909085.1. Classification (NCBI taxonomy): domain Bacteria; kingdom Bacillati; phylum Bacillota; class Bacilli; order Caryophanales; family Paenibacillaceae; genus Paenibacillus; species Paenibacillus sp. P32E. The sequence goes on along the minus strand of NZ_LVYY01000013.1, from coordinate 84,588 downwards.
GTCGATTTTCCCGCACCGTTTGGCCCGATGAATCCGAATATCTCCCCCTCTTCTACATTAAAGCTGATATCCGTGATGCCTCTGGACTTACCGTACGTTTTGGTCAGATGATTAATTTCAATCACATTCATGGCAGAACCTCCCGGAACTATTGATAAAAAGAATGTCTAAGCATCTCACTGTAGACGTCGAGCTCGGCAATGATATCCTCTAGCTGAATTTGACTCACAGGTACTGAAGCCGTCTGCGCCTGCAATCGGTAGGCGAACCCTTCCATAGTCCAATAGATAATGTTTACCGCTTTTTCGATATCGATTCCCTCTTTGAACGGGGTGAGGTCAATATCACCGAACAAATCTTTATAGCCCTTGTTCAAAAACTCTTTTTTCCGGTTCTCTAAATCGGGCTTCACCTCACTGGAATCCTCAGGATACACTCTTTTTATGAATTCAAAGGCATTCGGGTATTTCTGAAATAATCCAAATTTAAGGATTGCCACATTCCTGTATTTGATAAAAATATCACGCTGATCCCAATCGATGTGTGCGTGTATTTCCTCCATTAGCATTTCTATAAAATAATCAAACAAAAATAAGTACAGGTCCTTCTTATTATTAAAATAATGGAACAGCAGACCTTTGGAGATTCCCGCCTGCTTCACGATTTCATTGGTGGAGGCATTCTGGTACCCTTTAAGCGCGAATTCTCGTAAGGCGGCATTTATGATGCGGTCCTGCTTATCCTTACTTAGATTTAGAAACTTGGAGAACAATGGTATCACCTCAGGGGTATCACTATATTAACCATAAGCATCGATCATTCCAATGATATTGACCAATGCGGTCAAATTGATTGTAATTCTCTTGACCGCATTGGTCAATACTGAAAATCTAAAGCATTTTCCTTAACCCCTTAGATCTTTTTTGCGGGGAGCTGTTGTTTTTTGGTGGTCTGGGATTAAGGTGCGATGTGGACAGTCTTGTCGAGCTGCTCAAGGAAGCCGCCGAAAAAAATACCTCCGGCATTATTTTTCTGGCCAATGACGAGATGACATCCGAAGTGATACAGTACCTGAAGCCGTATGCGGACAATTTGCGGATGCCAGTGTTCGAGCTTCCCCGCGAATCCATTATCGTTGAAATCACCAAAGAGATTTCCAGCAAAATATTAGAAGAGGAGAGCAGGACTTCTATCACTGAACATTTGCTTGAGCGGCTGTGCTTCGGGGATGCGGAGTCCGTTCACGAATGGGTGAGCAAGGCAGGATACTACGGCATCGACCTGAGCGGTTATTTGGACCGGATGAATATGGAATGGGACCATTCGTTGATATATGCAGCAGGGACTAGTACACCCTCAACTGCCCAGCGCAAAAAAACTTCTGTTCACCGCTTGTTTTATCACAACGCGTTGAACAGAAGTTTTTTTGGGTTTGCGGCGACTGCATTGTATGCTGAACAAAGGTTGGTAACATATGCGCTCAAGGCTGGTTTCGGTAAGCTTCCGGTGTGAGACCGGTGCTCTTTTTAAACAGACGGAAGAAATATTTCTCATTGTCAAAACCAAGCGCGCCGGCAATGATATATACTTTATCATCCGTAGTTTTTAACAAAGTTTTGGCGTGTTCAATCCGCAGTTTGTTGATGAAATCCGTGAAATTCTCCCCGGTCTTCTCCTTGAACAAAAAGCTTAAATAACTGGAGTTCATAAAAAATAAAGAGGAAACCTTCTCCAAGGTCAGATCCTGCAAATAGTTTCTGTGAATATAAACTTTCACGTTATCGATTACATTCGGTGAAGAATAAGGTGTGCTGTCTTTAAGCAGTTCCGCCAAGTCTGGCAGCACAGCCATGAAATACTGCCGGATTTCCTCCGGGTCAAATGATGTATTAAGTACAGCCTCCATGCTGGAAGAAGTCGTTTGATAGGTAGTAGCCGGAAGACGTAATCCGAGTAATTGTTTGATTTCCGCAGCCAGTTCCTGGCATTGGTGTTTGAGCTGGAATAGTGTGGCACTCGGCAGTTGCATATAAAAAGTAATGAAATCGACGACACTTTCCCTAACCTTAGAGGAATGTCCGGCTTCCAAATAGAACATCAAGTCCCCGGTTTTATTCCATAAAGGCATTTCCGAAGGACAGTCTTCGGCGTTGTAAACGAATATGGAGCCATAATCCATGATCCCCTTGCTGTTCATTGCGCTTAAGCATTCCTTCTGCGCCTGATACAGTTCGGCCATATTGGACTTAGCAGCGCTGAGCCCCGCAAATACTTTATTATAGGGAATGGCACAAAGCGGCTCGAAAAATCTATCGGCGGACTGAATCGCGAAGCTAGCGTCCATTCCTTTATAGGAAACCCGCTCATAAGAAGCGAATACCACGAATAACAAATGTTCGTTCACAGGGTGCGGAACTGAAATGTAATCTTCATGAACGCCACCTTCAAATAGATCCGGATTGATCTGCGTGGAACTATATACGGTCAGCAGAACATAGAAACTTGCAGCCCCGAAACGGTTCATCTGTTCAGAATGAAAAGAAACAGGTTTGCCTGTTTGCTCATCCAAGATGAGATGCAGCAGTTTTTGCTGATCCAATTGGCGAATCATGGCTTCATTTTCACTTTTGGATAATGCAGCCTGTTGCTTGGCGGCACGTTCCGATGCTAACGAATCAATGGCTTTGCGCAGCGCTTGATGGATTTCTTCGCGGCTGAACGGCTTGAGTACATAACTGACTACTCTGGCGGAGATCGCCTCCTGCATGTATTCAAAATCGGAATGTCCGCTGATGACAATGATCTTTTTAAGAGGATATCTCTCCTGCATGACCCGCAGCAAGGATTTGCCATCCATCACCGGCATCCGCATATCGGTCAGAATCAGGTCAGGATCAGTTTGCTCGATGAGCTCCAGCGCATCCTCTCCGTTCTCTGCCTCCCCGAGCAGGACGAGCTCCTGTTCAAAGGACTGGATCTTCTTGATTAGCCCTTTTCGAACGAGGTATTCATCGTCGATCACAATAAAAGTATGCATTTGGATCCGTCCTTTTCTTTAATTTGCCGGGATGGTGATTTTCACTGTGGTACCCAAGCCTTCCAGACTCTCAAAGGTAAGTCCATATCCGGGACCGTAGTACAGCACAATCCGCGAATGGACGTTTTTAATCCCGATGCTCCGTTTATTTCTTTGTCCAAAGCCGCCAAATTCCGGGGGTTCGGCCAGCAGGGCTTGAATCTCGGTAACTTGGGCTGTCGTCATGCCGATCCCGTCGTCGATAATTTCAAACACCAAATCGTGTCCTTCTCTACAGCCGTTCACGGTAATGCTGCCTTTACCTTTTTTATTTTCAAGTCCGTGATAGAGCGCATTCTCCACCAGCGGTTGCAAAATGAGCTTCAGGATTTTACTGCTTTGCACCCGCTCGTCAATTGTCTTGTGAAAAGAGATTTTGTCTCCGTACCGGATTTGCTGGATTGCCATATAATTGTCCACATGCTGCAATTCCTCAGAGGCCGGGACCAGCTCGCTTTCCGTCTTGATACTGTACCGGAACATATCGCCAAGTGCTTTGGTCATAATAGCGATGCTTTCCACTTCTTCAATCTCGGCTATACTGTTAATGGACTCAAGCGTATTGTACAAAAAATGTGAATTGATCTGCGCTTCCAGTGCCTTCATCTGCGAATCCAGGGTCAGGATACGGTTCTGGTAGCTCTCCCGGATGTACAGGTCGATGTCCTGCATCATCTTGTCATATTCCGTGTACAGAATGCCGATCTCATCGTTTCGTTTGTATTTGGCTTTGGAGGGAATGAATTTTTGCGATTTATTTTTGCGCATGGTACGGCTGAGCTCGATAATAGGCCGTGTAATCCATACGGACAGAAGAATGGAAAGGATCAGGAATAGCACACCGCAGGTGGCGGAAATATAAATAATCAGCTTCTGTGAAATGCCGTATTCCTTATACAGCTTGGAGGTCGAAAGATTGGCAATGACTTTCCAGCCGTTGCTGGGGAAGGCTTGTATTACCGTTATATCATCGGAATTATAGTATTTTGCTTGGTCGCCGTTCATGTTTTGGGCCTTGGTCCACAGTTCGGCAGGCAGCGTAGAACCCGCAGGATTCTGGGACCCTTCAAAGAGGAGTGTCCCGTCCTCATTCACCAGATAAATGTTAGACAGGTTCGTTGCCAGATTGCGGTTCAATCCGCTGAAAATGTCCAGACTGCAATCCAGCATAAAGACGCCAAGAAATTCCCCCGTGTTCATATCGTAAACTGCACGAGAGAAGGAAATAGAGGGTTTGGCATTGATGAAGTAAGGCTTTATTTTATTATCCCCGATGTAGAGCTCCCCTTGTTTAGCCAGCGTCTTCTGGTACCAGGTGTCTTGCAGCGGATTATAATCTGCCTTGAGGTCGCTTACCGAACCATAACTGATAAATTTACCATCCGGCGTAAAGAGGTACACACCATTGATATAGTCGTAACCCAGCAGCACATTCTGAAAAATCAGCTTCAGCTTGTTGCGGATCGTATAGATTTCGAAAGAGTCATTTGTCGCCTGGAGCTGCTTCAATTCGTCACTGACGGTTCTATACTCCGTTGAACTGGAGGATTGCTGCTGGAAGGTGATCGAGATCCGCTCAATATTTTGCAGGACGCCCTCAATGCTCTCGACCGCATTTCCAATGGTTGTCGCTGCCACTAAGGAGGTCTGCTTATTCACTAGTTCGGTATAACTCCGGTAGGAGCTAATAGCAATTACAATAATCGGGATAAGGGAAACGGCAAGCAGCACCAGAAACAGTTTGGTTTTGATATTAAAGAATCGCAATCCAATTCTTCCTTCCGCTGAAAACGTTAATGAATGCAATCTAAAAATAGTGCACTCAAATGACCAAAGTAAGTATACCTCCTCTGATAGTAAAATGAAAGCGTAAACAGTAGTGCACTTTATAAACGGAAACGAAAGAGGGGTCTTAATCTATGAAAGCTAGAAAATCACTTTGGGCCGGTCTCACCGCTTTGATTTTATCTGCGTCACTTCTTGGCGGCTGCGGTTCCAGTTCTAACAACGAGCCGGCTGCTTCAAACGGCAACACAGCGGATACAGGCGGTTCCAGCGCTAAACCGGTAACGATTACTTTAATGATGTCAGGGACTAAGGCACCGGACGGTCAGGATTTTGTATTAGACATTCTTCCTAAGCTGGTTAAGGAAAAATTCCCGAATGTAACGCTGGAAACTTCAAAATACCCGGATGAGCAGTATATTACCTCTGTACGTACGAAGCTGGCGGCAGGACAAGGACCCGACATCTTCCTTGTGTTCCCGAGAAATGCATCGCTTGCTGTGAACGATATGGCGAAAGCAGGTTTTACCGCTGATCTGTCTGACCTGACCTTCCTGGACAATATCAGCACCGGCGCGAAGGAAGACATGGCGTATGAAGGGAAACAGTATGCGATTCCATCGGGTATGGATATGCTTGGGGTTTACTATAATCAGGAGTTGTTCAAGCAGGCAGGGATTACCGAGCAGCCCAAGGATTGGCCGTCCTTCCTCGAAGCCTGTCAGAAGCTGAAGGATGCGGGTATTACGCCAATCGTCCTCGGGGATAAAGACCCTTTCTTTATTCAATTCGGGATGTATCAAATTGCGGCGAATACCGTATACCCGGATGACAAAGAGTTTGACACCAAGCTGCAAACCGGAGAGACTTCACTGACTGACCCTAAATGGGTGAAGACGGTTTCCATGTTCAAGGAGCTTTATGATAAGGGATATGTCATTAAAAACTCACTTGGACTAGGAAGCGCTCAAGCAGCCCAAAATTTTATTGACGGCAAAGCTGCAATGGTGTTTGACGGAACCTGGGATTATCCGACACTGACGGCTAAAGGCGCATCTGAGTTCACACGCGGGTTCTTCGCGCTTCCGGCTAACGATGCCGGCAAGCCTACTTATATTGCTGCGGCTACATCCGCCGGTTACGCCGTTAATGCCAAATCGGAGAACATGGATGTGGCCAAGGAGATTTTGAATTACTGGTACGATGGTCAATCCGACTTGTTCAAGGAGTGGGTGAAGTCCAATACTTCCATCAGTGTATACAAAGATGTTCCGCTCAATCATGAACTGTTCAAACCGGTATTCGACGATTACAACAACAACGGAAATTCCGTTTATTTCCCCAATCAGATGTGGATGACGGGCGTCGCTGAAGAAATGGAAGCGAAGTTTGCCAACATTATCGGCGGACAGAAGACGACGCCGGAGGAAGTGACTGCGGCAATGGACAAAAAGTATAAGGAATTGGCAAAGAGCAAGAAATAGACATACAACTTTAAAGGATCACCGGCCATAAGTAATGGCCGGTGCATCCGGGATTAAAAGGGAGATGAGAGAAATGAACCGGACTGTAATGAAAAAAACGATGTACTTTTTTGCCATCCCTGCTTTGGTATTTTACCTGATATTCTGGATCTTTCCGATTCTGAAGCTGTTTCAATACAGTGTTACCGACTATAACGGGTTTTCCACGGATTTTAATTATATCGGCTTGGACAACTTTAAAGACTTGTTCGCAAGCGGAACACTCGGAACCTCGCTGTGGCACACTATATTGTATACAGTTATCAGTGTCGGCTTAGGCAACTTGATTGGATTAGGACTTGCTTTGATGCTCAATATGAATATTCGCGGAAAAGGTTTTTACCGCTCTATCTCTTATATCCCAACCTTGTTCAGTGCAATTGTCGTAGGTTTTATCTGGAGTTATGTGTACATGCCTGATACCGGAATGATTACAACCCTTTTGTCGAAGATAGGCTTTAATACTGAAAATATCAATTTTCTCGGCAATTATTCCACCGCCTTGTACTCGATTATCTTTGTGGAAATCTGGAAGAATATTGGCACGACCATGATTATCTTTCTGGCCGGTCTGCAGACCGTTCCCAAGGATTTGCTGGAAGCGGGTGAAATTGACGGCTGCGGCCCGTGGCGTCTATTGAGAAATATCAAGCTTCCGCTGCTTGCCACTTCGGTGACGATCAATATTACACTTAGCTTAATCAATGGTCTGAAAGCCTTTGACTTCCCTTTCATTATGACCAGCGGCGGTCCCGGAACTTCGACTAACACCCTAATTTTCTCAATTTATAAAATGGCCTTCACGGAGCAAATGTTCGGCAAAGCCTCTGCGCTTGGCATCCTGTCCTTCTTATTTATTATGGTAATCACAGGAATCTTCGTGCTCAATATGAACAAACGGGAGGTGTCGGCATGACGTCGGTAACCAAAAATATGTTTGCATCCGATCCGAAGCGGGAAGAGGTGAGACGGCCAAGCGGCCGGACCTTAGGGAAAAAGGCACTGGTTCAACTGCTGGTTATTGCCGTAATGGTGCTCAATCTGATTCCGCTGGTTATCGCGTTGTCCACCTCGCTGCGTTCCCCGGACAATATGAGCAATCCTGTCAACTTGTTCAATGAATTCTCGCTGTCCAGTTACCGCTCCGCTTTTGAACGGATGCATTTTTCGCAGGCCTTTATGAACAGTCTAGTCCTGACCGGCATTTCCGTGATCGTCGTAGTACTGATTGCTTCGATGGCTGCCTACCCGATGGCCCGGATCAAGAGCAGAACCAGTCAGTTTCTCTATCTGTTCTTTCTTTCGGGACTTGTGGTTCCCGGTCAAATGGTTCTGATTCCGATTGTGCAAATGTTGAACAGCCTGCATATTCCGAGCACGCAATATACACCCATTCTGATGTTCATTACGTGCAGCCTGCCATTCTCCACCTTCCTGTATACCGGGTTTATCCGCAGCGGAGTACCGGAGGAAGTGGAAGAAGCTGCGCATATCGACGGGGCCGGACTGTTTTACCGGTTCTGGAAAGTCGTATTTCCACTGCTGATTCCGGTTACTGTATCGGTTATTATTACGCAGGGCGTATGGATCTGGAATGACTACTTCTTTAATATGATCTTCATTACCAAAGCTTCGCAATCACCGCTGCCGCTGGCAATGCTCGGTTTCATGGGTGACCAGCAGAACCCTACACAGTGGAACGTGCTGTTCGCCGCCTGCATCTTGTGCGCGCTGCCGCTGCTCATCGCATTTACCTTCCTGCAAAAATATTTCGTGGGCGGGCTTACCGTTGGTTCGGTAAAGGGTTGATCTGCTTAGTGATAAATCTAGATTAGGAGGTTGGATGATGTCCCAAGCTATTCAACAGAGTGTAGCAGTGAACATAAAGAAGAATGAAGCTTTTGCCGCAACGGCAGAGCGGCTTATTCCTGAATTATTCTATGAGGTTTGCCGTCCGCAGCATTTGATTAAAGTCATAGCCTCTGAGGAAGCTGTTCATGGCTGGAGAACTGAGGTTGTACAATCGGCCGATGAACTGCCTTCGCTTGCCCTTGGAAAAGGGGATGAGGTCATTTTGGATTTCGGCAAACACCTGGTGGGCAAGTTGTCGCTTCATATTGGGCCGGATGGAAGTCCGCCTGATGCGCCGCTTTTTTTAAAGGTTACCCTGGGAGAAATGCCGGTTGAAATGGGGGAATCCTTTGCCGAATACAAGGGCTGGTTAAGCCGTTCCTGGCTGCAGGAGGAAACCTATCATTTGGATGTATTGCCTCACACACTGCATATGGAACGCCGTTATAGCTTCAGGTATTTGAAACTTCAGGTACTGGACACCTCCGTGAAGTACAAGGTGACCTTCGATGATGTCTCCTGTACAACCGTCACTTCGGCCTCAACTGAAATGATTGTTCCGCTGAAGCATCCAGACGGGGAGCTTGCGCGGATTGACGAGGTCAGCATCAAAACGTTGGAAGACTGCATGCAAGAGGTTTTTGAAGATGGTCCCAAGCGGGACCGCAGACTTTGGCTTGGTGATCTGCGGCTGCAGGCGCTCGCCAATTACGAAACATTCAAAAATTACGATTTGGTCAAACGCTGCCTGTATCTTTTTGCCGCGTATCCAACGGATAAAGGGCTGATTTCGGCTAACCTGTTCATGAAGCCTGTGGTCATTCCCGATGATACGTATCTGTTCGACTATTCGCTCTTTTTTGTTGCTTCGCTGAGTGACTATTATGAAGCTACGCAGGATATGGACACGCTTCGTGAGCTGTGGCCAACCGCATTTCGGCAGATCGAATTGTCGCTGGAACGGTTGGATACGCGTGATATCGTACAAGACGATAACTCGTGGTGGGCATTTATTGATTGGAAGGATCAATTAAGTAAAGTAGCCTCCGCCCAGGCGATTCTAATCTATAATATGAAGTCTGCATTGCAGCTTGCGACAATACTGGAGGATCACAATCAGGAGTTCCTGCAGTTGAGAATTGAACAGCTCACAGCGGCAGCATTGCAATTTCTGTGGAGTGATAAACTGCACTACTTCGTGAGCGGAGAACAACAGCAAATCTCCTGGGCCTCGCAAATCTGGATGATACTGGCCGGTGTAATAGATGAAGCGAAAGGGAAAGAGCTGCTTGTGCGTCTGCTCGAGGAGAAACCCGGTTTATCCTTGTCTACTCCTTATATGATGCATCACTTGATTGAGGCCTTGATCCAGGTGGGCGAGCGGGAAAGAGCAACGCTGGAGATCAAAAAATATTGGGGACAGATGGTTAAAGACGGAGCTGATACCTTCTGGGAGCTGTACGATCCGGAGAACAAAAATTTCTCTCCTTATGGAAGTTACTTAATTAACAGCTATTGTCATGCCTGGAGCTGCACACCGTCTTATTTCATCCGTAAATATCATTTGTAAAAGCAAAAAGGAAATCATGGTTTTGATTATAAAAGCCCCTGTTCATTGCTTGTCTATCACAAGCTCTGGGCGGGGGTTTTTTGGGTGCATCTACCGCATTTGCCGGCAGAATAAAGGTTGGAAATATATAAAATTACATTCAATTCAAGCCGCTGAGAAGCGGCTTCTTTGATAATTTAAGAGCTGAAGTCTAAAACGGTTACATTGTCCAGTGAAGGACGGTGTAGCCGTTTTATTAAGAAAATTTTTTAAAAAAAGCTGTAAATCAACTCCTGAAATTACCATTACTTGTATACGGAATATTCAGGGAGTGACCCTCTATGTCAAGCAAGATTGTTGTACAGAAGCCAGCAGAGCAGCAGACTGAGATAAAAAAGAGTTCTGCACAAGCTCCACTCGCTGACAAAGCGGCATTGAAGCCGCAAATACGAACCCCGCTTGAGCTCAAACGGCTAACCAACCGCCTCTTAACCGCCCCGGAAACGGTAACTTCCGGTGAGTTCGCTATGCTCACGGGTGTCATTGGCCTTCGGAGCGCTCTTATGCTGCTTGACCAAGGCAAGCGGAACAAGGGAAAGGCAGAGGCAACGGACATAACCTCGGATACAACACCGAAAGAATCTCAGAACTTACCTGCCGCTTCACGAGACTCTTCAATACAGCAAGCGTCACCGTCAACACATCAGTCAGAGGTTTCGGCCCAGCCTGTTTCAGCACAAGCTGCAAAGCCTGAAAAGGCTGAAAAGACCAGCCCAAAAACTGAAAAAGACAACAGGAATGCAACAGAATTTAAAAAGGGTGTTGAAGGTAAGCTATCGCCACTCACAAAAGCGGAGGCAAGCGCAGATGCCACGTTAAAAGGTAAATTGGAAGCTCAGGCGGAGGCCAAGTCAGGTGCAAAGCCAGAAGGCAAAGCAGGAGCAAAGGCGGAAGCCAAGTCAGGTGCGAAGCAAGAAACCAAGCCGGATGGAAAGACCGCAGCCAAGCCAGCTCCGGCCCGGCCTAAGTCTGCTGCTTCTGGTCCGCTGTCTGCTAACCTGCCGCTGCAAGCCAGAAAGGCACCAGCAAAAGCTCCTGTTGTAAATATTAAAGGAGATAATCCGGGCAGTGTGATCCAGCAGCTTGGCAGCATTGCTCCGTCAGAAATCGTGGAGGCTTACACTCAAGCGGTGAATGTCTCGGGGGGAGCGTTAGAGCAGCAACGTCAGCAGGCCGAGAAGGCGCTGCCTGCAATTCCGACACCAACCGGAATCGCACCCGGCAAGGATACTGAAGCTGCTGATTCCCCGAAGCAGGCAGCGGCCGGTCCGGTGCCCGCTTCCGAACTGCCCGTTTTTCAGAGCGGGAAAAAAGGCGGGGATACCTCGACAGGGATGGTTAGCTTTCCCCAAAGCCCGGAGGAGGCAGATCCTGACCAGATTATGGCGGAAGCAAGCCGATTTGCAGCAACTCCGCCGGAGATTGGTCTGACGGGTGAAGCGGACCCCTCTCAGGTGGAGAGCCATCAGGCAGAGGCCACGCAGCATATGCAGACTGTACAGGACTCCGAGCTGGAGCAGACCCGGCAGGATTTCGGAGAGGACCGGATCCTACCCAAGCCGGACGATGCCATCCTCAAATCCGGGCTTGCAATCCGCTCCGTGGCTCCGCCAGCTTTTCAATTGAAATCCACTGGTGTGATCCCGCCCGATGTTGCCGGCTACCTCAACCCTCAGCTGGATGGCCCGCTTCAGACCTATATGGAGAATAGCCAGGCGGAGTATCAAAAAGGGAAGGAACCGTTTGACAGCGGACTCACAACTGCCAAAAGTGATACAAAGGCCGAAGTGGAACGGCTGAAAACTGAAGCTTCAGAGAAGCAGCGAAGCGAACAGGCTGCAGTCAAAGCAGAGGTCTCTGGGTACCGAAGCCAGTGGCAGGAAGAGATCAAGGCCACCAGCGGGGAGTTTGACCGTGAAGCGGGTACAGCCGCAGCAGAGAAGAACAAGGAGATTAGCGGGATCAAGGATGAGAAGGAAGGCGAGGTCAAGAAAAAGCTGTCCGAAGCCGAAAGCGAATCCCGGCAGGAATATAAGACCACGAAGACCCAGGCAGAGGAGAAGCAAAAGGAAGGTGAAAACGAAGGCGAGCAAACAAAGAAAAAAGCTAAAAACCCCTGGGAATGGATCAAGGAAAAAGGAAGGCAGGCCGGGGAAGCCATTCAAAAAGGCATGAACTTCCTCTTCACCCAGCTGCGGAAGGCAGTCAAAACCATTTTTGATAAAGCCAAGCAAGCCGTTGTGGGGCTGATTGAAGCAGGCCGAAAGCTGATTGTCAGCGCCATTAAAGGTTTCGGGAACGTGCTGAAGGGCTTAGCCAATAAAATATTCGCCCGTTTTCCAGGCATTGCCAAGAAGATCAACGGCTGGATCGACCGTGCGGTGAATAAGGCGGTTCAAGCCGTCAATGCTGCCGCAAGCCTCCTGAAGAAGGGGGTCAGTACCGCCCTGGACTTCATGGGGAACACGGTGGATAAGCTGTTCGCCGGTGTCCAGTCGCTGTATAACGGCATATTGTCGGGAATCGGGAAATTCCTGAACGGGGACTTTAAAGTGAATTTCGGCAAGTTCCTGGAGATTGCACAAATTTCTGCTGAAATTGCTGCCGCTTTTGCGACAGGCGGAGGCAGTATTTTGGTTCAAATCGGCATCTGGCTGACATCGACACTCCCTAAGCTTCTGCGCCAGGCGAACTCGGTCATGACTGTGGTCAACACCTTGCGGAATTTCAAAGTGCAGAATGTGAAGCAGTTCCTGAATCCGTCGGGAATGGGCGGTTTTCTGGTCAAGGGGCTGTTCGGTGAACTTCAGCCGCTGCAGACGGGCCAGGAGGACGATAAGGAGAAGGACAAGGACGCTGGCAAGGCTCCGAAAAGCGGAGGCCAGGAAAAAGGGCTGATGAAGGTGCTGCAGCTCCTTGAGGGAGTGTTCGGGATTCTGCAAAAGACTGTAGGCAAGGTTGCCGGGGCCATCAACAAGGCTCTTCCGGTTATCAACATATCGGACAAGTCGTGGTTTAATCCTTTCAGTATGGCATATGCCGGTGCTGTTCAGGCGCTGGAGGTCGTGAAGAATCCCGCTGAGGCCCTTAATGAGGGGGCCGACAAGCTTAAGGAAGCAGCCGGAGGCTTTTTTAGGGGGATTCGGGAGAAGGTAACCGAAGCCGCTGGCGGGATTAAAGCAAAGGTGCAGCTGCTCGGGAAACCGGCCCAGCTCATGACGGTCCTGGCCAACAAAGGCGTGGATATGGTACTGAATTTTATCATCACCAATCCGCCGTCAGCACTGATTAAAGCCGTGTTTAAGGGGATTGAAGCTGTGGCAGGCCAATCGCTGGTTGACCTGATTCGCCAGCATATTCCCTTCGCGGACAAACTGATCAACAAGATCGCAGCGTCCGGCCCGGTCCAGGGCCTGATGCAGCCGCTTCAGGGACCTGTGGAAAAGGTAGGCGGGATGATCGACGAAGCCACCGGCGGAGCGACGTCTCTTGTCGATGAAGCTGAATCGCAGGCGAGTAGTGTCTTCGGCAACGGCACGAAGCTGCTGGCTAATCTGTCCGGGACCTCAGGCGGAGGCAGCAAAGACAGCCCAGGCCAAAAAGAAGAGCAAAAAGCCGGCGGAAAAGCAGGTGCTGCCAAAAAAGAAGCCAGCGGCGGTTTCCTCGGCACGGTTAAGGGAGGCGTTCACTCCCGCCTTTTAGCCTTCGGCAAGCAGCTGTTGAAGTCCGGAGTCAACCTCGCGGTGGCCGGAGCTGGCAAGCTCAAGAATGCCATCTCCGGCCTGCTGGTCAATTTCAAAATCGGCAAAGAAAGCCACAAGCTCTGGGTCGAAAAGAGTGGCAGCGGACATGTGGTGATGATGGCTAGTGATCCACAAACCTTAGCAGTAATCATAAAGGGATTTGAGACTCGGATAGAGAAATTAAAGGAGTATGGAGCTGGAAACGATGGATCTGAGATAGAAGATCCTGGAATAGACATTGGCGCACTTATAATTCAGCTTAAAGGACTTCATACAAAGATAGGGGCAACACCGCTAGACAAATTAGCGAGTTCAGATCTCAATACTGTAGTGCCTGTGATCAAAGCAATAGAACAGTATCTGGAGAAAAAGGAGGGTGCTGCTGAGGGGACGGGTGAACCTAATCAACAAGCTGAATCCTTATGGCGACCAACAGAGAAGTTAGCTGATTTATGGAGTAAGGGGAAATTAAAAGTGCACTATGAAAAACATGGTGATGAATTTGGGGCAAAATCCTCAAAAGAATACTCAAACATGGCTTATGAATTTGGAACTAGTAAATCTGATAGTATTATACAAGTGAATGATGGAGCATTTATATATAGATATGAGCCGTCTACTAAATCTATATTCGTTGGGACTGGCATAGGAGGTAAAATCAAGTCATTTTATAAATGGGATGGTCGTTCTGATGATGCTGTAATCTTAATGTTAAAAGGAAAGGGATTAATTGAATGAGAAATATATCCAGGGAAAATTTCTTTAAATTAATATGCTCAGTACGTGATATTGTTGAAAAAGAGATAGATTTGCCAAAGTATTTTGAAGAAGGTTCTTCAAAAATTAATATGGAACTAAGTGAGGTGGATTTTCAAGGTGTTAGTAATGGATTTTTATCAGAAATAGTTTATGCTATTACAGGATATGATGTTGAAGTTATTGGTGAAGTGGAAGAATTGTTTACTTGCCCTTGTTGTGGTTTTAAAACTTTAACAGAACTTTATGATAAGATTGAAGGAACAGGTTATGATATTTGCCCATATTGCAAGTGGCAAGATGATGGAACTATGGACATAAATTCTTATAGGTCTATCAATAAAGGAAGTATAGCAGATCATCTTAATAAACTCCGCATAAATTCTAATAAGTACTATATAAACAAATGGCTAGATGGGAAAGATTAATGATTAATGTTTATCCAGCAGATGTTCCAAAGTAACCTTTTGCATGGGGATATACAGCTATTAGTTAAACTTTTTTTGGTGGGGCTACCCAGTATCGAATAAATCCGTCATATCTTGAATTAAAAGAAACAGCTTGAGAGTTACATATCTATCTTTTGCTGTATGGTATGTAGATCAATAAGGTGACGCCACTACTCCATGTCATTAAGTTAAGGCGTAGGGCCAAAAATCAAGAAAAAGAGCAGGTTATCAAAAAGATAGCCCGCTCTTTTTGCACGAAAAAATAGAACTTGACAAGCAGGTGGAAATGTGTGGCTAAGCTCCTTGAAAAAACGAGGAGGTTACGCCAGTGGAAATTCTTTTGAAAGTAATCATACGAATATTCCTCCTAAAGCAAAGCAATTCATCGCCTGGTTTCCCTTTTTTATTCCCTATTTGCTTGCCTAGCGTTTCTGAATGAATTTGCTGCGGAAGCCGGAGGGAGATAACCCCTCCTTCTTGGAGAAGCACGAGGAGAAATGGGAAACGTGGTGGAAGCCCACCTCCTCGGCGATCCGGGTAACGGACCAGGAGGTCTGCAGTAGAAGGCGCTTGGACTGTTCCACACGGTAATTCTGCAGATATGCCATGGGGGTCATGCCATAGGTTTTGAGCATGCTTTTGGCCAAATAATTCGGATGATAATTGAGTTCCTTCTGCAGCATGGGATTGTTGATGTCACGAGTATAGTTATGGCGGATGAACAATTCCACCTTTTCGGCAAGCTGAATGGCAGTAGCATCGGAAGGGGAGGCCAGGTCACGGTCCAGGTGCTGGAGGAAGGATTGGAAGGAAGCTTGGCGTTTCCAGTTGCGCAGGGATTGCGGCTCATGCTCCTGCTCAAAAAACAGGTCCAGCACCTCCATCGCCTTCCTGGAGATTTTCATATGCTTGGGAATATAAATCGAGCAGACATCGGCATGATTGAGGTAGGCTTTTTGCTTATGGCTCTCGATCAGTGTGACCTGAGATTCCAGACATTCATCCATACTCATACATTCCTTCCAGCTGCCAAAGGTCTGAAAATGAATCCAGATGATCTTCGTATCCTCGGTGCAGGGTGCAGAGCCGTAATGATGGCCGTCCGGACGGAGAATGAGGATTTCACCTTCATGCAGCTTCCACTCCTTGCCGTCCTCACCGACGGGGAGGATTCCCTTCAGCACAACGATAAGATCAAATACGCCGATACAGTTGCGGTTGATGTGAACATCCCCTGCGGCATAGGTGGCATGTCCGCAATCGACGAAGTAGGGAATAGGCGGAGAGATAAAATGGAGAATAGGCGAGTTCATTTTATTTTTCCTCCAAGCAGGTTGAAATGATTAAAAATAAGGTTGGAATCCTGCGTTTTTTTTCATGATACAACATGTATTATTATTAATAAAGCGCTTTCTAAAAAGTTGAATAGCTAAAAGTTGAAGTTGTTTTTTCTGACGGATGAAATGCAAAATACTGGCTTATTCCCGTAAAGGGCTAAGTATATATCGTTCAAGGAGGAAGCTGAATGAAAAAAGCATTTCTGTGCACGACGGTATTATTGTTGATTCTGGTCATGGGGCTCAGCGGCTGCGGTGGTAACGGGAATAAAGAGACATCCCCTACGAACCAGCCGGCAGCAAGCAACAACGGCAGTAAGGCAACTGAAGGCAGTGAAACAGCAAAACCTCCTGCTCAGGCGGAAAAAGTAGTATTCTGGACCTTTGTTGACGCGCATCAGAAGTTCTATGAGAGCATGGCGGCAAGCTGGAATGAGAGTCATCCGGATAAAACCATTGCGCTGGAAGCGACCACCATACCTTATGACGATATGCACACCAAGCTGCTGGTAGCCCTGCAATCGGGTGTAGGCGCACCGGATCTGGTTGATATCGAGCAGAGCAAGTTTCCGAACTTTATGAAGGGAACGCCGCAGCTCGTGTCCTTGAACGACATTGTGGAGCCTGAGCTTGGCAACATTGTGAAGTCGAGAGTGGAAATCTACAGCAAAGACAAAACGTACTATGGTATTGATTACCATGTGGGTGCGACCGTCATGTATTACAACAAAGAAATGCTTGACCAGGCAGGAATCAATCCTGACACCATCAAGACCTGGGCTGACTTTGAGACGGCAGGCAAACAGATGCTGGATAAGACAGGTAAGCCGATGATCACATTTGAAGGCAACGGCAACTGGTCCTGGTGGCCGGCGATCAGCCAGCAGGGCTCTGATCAGGTGGATGAGAACGGCAATGTTACTGTGGATACACCGGTCAATGTGAAAACGATGGAATTCTTCCAGAAGATGGTGAAGGAAGGTGTCGCTGCTGTCGCTCCTGGCGCCGGCCATGATACAGAAGAATATTTCGGCTATATGGATTCGGGCGGCGCCGCTTCGGTCTTCATGCCATTCTGGTTCATGAACCGTTTCACCGACCATATCCCGGATCTCAAGGGAAAAGTCATCATCCGTCCGATGCCGGCTTGGGTAGAAGGCGGCAACCGCTCCGCAGGGATGGGCGGGACCGCAACCTCGATTACCAATCAGGCGAAAAATCCTGATCTGATCAAGGAATTCCTGGCTTACGCCAAGCTGTCCAAGGAAGGCAACCTGCAGATTTGGAAGCAGCTGGGCTTCGACCCGATCCGCACGGATGTCTGGAGTGATCCGGCCATGAAGGAATCGAACAAATTCACCGATTATTTCGGTACCGATATCTTTGATACGCTGCTCAGCGTCAAGGATGAAATTGCTCCGGTCCATATCCGCGAGAAATCGCCTGAGGTATTCGATGCCATCCGCAACAAAGCGATGCCGCAAATCTTCATTGACATGAAGGACCCGGCCAAGGTCCTGAAGGAAGTGCAGGACAGCCTGAAATAAGATTTCCCCACATATGAAAGCGCACACAAGCTGTGAAGGGGAATGGAACATTCTCCTTCATATCCATACATTTTCCGGAAATATTCACAGCACAAAAGAGTGGAGGTTTGGTTATGCAGATAGAAAGAGAGTTGACCAAAAACCCAAGAAGAAGGAGTTACCAGCTGGGGAATTCTCAAAAATTGGCACCCTATGTGTTCGTACTCCCGTTTCTCTTGTCATTCGCCGTCTTCTTTGCGTACCCGCTGATTAATGCAGGGGTCATGAGCTTTCAGGAAGTGCTCCCGGGAGAGGTGTCGTTTACCGGACTTGATAACTACAGAGGACTCTGGAATGAGGATTTCGGAGCGGCACTCTACAACAGCAGCCGATACACTGTCTGGACACTCCTGCTGCTGATACCGGTGCCCATGATTCTGGCTGTTCTGCTCCATTCGAAAAAGATGCCGTGGAGCAATTTTTTCAGATCTACCTTGTTTATTCCGGCGCTTACGTCTGTAGTCGTTGCAGGTGTGGTGTTCCGTCTCATTTTTGGTGAACTTGACGGCGCGTTGATGAATACGATTCTGCATCTATTCGGGATATCCAGCCAGCGCTGGCTCTACAGCTCCAGTCTGGGAATGTTCGCCCTGCTTGTACTGGCCGGCTGGAGGTGGATCGGCATCAATATTCTATATTTCCTGTCTGCACTGCAGAGCATTCCCGCCGAGCTGTACGAAGCGGCTGACATCGACGGGGCTGGCGCTTTCCGGAAATTAATCAGAATTACGATCCCCCTGCTGAAGCCGATCACGATTTATGTCGTGACGATCACTATATATGGCGGTTATGCCATGTTCACCGAGAGCTATATGCTATGGGCAGGCAAGCCTTCGCCGCAAAACATTGGACTGACCATTGTCGGATATATCTATCAGCAGGGATTCCAGTATTTCAATCTTGGTTTTGGTTCGGCCATCGGGATCACCTTGCTGGGGATTACCTTATTGGTCAGCCTGGTTCAATTAACGCTCACCGGCATGTTTAAGAAGGAGGACTAGAGCATGCGGACTATAGAAAAATCCAAATTCAGCTTCTCCTCTCTGCTGCTTGTGCTTTTATTTGTGATTCTGGCGGCCCTGATGTTATTTCCGTTATATGCCTTGTTCCTTGCTTCCCTGAAGCCTGCTACAGAATTGTTCCGCTACGGCCTGAATGTCCGGCTGGATTTCAATTTGATGAGTCTGGACAATTACAAAAGCATCTTTTCGGGGCAGGGGGCGGCCGGCAATTATTTTGGCTGGTATAAGAATAGTCTGCTTATTACCACGCTGTTCACCCTGCTGAGTCTGCTGTTCTCTTCAATGGTAGGCTACGGGCTGGGAATGTACCGTTTTCGCGGCCGGAATTTTATTTTTACTCTGGTGCTCGTGGTGATGATGATTCCTGTGGAGATTATTCTGCTGCCGCTCTATAAGCTAATGATTTCGCTGAAGCTGATCAACACCATCTGGGGGGTTATTCTGCCCTTTGTGGTCTCCCCGCTGCCCATCTTTTTCTTCCGCCAATTTGCGCTTGGTCTGCCCAAGGACTTCATGGATGCGGGCCGGATGGACGGATGCTCGGAGTACGGAATCTTCTTCAGAATCATGGTGCCGCTGATGGCCCCGGCGTTTGGGGCGATTACCATCCTACAGGCCATGAACAGCTGGAATAACTTCCTGTGGCCGCTGATCGTGCTGCGGACGACCGAGCAATTCACCTTGCCGATCGGGCTCGCTTCCTTTGTCTCTCCCTTGGGCAATAACTATGAAGCGCTGATCGCGGGAGCCGTCCTGGCCATTTTGCCTATTCTGGTTCTGTTCTTATTTTTCCAGCGCTTCTTCATGGAAGGGTTAACGGTTGGCGGAGTCAAGGGGTAAGGTTGTAAGGCTGCCACGGGCAGGTGATCTGTAACAGAGATGAGAGGAGAGTTCCATTAATGAATGATAATACCACACCGGCTTCAGGCAGGGTTCAGATTCATGATCCGTTCTGGTCGGAATATATCCGTCTGGTCCGCGAGGTTATGGTTCCTTATCAGTGGGAGGCGCTGAATGACCGTGTTGAAGGGGCTGAGCCCAGCCATGCAATCCGTAATTTCAAGATTGCGGCGGGCCGGGAGGCAGGCGAGTTCTACGGAATGGTCTTTCAGGACAGTGACGTAGGCAAATGGCTGGAGGCTGTGGCGTACCTACTGGAGACTAAGCGGGATTCTGCGCTTGAGGAGATTGCGGACGGCGTCATTGAGCTGCTTGCTGAAGCCCAGAGGGATGACGGTTATCTGAATACCTACTTTATGCTAAAAGAACCGGGCAAGGAGTGGACTAATCTGGCGGAATGCCACGAGCTCTATTGCGCTGGACATTTAATTGAAGCGGCAACAGCCTATTTCAGGGCCACCGGCAAAAGAAAGCTGCTCGACGCGGTGAGCCGGTATGCGGATTACATTGCAGCCGTATTCGGAGCGGAGCCCGGCAAGCTGCAAGGCTACGACGGGCATCAGGAGATTGAACTGGCGCTGGTGAAATTGTTCCAGGTCACAGGTGAAGAGAAGTATCTGGAGTTAAGCCGCTATTTCCTGGACCAGCGGGGACAGCAGCCCCATTACTTTGAACAGGAATGGAAAAAGCGCGGCCGGACCCTGCATTTCCCCCAGCTGTCCATGGTTCATGATCATCTGTACAGCCAATCGCATCTGCCTGTCAGAGAGCAGACCACAGCGGAGGGGCATGCGG
This sequence comes from Paenibacillus sp. P32E, assembly GCF_001909085.1. Lineage (NCBI taxonomy): Bacteria > Bacillati > Bacillota > Bacilli > Caryophanales > Paenibacillaceae > Paenibacillus > Paenibacillus sp. P32E. Next base: position 64,156 of record NZ_LVYY01000013.1, on the reverse strand, counting down.
TACGTCTGGTCTATATGTGTACGGCGATGGCCGACATTGCCCTTGAGACCAAGGATGCCGGGCTGCTGGAAGCCTGCCGGAAGCTGTGGGACAACATTGTGAACAAACGGATGTACATTACGGGCGGCATCGGGTCCATGGAGCAGGGGGAATCTTTTACCGCGGATTATGATTTGCCGCCGGACCTGGCCTATGCCGAAACCTGTGCTTCCGTGGGGCTGATCTTTTTTGCCCGGCGCATGCTGGAGCTGGAGCACACCAGCAAATATGCGGATGTCATGGAGCGGGCGCTCTATAATACCGTAATCAGCGGAATGTCCCTGGATGGCACCAAATTTTTCTATGTGAATCCGCTAGAGGTGTATCCGGAAGTACTGGGTAAGAACAAGAACTACAATCATGTAAAAGCTGTGCGCCAAGGCTGGTTTACCTGCGCCTGCTGTCCGCCGAATGTGGCCCGTCTGATCGCCTCGCTCGGAGACTACATTTATTCAACAAAAGGCGATACCTTATACGTTGAACTCTACATCGGGGGCCGTACCGCAAGGATAATGAATGGCATATCCGCCGTTATTGAACAAATCTCCAGCTATACTTCGGATGGCAAAGTCCGCTTGAGCGTTACTCCTGAACAAGCCAGTGAATTTACGATTGCGCTGCGTATGCCGGATTGGTGCCATGAAGTCCAGGTTTCGCTTAACGGCCAATCCCGGACGCATCATGCAGGAAATGCGGACGGATATATTCACCTGACCCGCAAGTGGGTATCCGGTGATACCCTTGAGCTGCAGTTTGCGATGCCGGTCACGCCGATGAAAGGTCATCCGCATATCCGCCAGACCTTTTCCAAAGTAGCCCTGCAGCGCGGTCCTTTCGTCTATTGCCTGGAGGAGGCCGATAACGGCACAAGACTGTATCAGCTGCGGCTGCCGCAGGGCAATGAATATTCACTTGCAGAGGAAGCTGGTTTCCCTGAGGGCATCCGGACGATTTCAGTTTCCGGTAGACGGATGCTGCCGGAAGCAGGCTGGGGGGAGGAGCTGTACAGCAGTGGACCCCCCTTGAAGAGCAGGGAGGTGCAGCTGAAGTTCATTCCGTATTTTGCCTGGGCCAATCGCGGGGAAGGGGAAATGTCCGTCTGGATTGGGGAAGAACAGTAGTGCTGAATACAGTTGAATACGTATAACAACGATAATAACATACATCGAAGGGGATGATTCAAGCATGATATTCAAGACTTCTGATGCAACACAGCAGCCAAGATTAACACCGAATAGGATACTTACAGGAGCGGTCTTCTGGACGCTGGCGGTGCTATCCATTATTCTTCTTCCGTCGAAAGCCGGCGCGTATGAACTGACAAGCGACAAGCTGCTCATTGAAACCGGGCAATACGGTGAAATTTCATCGCTGAAAATCAAAGGCGACGCCTTCCCGACCGAGTATGTGATGAACAAGACAGTAACACCCGAGCAGGATACAGCAGATCATCAGTGGCTTGGCGAGCTGCTCTTCACCTATCGCCTGGATGGAGGCGAATGGACCAAGGCATCTACCAATCAATCCGGGGATGTCCGGACCATAGACCAGGACGGCAGTAAGGTGACAGTCACCTACGAAAACTCCGCAAACGCCGGCGGAATACACGATTTCAAGCTGGTTGAAACCTATACTATGGAAGCAGATGGCTCACTCCAGTGGGATATTCATGTCGCCAACACCAGCGGCAAAAGCCTGGAGTTCGGAGATATTGGGCTTCCGCTTCCCTTCAATGAACAGTGGACGTACGGGGACGCCATTTACGAGACTCGTGTGGTCACCCACTCCTTTGTTGGGGGCAGCGGTTCTTATATTACAGCAGGCAGACCCAGCGGGATTGGCTCCTATCTGATGCTGATGCCGGATGCCGCTACCGGTGCGGGCTTTGAGTATCAGGACCGCTGGCGCAATGAAGAGCATCCGGGCAGCAAGTGGGCCTGGAACCCCGAGAATGAAGGCAAATGGATCGAGGGCTTGAATGTCTTTTATATTCATTCCAATGTGATCAAATCGACCAACCGGGGTTATCTGCCACATACCAGCCTGACGCTGGCTGCCGGGGAGAGCAAAACCTACGGCTTTCAGCTGCTTGCTGTAGCGAATGAGCAGGAAGCCAAGGACATGCTGGTTCAGGAAGGGCTGATAGACGTAACCGTTGTCCCGGGCATGATTGTGCCGTTGAACCAGAAGGCCAAGTTCGATCTGCGCACCAAAGCTGACATTCACAGCGTGAAGCTGGATGACGGGACCGATGTTCCCCTGCTTGAGCAGAAGAGCGGAGATCATCACATTTATGAATTCAGTCTGGGCAAGCTGGGGCCGCAGCATGTTACGGTCCAATATGGAAGCGGTCTCACAACCGTGCTGCAATTTTATGGTATCGATGCGGTTGACCGGGCGCTGGAGGACCATGCGAACTTTATGGTTGAACAAACCCAGTGGAATCTCCCAGGGGATATACGCGACAAAGTGTTTGACGACTGGATGATGAACACGAAGTCCAAACGGAATAACTTCAGCGGCTACTGGGGCTGGGGCGATGACTGGGGATTGACGCATGGACAGTTTTTAGCCGAAAAAAATGCCCTGAGTCCTGTAGCTTCGGAAATCACGGCAGTGGATGACTATCTGGAAACGGCCATCTGGAACCAACTGATGAATGGCCATCATGAGGATTATCTGATTCATGACTTCCTGATGAAGGAGCCGAATACAACACCTACCTATCGTGGTTACGCCTATCCTCATATCTATAATACGTATTTCAGCATGTACAAAATTGCCGCCAATTACCCTGAGCTGGTTGCCTATAAGCATTCCAAGGAGACCTATTTGCTGCGGGCTTATAATATTTTGAAGGCGCTGTATGAAGGCCCCGTTTCTTACAACTGGGAGACTGGACTTATGGGAGAGCTGACCACACCGGATATCATTCAAGCGCTTGACAATGAAGGCTATGTGGACGAAGCCAATGATATCCGGGCCAAGATGCTCCGCAAATATAATAATTTCAAAAACAATAAGTACCCTTACGGTTCGGAATACAGCTATGACAACACCGGGGAGGAAGCGGTATACACCCTGGCAAAGATGCAAAAAGACAATGACCTGGAACAGGCCAAAGCGCTGGAGATGATGGGTAAAATCAATGCCAAGACGCGGGCCTCACGTGGACAGATGCCTGTCTGGTACTACTACGCTGATCCGGTAACCATTACAGGAGAAAGCTGGTGGAACTTCCAGTACAGCGTGTCGCTGGCCGGATATGCGATGGACGACTGGATCCGCTATCATTCCACAGCCAACCGGGAAGAGGAGCAGCGGTTGTCTTATGCGGCCAAGCTGGCTAATCTCAGTGCCATCAACTCCGGGCAGATCAGCGATGATCCGGAGAATTACGGAGCTGCAGCCTGGACCTACCAGGCCGAGAAAGGAAATAACGGCACCAATGGAACCGGCGGCGGACGGAATGTTCCGCTTCTGAACGGATGGAAAGGTATGACCGGGGAAGCGGATCTGGGATTGTTCGGTACGCTGCAGATTCTAAGTGCGGACATTGCCGTCGATCCGATCTTCGGGGTAACAGGCTACGGGGCGGATGTTACAGTGACGGATTCTGTCTATTACGATATCACGCCTACAGACGGTCTCTTCAAACGGATCAATCTGATTACCGAAAAGCTCTATACCGAGCTGGATAAAGATCAGTTTACCGAAGCGAGACTGTCTGCCAATAAGGACTATGCCAAGTTCAGCCTGCGTAATTTGACACCTGGCTATGCACATGAAACGACGCTTACCCTGAACGGTCTGGTAAAAGGAGCCTATCTTATCACCATCGATGGTGAGCCTGCGGGCAAGCTGAATGCGTTCGGGGATGAAGCGAAGCTGACGATTGAAGCCGGACCGGCAGTTGCATATACGGTAGAACTGAGTGCCACAGAGCCGGATGACAATCAGGTCCCCTCGGTTGATGCGGGAGCAGATTTCACCTACACGCTGCAAGTGGACGATGCCATGCTTCGCGGTACAGCCCAAGACGATGGTCTGCCGAAGGGAACGCTGACCCCGGTATGGTCCCTGGTGTCCGGACCGGAAGACGGTGAGGTTGTGTTTGGCAAAAGTGCGGCGCTATTCACTTCGTTCACGGCAACGAAGCCGGGAACTTATGTGTTTAAGCTGATTGTAAGCGATTCGGAGCTTGAGGGCAGTGATACGGTTACGGTGACAGCCTTGGCACCGCCGCCGCTGCCGGAGCTGCTTGTGCATTATGACTTCGATGAAACATCCGGTACAGTGGCAGCCGATGATTCCGGAAGCAGTAAGGACGGCAATGTGCTGGGAGCTGCCTCCTGGCTTCCGGGCAAACTCAATCATGCGCTTGAGCTGAGCGGCCAGGATGCCTATGTGAAAATGCCCGAAGGCCTGCTGAGCCGTGCGGATGCGGTTACCGTGTCAGCCTGGGTGAAGATGGACAGCGTTGGAACCTATTCGCGGATCTTCGATTTTGGCACCGGAACAAGCACCTATATGTTCCTGTCACCCAAAGCCGGCTCCATTACCCGGTTCGGTATTTCGACCGGCGGGAATGCCCCGGGTCAAGAGCAGACCATTGATGGTCCGGCTCTCCCTGCCGGCGAGTGGAAGCATGTAGCCGTGACATTGTCCGGCTCTCTGGGGGTCTTATATATCGACGGTGTGGAGGCGGGCAGAAATGACCATATGACGCTCAAACCGTCAGATCTCGGTAAAACCAAAAACAACTACATTGGCAAATCGCAATTTGCCGACCCGTATATGGATGGGTTGGTCGACGACTTCCGGATCTACAGCAGAGCGCTGAGTCCGGATGAAATCACTGCGCTGCTTGCCCCTGCAGGCCACATTATCTCGGTAGAGGATGTAGTGCTTACAACACCGGCCAAGCAGGCGCCGAAGCTTCCGTCAACGGTTACCGCCAGCCTGGAGGATGGAAGCCAGTCTGTAGTTTCTGTACAGTGGGAGACGGTAACTCCTGCACTGTATGACAAGGAGGGTTCTACATTTACCGTAAACGGAACCGTTATCGGAACACAGACGGCGGTTCAGGCTAAGGTTACCGTAACTAAGAGGGTGATCCCCCCTTTTCCTGAGCTTGTGCTGCGCTATAACTTCGATGAAGGTCAGGGTACTGCCATTGCTGATGCTTCGGGAAACGGACATGAAGGAACGGTTCTTGGCAGCCTCGATTGGGAGGCTCAAGGGCATAAGAATGGAGCGTTGACCTTCAGTGGAGCGGGCGGCAATTATATCTCTGCCGGCACTGATCCTGCCCTCCAGCCAGGCAGTATGACGCTGTCCTATTGGGTCAAACGCACCGGTGCCATGAATGACAAGGAGAATGTGCTGCTGTGGTTCAAGCCTGAGGGCAACTACGCGGGCAACGGATTTTTTATCACCTATAACGGCAACTCCAGTATTGTATACGTAGATGGAGCAAACGGCTTCTATGTGAAACAGTCGCCTGAGGCGTTTTTGCCGCTGAATGAATGGACCCATGTGGTCTTCACGTTCGATGCGGTGACTAAGACCGGAGTCATCTACAGAAACGGCGTGGCCCAGCAGGTGGACACCGATGGTTCGCCGGGCACCATTACAGCTACTAACGATGTGAAGCGAATCGGTGTCTCCGGTTATGGCAACGGGGCACAGCTGAATGCCGGGCTTGATGATTTCCGCATTTACAGCGGGGCAATGGACGCTTCACAGGTAAAAGCATTGTATGAAGACAAGGACATTCAAAGCGTGGAACCGGTCAGCGTAACGACGGCGGCAACCGTTGCACCTGTCTTGCCGGACACGGTTCAAGTGAAATATGAGAACGGAAGTGAAGGGACTGCTGAGGTCAGCTGGAACAGTGTGCCGGAAGAGGACTACGCACGGCCTGGAGAGTTTGTGGTTTCAGGACAAGTGGAAGGCACTACTTGGCCTGCAGCAGCCACGGTAACCGTAACTGAAGCTGTGAAACGAACGATTGTGGAGCTGAAAGAGGTACACATTACCACAACAGTAGGGGTCGCTCCGGTGCTGCCAACGGTAGTACAGGCAACGTACTCCGATCATACGATTGGTGAAACCTCCGTCATCTGGCAGGGCATTGACCCTGTATCGTATGCGGTGCCGGGAGGCTTCACCGTGACTGGAACCGCTGGCGGAACAGATCAGCACGCGGTGGCCAAGGTTACCGTGCTTGATTCAGAGGCCCCTGTCATTGTGAGCCTTCAGGATGTGGAGGTCGTGACAACAGCTGGGAATGCACCGCTGCTGCCGTCGGTAGTTACGGCAGTATACAGCGATTCAACTTCCCGGACGGTCCCCGTAGTCTGGCAGACTATCGCCCCGCATCAGTATGCCGGTGCCGGAAGCTTCACAGTGAGCGGTGCAGTGGAAGGTACGGATTTGGCAGCCAGAGCGAAGGTTACCGTGACAGGTCCGACGGTCACACCAACACCAACACCAACACCAACACCAACACCAACACCAACACCAACACCACCAACACCAACACCAACACCAACACCAACACCAACACCAACACCAACACCAACACCAACACCAACACCAACACCAACACCAACGCCGGCATCGTCAGCTGCTCCGGCTGCCGGATTGAAGGTGGTTGGTGAAGCAGCATTCGCTTCTGGGCCGGTGGCTGCTGCTGTGGAGATCACGCTGGGTCCAGGACAGACCCAGGCTTCACTGCCTGTTCATGCCGGAGCACTGCTGGGCAACAGAGCCTTGGTGATCCGGGATGGCGAAGCCTCTATTCAGATTCCGGCGTCTGTTCTGACAGAGCTTGGAACGAAGCTGGCAGAGGCTAAACGCAGCGGAGCAGCAATTCTGATTACGCTTGCGCCTGTTCCCAATGGAGCAGTCCCGTCCGGGAATGGAAGCGGCATCTACCGTCAAGAAGGGACGGCCTATGAATTCGGGCTGGTGCTGCGTACAGCGGACGGATCGGAAATCACACCGTCTACCTTTTCCCAAGGGGTCCGGGCCATGCTTCCCTATGCAGCTTCGGCTGTAAATGAGGAATGGCTTGGGGTGTACCTGAAGAACGGAGACACCTCACAATGGAGCTATGTGGGAGGGACAGCAGACAAGGCCAGCAAGAAGCTGGTCCTGATGCTGGATCATTTCAGCACCTACGCCGTGTTGTCTTATGACGCCACATTCATAGATGTTGCCCCTGACCACTGGGTGTATACAGCACTGAAATCGCTCAGTGCCAAACATGTGGTTACGGGGCTCACGGACAGCCGCTTTGCTCCAGCCCAAACGACAACAAGGGCTGAGTTTACTGCGATGCTGGTCAGAGCACTTCAACTGAAGGACACGGGTGAAGGGCTTCCGTTCCGGGATGTGCCAGCCGGAAGCTGGTACACCAAATCCGTGGCAGCAGCTTATGCTGCCGGGCTGATTGAAGGGGTAACAGCAACCGCCTTTGCACCGGATGCCGAGATAACCCGTGAGCAAATGGCAGTGCTTCTCATTAAGGCTTACGAATACAAGGCAGGAAAAGCGGCTTCCCGCGGCGGATTACAAAATCTGACGGACAGTGCCTTAATCTCGGTCTGGGCGAAATCACAAGTGGCTCAGGCAGTGGCTCACGGCATTATGCAAGGGATAGGAGACGGGCGGTTTGACCCACAAGGACTCGTGTCCCGGGCGCAGAGCACCCAGGCCATGTATAATTTTTTACGTGCTATGAACTAAATAAAAGAGTAAAGAAGGTGCACTTGGGTCCGGTCCAGGCACCTTCTTTTTTCTACCCAACATCCGAAAATAATCCACCATTATTAAAAATTTGGAATTTCATAATGTAAGCGCATTCCCTATGATGAGAACAGGAACCCAATCAACACATTTAAGCATTCGATTTCGAAGCGGGTTTAACGAAGTGATTCAAGGAAGCGTATGCTACAAAATTTTTAGGGAGGGTTATGATGGAGCTCAATGGAAGAGGGCGGGGAAAAGTATTATATGGGCTACTGACCGTAATTTTGCTGATGGTCACCCTGCTGGCGGGATGTTCAAACGCTGGCGGCAAGAATGAAAGCGATAAGGGAAATGCAGCGAAGGATCAAGGAAACGCAGAGCAGTCAGGGAAACCCGTAACGCTGAAATTCACCTTCTGGGGCAGTCCGCAGGAGAAGGCGGCTATTGAGAAGGCAACCCAGGCCTTCACAGACAAATATCCGAACATCAAAGTAGATGCCATTCATATCCCGGAAGCGGATTATGATGCCAAGATTACGGCTATGGTAGCCGGGAATGAAGCACCGGATCTGGGCTATATGCATGGCGAGCTGGCAGACCCCTGGCAAAAGGACGGCAAGTTCGTCAATATGTTTGAACTGCTGGATGCCGATAAGGACCTGAAGCGCAGCGACTTTTTGGATTATATCTGGTTCAAGTCATCCGAGGATTTCGCATACGGAATCAGTACGGCCGGAGAAACCTTCGGGCTGTTCTACAACAAGGATCTATTTGATGAAGCCAAGGTGGATTATCCTCCTGCCAAGCCGGAAATGGCCTGGAGCTGGGATGAATTCGTAAAAGTCGCCCAGCAATTAACCCTCGACAAAAACGGTAAAAATGCCGCCGATCCCGGATTTGATAAGGATAATATTAAGCAGTTCGGCGTCTCTTTTGAAACTTGGCATGGACCTGTTCATGCGGCAGTGATTAACAATGAAGGTGAATGGGTGACCAAAGACGGGAAATTCGGGTTCAGCCAGCCGGAAGCGGCGGAAGCGATCCAGCGTCTGGCGGATTTAATTAACGTGTATCATGTGGCACCCTCTCCGGTGCAGATGAAGTCGATTCCTTCCCAGGCGGTTGCCCTGCAATCGAAGCTGGCAGCGATGTCGATGCATGGCCAATGGATCAATCTGGACCTCGGTGCCGCCAAAGTCAATTATGATATCGGTGTGCTTCCGAAGATGAAACGCAGCGTTCCCATGGGAATCAGCGGAGCTTCTGTCATCTATACATCCAGCAAGCATCGGGAAGAAGCCTGGCTGCTGACGAAATTTCTGGAGAATCCGGAAGGCGCCATAGACCTCTATAAAGGCGGATTGTGGATGCCTACGATGACCAAATGGTATACCGATCCCGGGCTGGTAGCCAAGTGGGCAGAGAACAATCCGGCTCATCCATCAGGCTTTAAGGATGCGATGATGAACAATCTGCTGAACAACGGGGTTCCGAACGGGTCGTATTATATTAAAAACTTTTCCAAAGTGAATGCGATTACCTTCTCCGGTATGGATGAGGTATGGCTCGGCAAGAAAACCGCCCTGGAGGCGATGAAGGAGGTTGAGGCAAAGATTCAGCCGGAAATCAGAGGACGTTATGATGTCTCCCCTTGAGGATGCTGTGAATGGGGTACAGACCCTGAAGCCGGTCCGGCATTCAAGCAAAAGACACCAGGCTGCCAAGGAGCTGCGTTACGGACTTTTGTTTGCTTCGCCGGTACTGGCGGGATACCTGCTGTTCGTGCTTGTTCCAATTGCTGCAAGCATATATCTGAGTTTTACCAACTATAGTGTAGGGATGGTACCGGAGTGGATCGGCATTGCCAATTACAAGACCCTTTTTACGGGTGCCGACCCCTTCTTTTATCCAGCGGTCAAAGCTACCTTCTATTATGTATTTGTCAGTGTGCCTCTGGGCATTATCATTTCCTTTTTTGCTGCAGTACTGCTGAATCAGAAAATTGCAGGCAGAGCCTTTTTTCGCGGAATATTCTATTTGCCGGTCATCATTCCGTTAGCCGCTTCTTCCATGGTATGGATGTGGCTGCTGCAGCCGGATTTTGGCATTGTGAACGCCATGCTGAAGCAGCTTCATCTGCCTACTTCGCAATGGCTGGGGGATACAGGGTCGGTAGTTCCGACCTTGATCCTCTTTAGCTTTTGGACGCTGGGCAATACCATCGTGATTTTTCTGGCTGGACTGCAGGGCATTCCCTCCCAGTTGTATGAAGCGATAGAGATCGACGGGGGGAATAGGCTCCATAAGCTGTTCTATATTACCATCCCCATGACCTCGTCCATCATCTTTTTTAACACGGTTATTGCCTTTATTAACGGGTTTCAGGCGTTTGTCCAGCCTTCGGTAATGACGCAGGGCGGACCGAACAACAAGAGCCTTTTTTATGTACTGTACCTGTTCAACGAAGGGTTCAAATCCTCCCGGATGGGTAGCGCCAGTGCGATTTCTGTGCTGCTGTTTCTGGTGATCGCCCTGTTCACCGCTTTGATTTTCTTCTTCTCCAAATCGTTGGTGTATTACGAAGGGAAGGGGGAGCAGCGGTGAAACAGCAATCGTGGATAAATAAAGCAATGATATACCTGCTGCTTGGTATTGGAAGTTTGTTTTGCCTGTTTCCAATCTTTTGGATGGTCCGGACGTCACTGATTGATATGGGGGAGCTGTATCAGATTCCGCCGGGGTTTATTCCGAAGGTTTTCAAGTGGGATAATTTCCGTACGGCTCTGGATGCGTATCCGTTTGGCCGTTTCTTTCTGAACAGCGTCATTATTACTTCATTGGCGATCCTGGGGGTTCTGCTCTCCGCCTCGTTGTGTGCCTACAGCTTTTCGCGTATCGACTGGAAAGGGCGGGACCAGGTATTCGGGGTGATATTAACCGGACTTATGATTCCGTTCTTTGTAGTCATGATTCCGCAGTACGTATTTTGGAACGCACTTCACTTAACGGACACTTTTGTTCCGCTGGTGGCACCTGCCTGGTTCGGCGGAGGGGTGTTTAATATTTTTCTGCTGCGGCAGTTCTTTCTGGGCATCCCGCGCGAGCTGGACGAGGCGGCCAAGGTGGATGGTGCGGGACATGTACGGATATATGCAGTGATTATCGTCCCGCTGGCCAAACAGGCGATGATTGTGATCGGCTTGCTGACTTTTTTGGCGAACTGGAATGATTACCTGGGACCGCTGGCGTTCATTACCTCCGAGAAAAACTATACGTTAATGCAGGGACTGACCTTATTTCAGGGCTCCTACTCTGCACAGTGGAATCTGATGATGGCTGCGACTACAGTCATTGTGATCCCTTCGCTGGTGATCTTTCTGATTGCGCAGCGCCACTTTATTGAAGGGATTGCCATGACCGGAATCAAGGGTTAATAAGGGGGTACAGCTTACAGCATGTACGATATTCTGTTAGTAGATGATGAACCTGCTCACCTCACCGGACTCTCCGGCATGCTGCGCCGCTTGCGTCCGGAATACGGGATCGTTACAGCCAGGAATGGCCGGGAGGCCCTTGAGATCTGCAGCGCCCGCTGCTTCCAGATTATTATCACCGACATTAGGATGCCGCTCATGGATGGACTGCATTTCCTGGAACAGCTTACGCCTCAGCCTGCTCCGCGGCGGGTCATTTATTTAAGCGGATACAGCCGTTTCGAATATGCGCAAAAAGCGATGAGTCTTGGATCTTCCGAATATATGCTGAAGCCGCTTGACCCGCAGAAGTTCATTGCTGTTCTGGAGAAGACGGAAAAGAGCCTGAAGGAAGAGTACGCCACCCGGCAGGAATATGAACGGCTTGCCGTCCGGCTGGATGTGGCAGAACCCGCCTACCGGCATCGTCTCCTGAACCATTGGCTGGAAGGGAAACTAAGGACCCCGGCAGACCGAGAAGAAGTGTTGACTATTCTTGGATTCAGCGGCTCCGGCAGCTTGCTGGTGGTCTATATAAACGGGGAAAGGGCTGCGGAAGAGGTGATGGCATCCTTGCGGCCCTTTGGTTTCCATACGGGTTTTACTTCCCGGCAGGACTCCGGTCTGCTGGTGGTGGCAAGTAGCGTACAACCTGACTCCGGCATGCTCCAGATGCTTGTAAGGCTCGGGCTGCCTGTGGGGATCAGCGCTCCTTCAGAGCATTTATACGATGATGTTGCCCGTGCGTATACCGAAGCCCGCTATGCGGCTGCATGCTGCTTTTATGCACAGCCCGGGGAGCCGCAAGTATACTTAGCGGCAGATGGGGGGCTGGACACCGGCCGGATGCTTACCTCTGATCCCAGGATTCCAGGCAGGTTAAAGGAGTTAATCGAAGGCTGGGATGGGCTTTCAGGTTTCGGGCCTGCAGCAGAGGAAGCGGTCTGCCGGATGCTTGGAGAAGGGGCCCTGCCTTTACCGGAGGAATTGGTGCGGGAGGTCAAGCACCTTCTGTCCAGGGTGATTTATGACCTCGAAAGTATAAGAGAGGATGTGCAGGAAGTTCTGCTGCAGCGCGCCTCCTGCTTGGGCGACGGCATTCGATGCTGTCCGGAATTGATTGCGTCCGCAGCCAGGCTTTTGGAGGACATTGCTCATAGTGTGGCGGAAGCGAAGCGGGAACGGAAGGAGGGGGTGATGTCACGGTGTCTTGATTATATTGACAGGCACTATAGGGAGGACCTTTCCCAGGAAGCGGTCGCCGCCATGTTTCACTTTAGCTCCAGCTATTTCTGCCAGTTTTTCAAGAGCCGGCTCCAGCTGACCTTCAATCAATATGTGACCCGGCTACGGTTGAATGAGGCCAAAGAAATGCTTGGGAGTTCTAATGAGAAGGTGTACCGGATCGCTGAGCAGCTAGGGTATCATGATGTCAAATATTTCAACCGAGTCTTCAAAAAGGAAACGGGTCTCACACCGGAAGAATACCGCGCCTTGACGCGCAGATTGACTGAAGTCTAGATGGTTTTTATGGAGGAATTATGGCTGGATACCGGTATATCTACCGTGACAAACGGGATCTGTGGAAAAATATGAAGCTGAGAACCAAGCTGATCCTCTGTTTTGTGCTGCTGATTTCGATCCCTTCGGTGACGAACGCTGTTATCAACTATAAGACGAGCTCGGACATCATAGTCAGCAATGCCGAAGACAGTATCCTCGAGATCGTCAAAAAGAAAACAGAGATCAGCGATTTGATGCTGAATCATATCGAATCCAGAACCATTGACCTCATTTCAGACCCGGACTTATTCACCCTCTTTGACCGGCAGAAGCCCCGGACCGATGAAGAGCTGCTAAGAATGGACCGCAAAGCAACTGAAATTCTGAACAAGTATTTCCGTAACGAGCAGGACTTCTATTCTGTGCAGCTGGTTACCAGTTATTACAGCTTCGGGGGAGGCGCTACGGGCTATACCACCAATTCACCGTTTATCTCCGTTCCGCCGTCCGGGTTCGTACACTCCTATATATACCAAAAGATAGCGGAGGTGAAGGGGAGCCTGCTGTGGTTCCCCACCTACGATTGGACAAGAATCTACGGACAGCCTCAATTAGGTGGAATGGACGCCAAATTCCGCATGGTTTTCTCTGCAGGGCGGCTGCTGAATATTTCACCCGTCATCGACGGCATGAGCCGCAGCTGGCCTCAGCGTGTGGAACGGCCGGTGCTGCTGATTAATTTTAATGAAGAGTATTACCGGCAGTATATGGCTCAGACGCCTGCTGTGCAGGGATCCTATTTCTATGTGGTCTCCAGAGAGGGACAGATCGTCACCTATCCGGACAATTCACTTCTGGGGATGACGGATGCGAACGGATGGTATAAGGACCAGTTCACATCTGTGTCAGGGACTGCTCTGGTCAAGCAGGGAAAAGAGGATGTGTTGATTGGTTATGCTGCTTCCGAGATCACCGGATGGGTAACCGTATATGTTGTCCCGTACCGCCAATTGGTCCGCAACCTGCCGACCGTCAGCTATACGGATTTGGGGATTACTCTGGTCCTGCTTCTATTGTCGGTGGGTATTGCCTATGTGATTTCCAGCCATTTGACAAAGCCGATTAAAAAAATGATGGCTGCGATTCAATTAACCGGGGCCGGTGATTTTTCCACCAAGATTCCGGACCAGCCGCAATTGGAATTTCGCATTCTCGTGAAGAGATACAATCAGATGAACGAAAGGATTCTTGAGCTGATCGAGGAAAATTACAAAAGCACCAGACGCGAGAAAGAAGCAGAGATGCTGGCGCTTAACCTCCAGCTCAATCCCCACTTCCTATACAACACGCTCAATATCATCAACTGGATGGCCCTGGAGCGGGAGGAGAGCGAGATCAGTCAAATGATTGTCAGCCTATCCACTATGCTCCAGTATACTGTGAACAACGGCCAGGAGGAGGTTCTGCTCGAGGACGATTTGAACTGGCTGAAGAGCTACACACATATTATGGGCAAACGTTATGCCGGAGTGTTTGAGGTGGAATACGATATAGAGAATCTGCCTCCCGGGACGGTGGTTCCCAAGCTGTTCCTCCAGCCTATTGTGGAGAATGCTATTATCCATAGTATGGAGGCGGTTGTGAGCGGGGGACGGATTATGATTACAGGACGGAGATCCGGAGAACGGCTGTATTTTACCGTTTCAGATAATGGGGTAGGGATGTCCAAAGAGCATATCGAGGACATGCTGATTCACGACGCCGGAGGTATTGGACTGCGAAATGTCAAAAAACGGCTGAATTTGATGTACGGAGGTCTGGCGGAACTTCAGATTCAATCGGAGCCTGGGGTAGGAACGGTTGTGACCGTAATCATTCCTTATTGAACTGTCTTGTTCATCATTATTATTTTTTTGAAAAGTAATCCATCACTAAGGTATACCTTTCCATCTTGGATAAAGGTTCTTGGGTATAAGTTATATACTATGGTGATTAGATTCAAAATCATAAATAGAAGGGGGAGAAAATAATTTTCTTCACTACCAATTCCAAATAAAATGTAGGTAATACAAATAATAAAAATCTGAAAGAATACCCCTCCGAGAGCAAAAACAGAAAGACGCAGCTTGCTGATCTTAACACGGGTACCTGGAACAGTTAACCCGCCGAAGCCGTAGCAAAATATAAATAATGTTCCAAAGACGACTACACTAAAAATGGGTTTCCGATCTCCGATTACTACACGTTCTATTTCATACCCAACCAGCTTCCCTGCAAAAAAATGCCCAAATTCATGCAAAAATGTGTCTATATATTTGAATGATGTGATCATGATAGCCATGAACAATCCCATCTTAACGGAAGGCTCGATTATGGATAGCAAGATAAGAATTATAATGAAAAAGATTATATAAAAGGATGTTCGGTTCAGCATCAATGCCCTTCCTTCATATTACAGCGTAAATGTTGGTGCTAGGTTATTCTATGATCTTCCCAAGAATTTGTTCTTTGCTAATCGTACCGAAGGACCTGCTATCCAAACTATTGCTATAATTATCTCCAATTACAAAATATTGATCTGCTCCTATCGTGTATTCACCAACATTTGGGTTGTCTACCATAGCAACCGGCAATACGATTTGAACATCATTGATTAGTATTTTGTCTTTCATTACTTCTATTTTTTCGTTGGGCAACCCTACAACTCGTTTAGCATACTTTATATTTTTCGGATCCATATGAAAGTATATAAGATCATTACGTTTTATTTCATGCTGAGTATAATAATCCGTTTCTACCTTAACTATTTGACCCTCTTTATATGTCGGTTCCATTGAGGGACCCATTATTTCGACAGTTTGATAGTTTGTACTTTTATTACAAGCGCTTATAATCATGAAACCAAATAACACTAGTATATATTTCTTCATATCTACCCTCTTTTCTGGAGTTTCCACGGGTCGAACTTAGCCGCCCAGGATTGCCTGCCCTTGCCAATTCTCCGTATTTCCCTCTGGTAGCCCAAGGACTGCATGGCCTATAGCGCGAATACGGTGTTAGATGATGGAGGCGATGTCTTCAAAATACTAAAAAAGTCTCCTTAATTCAATCATATAGTTTTCATAATTCACTTCGTCAAAACACACAAATAATACCTTGTTTATTTTTGATTTTTTACCTAGTAAGTACTTCGTCACTTCATCTACGGCAATACGACAAGCAAGATCCTTCGGATAATTATATATTCCGGTGCTTATATTTGGGATAGCAATACTAGTTACTCCATTAGCGTCAGCTAAAATCAATAAATTCTTATAGCAGTTCCTTAGCATATCTTCTTCATTATGCGTTCCACCATTCCAAACAGGACCAACGGTATGAAATACATATCGACATTTCAAGTTTCCTCCAGTTGTTATTACCGCTTCTCCAACCCCACAACCGCCTCTTTGGTTACGGATCTTCATACAATCCTCTAATATTGCTTTTCCTCCAGCTTTATGGATGGCTCCATCTACACCACCTCCACCCAACAAACTTGTATTCGCTGCATTGACTATTGCATCCACTTCTAATGTTGTTATATCTCCCTGAATCAGCTGAATCATTGTGTTATTTATTACTACTTCCAAAGCAATCCCCCCCATATATTATGATTCAGTCCCTTTCGGATAATGTCTGATTCACCAACCTCATAAATACTCCCATGTAGATTATTCGCGAAATGAATTGGACTATCCTGCCGATTCATGACGAATTGCCAGTTCATAGACTGTTCAACCATTATAGGTTGAAATGATTAAAAATAAGGTTGGAAATCTCGATTTTCTTTTACAGCACAGACTGTAATATGGTAGATGAATTACAACAATTTTAAAGCAATACGATGGAGGGCAAAGAGATTCTGAAAGGGGGGAGATAGGTTTAGAGAGGGATCAAGCGTAGTGGAGGAGTAGAAAAATACTGTACATTCCGCTTTAACCAGGAGGTTAAATTTATGCTGGAGAAGATTCAGGTCCGTTCTGTAAGAAGGACAGTTTTGAGTGCAGTCTTCACTGCCGCCGCCGCAGGATTTCTGTGGTTTGCCCAGCCTGCCTTTGCCTATGATTTGTCGAACAGCAACTTCCAGGTCAGTACCGGTTCCAATGGCGATATCTCCAGTCTGAAGCTGACCGGAGATAATTTTCCTACCAACTACGTTATGAACGCTACAAATGCTCCCAACCAGAATACGGCAGACCATCAATGGCTGGGCGAGCTGATGTTCACCTACCGGCTGAATAACGGTGCCTGGACCAAAGCCTGGACCAATAAGTCGGCCGATGCCCGTACACAAAGCCAATCCGGCAACACTGTCAACATTACCTATCAAAACTCAACGAATGCCGAAGGAATCCGCAATTTCCGCGTGAATGAAAGTTATAGTCTTGTAAGCGATTACTTGCTCTGGCAGATTCAAGTGACCAATACCAGCACACAGACTCTGGAGATCGGAGACTTTGGCCTGCCGCTTCCCTTTAATGAATTCTGGACCGGAGGCAGTAATGAGCAGATTTATGAAACACGGGTAGTCACCCAGTCCTTCATCGGAAATAACAGCTCTTATGTCACCGCCCAGCGGCCCAGCGGTATCGGTCCGTCTCTCCTGCTTGTCCCGGACAGCACAACCGGCGCAGGCTTTGAGTATATGGATAACTGGCGCATTCAGCAGCATCCCGGCAGTAAATGGGCTGGCGATCAAGGCGGCTGGGTCGAAGGCCTCTCGGTCTATTACATCCATTCCAATGTGATCAAAAGCACCGGCAGCGGATATCTGCCGAACAGCAGCCTGACCCTGGCACCAGGAGCAAGCAAGACCTATGCCTTCAAATTTTTCAAAGCCGCCAGTGAGCAGGCCGTCAAAGACCGGCTGTATTCCGAAGGGATGATTGATACCACCGTGGTCCCCGGGATGATCGTGCCGGTCAATCAGACCGCCAAATTCGATCTCCGCACCTCCAAGACCATTACCTCCGTGACCGCACAATATCCGTCTGAAACCACCGTGACTTCACTTGGCACTGCATCGGGTGACCACAAGCTGTATTCACTCCAGATGAATCACCTGGGACCCAACAATATTACAGTGAATTATGGCAGCGGTGAAAAGATAACCCTGCAGTTCTACGCCATTGAAGCTGTGGATGCCGCACTTCAGCGTCATGCGACCTTTATGGTGAACAACCAGCAGTGGAATGTGCCCGGAGATATCCGGGACAAAGCGTTCGACGACTGGATGATGCAGTCGAACACCAAACGCAACAACTTTGCAGGGTACTGGGGCTGGGGAGATGACTGGGGATACACACACGCTCAATTCCTTGCCGAGAAAAATGTCCAGAAACCCGTCACCTCAGAAATCACAGCACTCGATCAGTATTTGGATACCACGATCTGGAACAACCTGATGGCTGGACATCACACCGATTATCTGGTGCCGGACTTCCTTATGGCCCCTCCGAATGATACTCCAACGTACCGGGGTTATGCTTACCCTCATATTTACAACACGTATTTCAGCATGTATAAGATTTCTAAGCTGTACCCTGGCCTGATCAGCTACAAAGAGCCGAGCAGCACGTATCTGCTGCGGGCCTATAACATTATGAAGGCTCTTTATGACGGGTCGGTCGCCTATAATTGGAACACGGGTCTGATGGGAGAAGTAACTACTCCGGAGATTATCAAAGCGCTGCAAGATGAGGGATACACCTCCCAGGCGAACGATATCATCGCAAAAATGAACACCAAATACAACAATTTCGCAAGTACGGCTTACCCGTATGGTTCGGAATACAACTATGACAACACAGGTGAAGAAGCCGTTTATATGCTGGCCAAGATGAAGAATAACAATACGATTAAAGGCAAAATCAATACCAAAACCCGTGCAGTCCGCGGGAAAATGCCTGTCTGGTACTTCTATACCGATCCGGTGACTATCAACGGGGAACCCTGGTGGCAGTTCCAATACACAGCATCGCTGGCTGGAACCGCCATGGACGATTGGGTGCGGAGCAATTCCACTGCGCCTGAGGTAGAGCAACGGCTCAGCTATGCTGCCAAGCTTGCAAATGTAAACGCCATCAACTCGGGCCAGATCAGCTCCGATCCGGCGGATATTGGGGCGGTGTCCTGGACGTATCAAGCCATGAAAGGCAACAATGGCGCACTCGGTCTGGATGGCGGCCCATTGTTCAACGGCTGGCGCGGCATGTCCGGCGAAGCCGACCTCGGATTGTTTGGCGCGATCAAGATTCTTAGCTCCGATGTGGCGGTCGACCCGATCTTTGGCCTCTACGGTTACGGCTGTGATGTAACGGAGAGCGGCGGTAATTATATTATTGTTCCGAAGGACGGCGTATTTCAGCGCCTTAATCTGATCACGGAAAAATGGGGCATGACCCTGGGACGTGACAGATACAGCCTGGCAACAGTCGCCAAAGCGAAGAACGGCGTCAGCTTCACACTCAGCAATGTAACACCCGGAACTGCCCACATCACGAAAGTGGACTTTAGCGGACTTGCCGCCGGAACCTATAATGTAACCGTCAATAACGTAGCTTCCGGAAGTTTCACGGCAGTGAACGGCCAAACGGCAACCGCCAGTCTCAATATCGGTACAGCAGCATCCTACGAAGTGAAGATTGAGCAGGGGACGGTTACACCGGTACCGAGTATAGTCGTCAATTATAAAATGAACCAATCCTCAGGCACAACAGTGACCGATTCCTCATATGGTGCCAATCATGCCGTTCTGACGGGAACAGCATCCTGGGTTACCGGCCGTACAGGAGCAGGGAATGCGCTGGGCTTAAGCGGAACCAGTGCTTATGCTTCTCTGCCAGCCGGAGTGCTCAGCCAGCTGAACGATTTTACGATCTCAGCCTGGGTACGCATTACCGCGAATAATGACTGGGCGAGAATCTTTGATTTTGGCACTGACACGACTACAAATATGTTCCTGGCTCCCCAGACAGGTGGAGGAGGCGGCATGCGATTTGCGATTACAAACGGCGGCAACAGTTCAGAACAGCAGCTTACGGCTTCTGCCCCGCTGGCCGCCGGGCAATGGAAGCATGTCGCTGTGACGTTGTCCGGTATGACGGGCCGCCTCTATGTTGATGGCGTGCAGGTTGCTGTGAATACCGCCATGTCGCTGAAGCCTTCAAGTCTTGGCGTTACGACTCAGAACTATATCGGCAAATCCCAATATGGCGATCCCAATTTGAACGGTGCCATTGATGATTTTCTGATCTATAGCCGGGCACTAACTGCAGCTGAAATCACCTCATTGTTCAATGGAACGATGATTCAGGGGGCTGCCGCTGAGGAATCTGATTTGCTCCAGCAAGAGAACCCTCAGCCCGAACTGCCACTTGAACCCGGTGGGCAACAGCAGGCAGTTCAATAGCAGGTAGTTTAGGACGGGGATTTTCAGCAGAACCTGATGCAATAATGGCGTGTTAAATGGGGTAACCATTTGCACGCCATTTTGCATGGATTCATTGTCGAATAACGATATTATTTGTTGTATGATGGATTTATGTAGTTTTCAGAAATCAAGGAGGGTTTATCGTTTGCTTACACTGAGAAAGGCCGGGCCACGTCAAAGGAAGAAGCTCAGTCTGACATCGCTGCTTACAGGCCTTGTGACGCTGGTGGTTCTGCTAACCTCAACCATTATGCTGGTTGGCTCTTATGACTCCAAAAGACAATCTTTGATGGAGACGACGCTCCATCTGAATTTCACTAATGCGGACCGCATGTCCAGGACGATGGATTCCTTATTTCAATCCATTGGCGGCAGTCTGGCCTATAATGCACAGATGCTTTCCGATATGGACGTTAGGACGCCTGAGCAAGTGGAACATCAATTGAAATTGATGCGCAACAGCAGCAATTATTTTAATTCCATCGTAGTAATAGGTGCAGACGGGGTTGTCCGCAACGTAGAACCGGCCACCATAGGAACCGCAGGCAAGCATATTAGTTCTCAATCTACTAAAGAAGCTTTGGCACTCAGACAGCCCTACATATCCGCTCCATATATGACTGCGACCACCAAAAGACTGATTGTGTTCTTAAGTCAACCTATCTTTAGCAGGAACGGTACATATCTAGGTATACTGGGCGGCACGATTTATCTGCAGGAGAATAATGTGCTTTCCAGGATATTCGGAAATAACAGCGTGGACGATTTGGGCTCCTACTATTATATTGTCGATTCCGATGGGCATTTGCTGTATCATCCGGACAAGCAGCTCTCCGGGATGGATATTAGCAGCAACAAGGTTGTGCAGAAGCTGATGAAGGGAGAGAGCGGGGAACAGGAGGTTCGTAACCTTCAGGGTACCGATCTGCTCGCCGGATACTCCAGTGTTCCGGCGAACGGCTGGGGAATAGTGGTCGTCTCGCCGATGAGTCTGATTCATCGGCAGCTGATCGGGCACATTGAGACCATTATTGGCTATTCACTGGTTCCGTTTATTGTACTGCTGATTGGTGTGATCCTGGTGGCGCGCAGGCTGGCCCGGCCTTTTGCCTATCTGGCGGACCTGGTAAGCAAGATGGGCAAGGAGAAGATTGTCATTCCGGAAGCCAAGCCGCACTGGAGCCGGGAGGCCGATTTGCTGACCAAGGCTGTCTTTCTGGCTGTGACAGACATTCAGGAACATACGGATCAACTGACGCAGGAAGCTGCGACAGACGCGCTGACCGGGCTTAAGAACCGGAGATCCCTGGAGTACACGCTCAGTCAGTGGATCGATTCAGGGACTCCATTTTCACTGATTGTGCTGGATGTGGACCGTTTCAAGTTCGTGAACGACACCTATGGCCATGTTACCGGTGACGAAGTGCTGAAGCATGTAGCCGGTGTGATTGTCTCCTCGCTTCGGCCGGATGATGTGTGCCATCGCTACGGCGGTGAGGAGTTTGTGATTCTGCTGGCCCGTACCCGCCCGCAAGAAGCCTTCAAGGTTGCAGAAAGAGTCCGCAGGGCACTGGAACAGAGCAAGGGTCCCATTCCGTCGCAGGTTACGGTGTCTCAAGGCATCGCCCATTACCCGCTGCATGCTTCAGAGCAGGAGGGATTGCTGAAGACGGCGGATCAGGCGCTATACCAGGCGAAGAGCAACGGCAGAAACCGGACGATGATCGCTGAAGACAAACCGGCAGCCCCATCAGCATAATGGCTTGATTAGTAACAACGTCACAATTATCACCTGCCCAGGCTTGGCTAACCCCAAACCTGGGCGCTGGCTGTGTGTCTGGCTAATTTGGGATCCGCAATCTATTAAGTCTACTATCTGGACAAGAAAAGCGATAATTTTAAGGGCTTCTTAAAGTATTACAGAATCTCTCTGAAGGATAAGCTGGAAATATATAAAATCGGGATCTCAGAGCTGCTGGCTGCTTTTATGATTGTAACTACGCTGCTGCTGAACAATTACTCTATCCAGTATGGAGAAAGTGTGGTGGCCGGATTCGGGGTTGCACTGAGAATTGTGCAGGTTCCTGAGTTTCTGTCGATGGGCTTGTTCCTTGGCCTGATTCCGCTCTTCGCCCATAACTATTCCAGCAACAATATTAACAGACTCCATATATTCAGAGATCCGGTCATTCGTTTCGACGCTGTTCAATGGCTTCACCGGATTGTTCACCAGCATTTTTCAGGCTACCGGCCAAGGAGTTCCGACCGCAGTCATGTCGATTACCCAGGGCGTGTTGTATATCCCCGTGATCATTCTTTTGCAAAAGTTTTTCGGACTGCATGGCGTGATCTGCTCTATGACCGTAACCGAAGTGATTACGAGTGTTATGGGGCTTGTCCCGTTTATTCTGTTTAGCCGGAAGCTAAAAAATATGGAGCCGGAGGAAGAGATTAAGGGAGTACCAGGAACTTCGCCGGGTATCTAAAAAATATCTTCACTGCCGGGTTCCCTTGCTTAACTACGCACTTCAAGAAGCAGCTTATGCAGCCAGTTGATATCATTTTGAACAGAATGATAGGCATGATCTGAAATCAGCCGGACGGGGATTTTTTGGGAATCGGGAACGGTTGACAACTCGGGATCGCTGTTTTCAATCAATAGCTTTCTTTTATTCAACCGCTCAATGGCTTCCTCAATCAGATAAGCGAGCTTCTTGCGGTCCACCTTATCCAGGAATAAGAGAGAGGAGTACAAGGAAGTGACATTCGTGAAGTTTTGAAAAATGGAATAAATCTCTTCCACCAGCGCTTCACGGCCCTTTTCTGTGATTCCATAGGTTGTTTTTTCGGGACGGTTGTCGCTTTGCACGACCTTGATTTTACGAATAAGCCCTTTTTTATTTAGTATTTCAAAATTATAGTAAAGAGTTCCGTCATTGATCGGAAATGAATTATCGATAGGCTTTAGAACTTGCTTCTTCAGGTCGTAAGGATGATGCTCTCCTTCGCTCAGGATGCCAAGGATGAATATTTGAAGCGACATAAGACTCCTCCTAGAAGATATATGAAAAGAGCCGGCTGCCGGAATTGGCAGGTCGGCTCTTTCTATTTTACATGAAGAGTGGCTGCGGTGCAGCATTAGGACTTAATTTGCTGTACGGCTTGAAATGGTGGATCACTGCGTTAATGGTGAGAGCCGAAACGGCGACGAGGACCAGACCAAGCAGCAGAAATGCAGAGTTCCCTCCTCCAAAGAGCAAATTATAGTCCAGCTGAACCGTGTAGAACATCACGGAAATATGGCTGATGGCTTTGAAAAACCCTGGCATCATCACCTGTGGCACCACCGACCCATTGGCGATGGTCTGAATCAGCAAGAGCGGTAGATTCAGCATCATGCCAGCTTGTCCAAATAGCAGGCAGAAAATACTGGTGAACTGAATGGCTGCGAATAATTCCAGAGCGTGCAGCAGCCACATATGAACAAACGTGCTAGCCCCATATCCGTGTATGGCGAAATAAATGCTAAGCCCGATCAATGGGACGATCAGAGCTATCATTGCATTGGTACCTTGCAGCGAAAGGAAGGCTTTCCATTTTCCAAGCTTGCCCTTTAACTGGTTTAATGCACCGATGGCCATCATGGAGTAGATCATAGCCCCGACATAAGAGGACATCGTCAGAAACATCGGAGCCATCTGGTTATGCATCCCGGCTGGCTGGGGATTGGAGGCCACCACATTGGCATGCACTTTATTCACAATGTCTGCGGCAACTTCCTTGGCCTGTGCCTCGGGCATCTTCACGTTTTGCAGCACGCCTTCAATGCTGTTGGTCTGCAACTGGGCGCTGATTTTGTCTGTGATTTGCGTTACTACATTTTGCACCGTGCTGTTGGTGGTAGCCGGATTGGACTGGTTAATATAATAATTCAGTTGAACTTGCTGGTCTGGAGCAGAAAGCTTCTGCGTAAAATCCTGAGGGATGTGCATAATCAGATAAATGTCCCGGTCCTCTAGCTTTTGCTGAGCCGTCTTTAGATTGGTATTCGTCTGAACATGAAACGGCAGATCCTGCTCAAGCTGCTTCGCAAATTCCACCCCGTACTGCTGATCTTCATTCACGATTGCCACCGAGAGATCGCCGATATTCTTCGGAATCGCACTATAACCGGAAGTAAAGACTCCGATCATTATGATCTGGTAAAAAATCATCATGAACACACCACTCATGACCGCTTTATTTTTGAAAAATAACTTCATCGCTCAACACCATCCAAATACTTTATTTAGAGTACTTTAATTAAAGTATATCTTTTCATGAATCTTGTCAACATTATTAATAATACCTTCAGCAGGTTTCCAGACAATCGGAAATGACAAAAAGCTCATTGACAGCATCTATCTCAACTTGATACCATAAACTATATCATCATGATATACAACCTTCTGGCCTGAATCCTATATTCTAAGAAGAATGGAATGTGATGAAGCATGCGGCAACAAAAGACTCGAAAGACCCTCTTGCTGATTTCAATGCTGCTGTTCCCGGTTACCTTGAATTATTTCTCTCCTTATCTGATTGTCCAAGGCAGCTTTGCCGGTATTGCCACCGGAAGCTTTCTGCTGTTTGGCGCACTTTTTGGTTTCTCGCTGGTGTTTGGCAGAGCCTTTTGCAGCTGGTTGTGTCCGGCGGGAGGCTTGCAGGAGGCTTGCAGCCAGGTGGTGAACAAACCTGCAAGCCGCAAACAGAACCTCATTAAATTTCTGATTTGGGTGCCGTGGGTGCTGTCCATTCTGGCCGGGTTTATGAGTGCAGGCGGGATCAAAGACCTCAATCCGATTTATTTTACCGACTATGGAATCTCGGTTTCTGCCCCTCCGGCTTTCATTACGTACTTTGCCGTCGTATTATTAATAGTAAGTGTGTCTCTGGTCTTCGGGCGGCGATCCTTCTGTCATTCCCTCTGCTGGATGGCTCCGTTCATGGTCCTGGGCAATACCCTTAAGAACAAACTGGGTTATCCCTCACTTCATTTGGAGACCAGAACCGAGGATTGCATCAGCTGCAAGAAGTGCGACAGAGCTTGCCCGATGAGCCTGAAGGTCCAGGAAATGGTACAGAATAGAGACATGAACAGCAATGAATGTATTCTGTGCGGCAGCTGTCAAAGCGTATGCCCGAAAAAGGCGCTGCGGGTAGGCTTCGGTGCGCAGAAGGATTCCGTTTCAAAAAGGAGCTACACGGAGGGAGCCTAAGGAAAGATCATGCCCAAGGAAAATACTACGGTCTATATCATATTGGGCCTGCTGAACCATGAGGATCTTAGCGGATACGATATTAAGAAAAAGATAGATGTGATGATCAGCGGCTTCTGGGAAGTAGGCTATGGGCAGATATATCCGACCCTGGCGAAGCTGGTAACCGAAGAGCTGGTGCTTAAACATAAGGGCGCCGGCTCCAAAGGCCCGGAGAAAAACATCTATTCCATCACGGACAAAGGGCGGGAGCTTTTGAAGGAGTGGGTCATGCTTCCCGAGCAGAAGGAGTATACAAAATATGAGATCCTGCTCAAGCTCTTTTTCGGAAGCCTGGTTCCGGACGAGAGCAATCTTGCGAGGATTGAAGATTTCAAGGAACGGCATACACAGAGTCTTCAGCAGATTCAGATGTTCAAAGGGAATCTGGAGCGCGTTCTCCATACCGAAAAGGACCATTTGTATTTCTACCTGACCGTCCTGTTCGGAGAGCATGTCTACAAGGCTTACCTGGACTGGGCGGAGGAAGCCAAGGAACTGCTTGCGGGTAAACCCGACGAGGAACTGAATCAATGAAGTTG
This sequence comes from Paenibacillus sp. P32E, assembly GCF_001909085.1. Taxonomy (NCBI): domain Bacteria; kingdom Bacillati; phylum Bacillota; class Bacilli; order Caryophanales; family Paenibacillaceae; genus Paenibacillus; species Paenibacillus sp. P32E. The sequence continues at coordinate 38,070 of NZ_LVYY01000013.1, read as the reverse complement.
AAAAACTTAATAAAAAGGGTAGTAGTGGAGGGGAAGTTTGGAACTGGAGGAGCGGTAGCGACCGCCTTTATGTTTGGATTTCTACCGCGATCAGCGGTTCCAATCAGAGAAATTCAAACATAACAGCGGCCGGAAGTCCAAACATTCCCCGAAGTTACGGCCAAAACCCCCAAGCAATAAGATTTAAGCCTCTGTTTATTCAATTCCGATAAACCAAGAAAAACTATTGTACTGAAAAATAGTTTTATGTTATTTTATCTATAAAAACGTTTTTATAGCGAAGGAAAATGGATGATGGGAAAAATAACAATCAGGGACGTCGCCCGGGAGGCCGGCGTCTCAATCTCAACGGTATCAAATGCATTAAATGATGTGGATGTCCTGAATCCGGCGACCAAATCGCATGTGCTTAAGGTAGCGCAGCGGCTGAATTATGTTCCTAACCTGAACGGCAAGCAGCTGAAGTCGGGAAAAACCATGATGCTGGGCTTTTTTACAACCAGTGTGACAGGCCCCTATTTCTATAAGCTTGTAGAGTCCATGTCCAGGCAGTGTGACCGGCTGGGCTACGGGCTGAACGTATTTGTTACCAAAGATAAGCAGGTCGTGATGAGTAATATCCTCGGCAGGCGTGTGGATGGCGTCATTATTTATGAAGAACTGGGAATTAACGATAAAGACATTCATGCGATGAATAAGGAGAATATCAAAGCGGTTTTTCTGGACCGGGTGCTGCAAAAAGAGAGCATGGGCAGCATCATTTTTGACTCCTTTGAGGCGGGGTATGAAGCAACCAAGTATTTAATCGGGCTGGGCCACAAAAAAATAGCCTATATTTCCGGCGTGGATACGATGTTTGACAGTGTGCAGCGCAGAGAAGGGTACCTGGCGGCATTGCGCCAGTACAGTCTGCCGGTGAGTGAGGATTATATTTTGCAAGGCTATTTCGAGGAAGAGAGCACCTTTAATGCGGTGAAATCTTTTATTCGGGCGTTTCCCGAGAAGCTGCCAGATGCTTTTCTGGCGGGCAATGACCTCAGTGCAATCGGCTGTATCCAGGCGCTCAAAAGCCATGGATACGAGGTTCCGCTCGACATTAGTGTAATGGGCTTTGACGATATTGATATCGCCCAGTACTATTCCCCTCCGTTAACTACGGTGCGGAATCAAATCGCCAGGCAGGGAATATTGACGATCGACCACCTGGTCCGCATGATACAGAAGAAAGAACAAGGCAACGCCCAGAAGCTGAAAGGCGAAATTATCGTCAGAGGCTCAAGTCATGTGAAGTTTGACCGGAATGACCAGATGTAAGGTGCAAGGCTCATTGAAACGGATAACGCCTCTTTTTTCTGGACGGCGAAGCTGTTTCTAGCCAAAAATAAAAACGTTTTCATTGAGTTGAACCTAGTTACGAAGAAAATCAAAGAATGGAAGACCTTAATTTCGGTTTATATAAAACATCTATGGAGGGAAACCACATTGCAGAAACTAGTCATTTACAAGTCCACAGGCGAAGACGGGTTATTCATAGAACAGCCGCCAGAGCCGCTGGAAGCAGCAGCTGCGGAGCAAGCGACCGTCACTGTTACCCTTGACGAGAGTCAAACCTATCAGGAGATGGACGGTTTCGGGGCTTCTTTTACCGATTCGGCGGCATATCTGATCAACCAGGTGCTTAACCCGGAGCAGAGAACCGAGCTGATGGTGAAGCTGTTTGATCCGGTGGCGGGGATTGGTTTATCGGTCCTGCGGAATCCAATGGGCGCCTCGGATTATGCCAGAACGGTCTACAGCTATAATGATCTGTCTGAAGGGGAAACCGATATGAAGCAGAACCGGTTCTCCATCGCCCATGATGAAGAGGATATCATCCCGCTTCTGCAACAGGCGCTGTCACTGAATCCGGAGGTCAAGCTGATGGCTTCGCCCTGGAGCGCTCCAGGCTGGATGAAGACCAGCGGGTCGATGATCACCGGAGAGCTGAAGCCGGAATATTACAGTGTGTACGCTGACTATTTTGTAAGGTACATTCAGGCTTACAAAGAACACGGGCTGCCTGTATATGCTGTCACTCCGCAGAATGAACCGCTGTTTGAACCGCAGCATTATCCGAGCATGCTTATGCTGCCGGAGGCGCAGGCATCTTTTGTACGGGATTACTTGAAGCCTGCATTTCTGAGGCATAACATCGATAGTAAAATTCTCTGCTATGACCACAACTGGGACCGCCCGGATTACCCGGTGTCCGTGCTGGAAGCTGCCGGGGAAGAGGTGGATGGGGTAGCCTGGCACTGGTATGGTGGTGAACCCTCGGCGCAGACACAGGTGAAGCGTGCTTTAGAAGGTAAAGAGGTGCACTTCACTGAGGGCTCAGGCGGCGAATGGATTCCGCCTTTTGAACAGGCCTTCTCGAATGTGATCCGCACAGGGATTGAGATTCTTAGAAATCACAGCAAGTCGTTCGTCTTGTGGAATATGGCACTAGATGAACATAACGGGCCGACAGTGCCGGGCTTCGGCACAAGCACCTGCCGCGGTATCGTTCGGATCGACCAGCAGACCCGTGAACTAACCTATACGCTGGACTACTATGCACTGGCGCATTTCAGCACAGTGATCCGGCCCAAGGCCCTGCGGATGGATTCCGCGTCAAGCCATGAGTGCATCCGTTCTGTTGCTTTCCGCAACCTGGACGGATCGATTGGGGCGGTGCTATTCAATGAAGGCGAAGAAGAAGAGATCGTAGCTGTAAAATTGCCGGGCGGTGAGCGGCTAACCTTCACCATGACGCCCAAAAGCGCTTTGTCACTGAAAGTGGAATAAGTATGGACTGACGGCAATATAGAAACAGCGGCAGCCAGGGACGAGAACATAATGTCCTTGGCTGCCGCTGTTGTATTGAACATTGAACTATCGCACACGATTCGAATACATTTGACCGTTTATTTACTCTTAAATGTCTTCATCACTTTTGTATTCCAGAATATCTCCAGGCTGACATTCCAAAGCCTTGCAGATCGCCTCTAAAGTGGATAATCGAACCGCTTTTGCCTTTCCATTCTTCAATATGGAAAGGTTAGCCATTGTGATTCCCACCCTCTCCGAAAGTTCGGTTACACTCATTTTCCGTTTTGCCAGCATCACATCAATATTAATTATAATCGCCATGGATTTCACCTCAGACTGTTAAGTCATTTTCTATTTTTAGATCAATGGCCTCTTTTAATAGCTTTTGGAGAACTGCAGCAAAAACGGCAATCACCATGGAAGCGAAAATCATGAGCAATCCGATAACTATGATCCCTGGGGCATCGTCCATATCCGCCATGAGATAGAAGAGAGGAAGGCCTGCTACATACAAAATGCTGAATGTGACTGCACAGTATTTTATATTCTTTAAGACCCGCACAGATAATTCAGAGAAAGCTTTGTTCTTGTCAATGTAGCCTAATAGTTTGAAGGCTTGATACAGAGCCAAGTAAAAGGGGATTACCGACGCATACAAATCGGTGAGTACCAGATATTTAATAGAAGTCATACCGGGATACAGCTCTGCTGCAAAATTCCCAATCTCAGGCACCGCAAAAATACACAAAGCAAGAACCGGGAGCCCAATTACAATAACAGCTACCTTTAAAAAGAGTGTGGTTCCTCGTTCCATAAAATGCACCTCATTTAATTAATGTTAAATCAAATTTAGCACATGGTTTATCGTTTTACAATATATTTTGATTGTTATTTGATTTATTTTGATTGTTTTGCGAAAAAGAGAACGACAGCTGTCCTCCTTCCGGCGTAGCTACTTCAGATATATTCAGGTGGGGAGGGTTAGGTGACAGCCCAGGACGGCCTATCTATGCCAGGATAAGTTGAAGCCTTTTACAATTAGCCATACGGCAAGGATCATTTCATTGGCGGCTACTGGCAAAGACAAGAGGGCCCCCCACACGGATAGTTGAGGAAAGACTCCGAACATTTCAAAGATGCCTGCACTTAACACCAGTATGGCTCCGGTAATGCCTAAGATGGATATGAACCTGGGCACCAGCTTGGTTTGATAAAAAATATAGCTGTATATCAGCGTATTAATACCCAGCATGACATTTGGCCCCAGCATAAACGTCCAGTCGTGGATGGCTTTTAATAGTGTACCTGAAGCTTCAAAAGAAGATATATCCACAGCAGCAGAAGTTGTGAATTCCCGGCTTAAGGTCAGTAAGGACAATACACTGATGATGCCCACAGTGATGATAACCGCCTCAAGAAATCGGAAGCATAGATGTCCAAGGGCTAATGTCTCATTGTATTTTCTCAAAAGCGGGAACATGGTAATCGAAGTGCCGACAGCTGAGACGACAAGAATCAACTCCATAACCGCCCCCAGTATCACCTGGTTGGCATGTTCAGAACCTTTTAATAAATAATCGGGGCCGTTCAGGATCGGATCGTATAAAAGAAGACCAGCTATCGATGAAACCGCTGCTAGAATAAACAAGACACCCGTTATTTTCGCTGCTGTGTGGTTTGAATTCATTCTGTCATCTCCTCATTCATTATTCTTTCGTGCCATCTCCGTAAAAGAATACCTCTTCCAGAGATAAGTTGAAGGCGAGGGCAATACGGAAGGCCAGTTCCAGGGATGGCGAGTAATTGCCCTTTTCCAGAGCTACGATGGTCTGTCGCGTTACGCCCACCTTGTCAGCCAATTGCTGCTGTGTCATTTCATCGTGGTCGAACCGTAATCTGCGGATGTGATTGCCAACAAGATTCTTACTCATCCTAGACTCCTTTCCGATAATGATAAAGTTTCGTGATAGAGCCGGTTACATCAGAAATGAATCCGCCGGCGATCAGGATCACGAACATCACCTGTGATGACTGATCGTTGACCAGCGCCCCCATTGCAGCAAGAAAGCCAAGGACAAAGACAAAGAAAGAATTCCGTGTGGCCTTCAAGTTAATGAGTTTATCCAGTTCATCTGCAAATGCCGGTTCCTTTTCTCCGGTCGTTATCCTAAAGGCAATATTGAAAATAATGCTGATCAGGATATGCGCTGCGATTGAAACCAAAGTCAAAATGATCACGAACGAACCCCAATAATGAAAGCTTTCCGTTGAGTCAGCCCCCTCCGGTGCCTTTGGAAACATGTAAGCACAATAAGATCCGAAAATAAGTATTGCCGTGATCAGAGATACAATGCTCTTCTTTTCTTGATACGTCATCGCTACACCGCCTACACTATATTTTGATAACAAGTTAAGTTTGATGTACATAATGTATTATAAACCATTCATGGTGTCAAGTTTATTATACATTTTACAATTTCTCAATGAAAAATCAGACAAAAAAAAAGAGGCCAGGCCTCTCTCAGATAAAATATTAACCCTACATTCTCATCCTACAGGCTGGCTGTGCTGCTCCTTTTTATACTCGTTAGGAGACAGGCCGACCTCTTGCTTGAACAGCTTGGAGAAATAGGAGTAGTTGGTGTAGCCCACCTTGCTCGCAATGGTGTACACAGACAGCCGGGTGGTTGCCAGTAGCTGCTTGGCGGCGGCAATCCGGACCTGAATCACATAGCTGCCCAGGGCAATGCCGGTTTCTTTCTTGAACAGCCGGGCGAGATAATCCGGGTTCAGATAGACAATCTCCGCCAGATCGTTTCGCGTCAGCTCATCCCCGTAATGCGTATGAATATACTGCTTGATCTCTTCGGCAACCGATTGGGGCTGTGCGGTGAGATCCCGGTATTTCATGGCGGTATTCACCAGGTAATCCAGGTATTCCTGCATGTCCTCGATGGACGTCAGAGACTGCAGCTGCAGGCGGTCATTCGCCTTACCGCTGTATAATTTATGTACCTGAATGCCTTTCATTTTGAGAAAAGAATACACGAGCTGCACAATATCCAGCCGGAACAGGCTAAGGATGGAGGTGTCGACGGTCCGGTTAACCAGCAGCCCGAGGAGATAACGGCTTACTTCCTCCAGAAAAGCGGCCAGTTGGTTCTGATTCAGCAGTTCTTCCAGATGGGCCAGATTCGGAGGGAGATAGACTGCTTTGCTCTGCTTCTGGTACATTTCCACCGTAAAGGTATGATTTCGGGAGCGTGTGATTTCTTCATCCATCCGGAGCAGGTTTTTCAGAACAGTGCCGATCTCATTCAACTGACCGTGTAAGCCAATATTGCAGCAGACATCGCATTTGAGATAAGGGTTTGTTTTCTGGATCAAGGAGGCACAGATTTCCTCAAGCGTTCCGGTGTCCGGCGCATCGTTCCATTTCAGGATAGCAATCCACTGGTAGTCCTTGATCTCCAGAATACTCTCGATCCCAAAGCCGGGGTGCTGGAACAGCTCATACAGAACGTTCAGCAGGGCAAAATCAAAGAGATCCTTCTCTTCTTTACCCATGGTGCCATTATAGGGAAAAACATTGAATAACAGCGGCTGCAGCGTGTCGTCCATCTGATAGGAAAGATTCTGCTCTTGGATCGCATGAGTGAGGAAGGACGGTTTGATGGGGGATGAGGTGCTTACACTCACGATCCTGCGCCAGAAATGCTCCAGATTCTTCGATTGGTTCTTTTGCCAATAGTAGCCTTCCTGAATGGCCTTTTCGTTATGCTGCTGTTCGTTGGCGCGTACAATCGCTTTCTGGATAATAAGCATCAGCTTGTCAAATTCAATAGGCTTGAGAAAATATTCGAAGCTTTGTAACTCAATGGCTTTCTGTGCGTAATTGAAGTCGGCATAATTGGTGAGGAGGATGGTTTGAATCGGATATTGATTTTCCCGGATCCAGGCCAGCAGTGATAGTCCGCTTCCCTGTGGCATTTCAATATCTGAGATCAGAATTTGCACGGAATAGTTCTCCACAATTTCACGGGCTTGGGCAACATTGTTGGCCGTATATACGGTTTCGATATTCAGTGCTGCCCAGTCAATTCTCTTCTGTAAAGCCGCCACTACATAATAGTCGTCATCTACAAGCAGTACGTTCATAGAAATTCTCCATTCATGTTGAAGTACTCGGAAGATCCGGAAGAGTTAAGATGACAGATGCACCACCTCCCTCTATATTGGAGAAGTGGACCACCGCTTTTTTGAAGTACAGGTATTCGAGCCGTTTCAGCGTATTCATAATGCCGATATGCGTCCCTTTGCTCTGATCCAGCGACTGGCCCCGCACCAGCTTCTCGAGAACCTCGGGGGCAAAGCCGGGTCCGCTGTCCGAAATTTGAATCACCGTCACCTGCTCCTCCGCCGCTTCGCGGCGGTGGACCGTCAGTCTGATCTGCACCTCGGGGTCCCGGGAAATCGCGTATTTGATGGAGTTCTCTATGAAGGTCTGCAGTACGAGCGGCGGGATCAGCGTATCTTTGGCTGCTTCGTCCTGCCCGATATGATATCTGAAGGCATCCCGGTAGCGGCTTCTCTGGATTTCAAGATATGTGCGGACATGCTCGAATTCATCCTCCAGCCGGACAAAATTCTCACCGCTCTGAAAGGTATAGCGGAAGTATTTGGACGTCGACATCGCCATATTTTCGATTTCCTCGTACATTTGGATCTGGGCCATGCTGTAAATGCTGGTCAGGCAATTCAGGAAAAAATGGGGTTTAATCTGCTGCTTCATATAATCCAGCTGAATGCGCTGTTTCTCCAGCTCCTGCTCATAAATAGCGATTTTAAAGGTTTTGATCTGTTTCATCAGGTCCTTGAACTGTGCGTTCGCCTGCTCCAGCTCGATGATTTTGCTGCTTTTGAAGTCTACAGGCTGGCCTTCTTCACTCAAGTGAGCCAGATTCTCCGAAAAGTTCTGGATCGGGCCAAGCACCCTTTTATTGAAGAAGAGCATCACAGCGCAGATGGTGGAGGTCACCATGAAGAACAGCAAGAGGATCAGCAGCTGGGCAATCATGATTTTCTCAAACGCTCCGAATTGAATGATCATATGGGCACTGAATGTTGTATTGGAAAATTCGCTGCTGATCGTTGTACGTGACTGAAACAGATCTGGCCCCTTAGCCTCCTGCTGCACCAGCTTCCCGCTGGCAGATAAGGGACTTGAGATGCGTGTGCCTTTCTCATCCACCAGTGAAGCATACCCGTTCGCCCCCAGATTAAGCTGGCGTAAAGGGTGGATCAGGTTGTCTGCGGAGATCAGTCCGATCAGATAGCGGTTGTAGTAGGGAACGATATTGATAATATAGTAGTTTCCGTTGACCAGGATGGGTGACCATCTGGAATAAAAATGGGCATACACATCCTTGTCCTCGATATAGGAATTGATCTGCTTTTTTAGCTCCAGATAATCCGTATACGTAATACTGATAGGTGCGCAGTTGAGGAAGAAAGACTGATTTTTCAAATAAAAGAAGAAGTTGAATTGCTGCCCGTAATTTTTTTGCAGCTCCGAAAAACGTTTGTATAGGTTATCGTTTGATTTGATGAACTCGCTGCTGTCCGGATCATAAGCGTTCATCATATTCAGGCTCTCATCGTTCGCAAGCGTCCAGCCCATATAATGGTTAATATAAGCAAAATCGTGATTAATACGGTCAATGTACAGCTTGGCGGTATCTTTCAAATAACGTGTGGACTGCTGCTTTACTATGGAAATGGAGGCGAGGCTGATGACAAGGTCCAGCACCAGCACCACTAATGAGACCAGCATCATGATTCGTACATAGTGTCGGATGGGATACGGTCTGTTTCCTGCTGTATTCTTGGTCATGGCTTGCACGCTGAGTCCTTTCCTGCGCTTTCATCTGGATGAAGGCGGTTCTATAGGCTAACAAAGCCATTATAAAACCTCTCGGAGGAATTTACATGCGAAATTCCTGTCAGTCCGCCGCAAAGTCTGGATACTGCCAGCAAAAGTCTGAATACTGTCATCCCTGTGCACAAAAATAAGCCATGTAGTCTTCAAAATAATGTAAGCGGATGCAGAGGTCCGAATACCGCCGCCAAAGGGTCCGGAATGCAAGGACCCCGGGAGCTATCATTAAGCGTGTAAGGCGGATACACACATGAAATGGGGGATCACAGAATGAGTACACACAGTAAAAGCAGATTAATCCAAAAATGGCCGCTGCTGCTTATGTCGGCCGCAATGGTAATGGGAATGGCCGGCTGCAGCGGCAACAAGGAGAATGCGAGTACTCCAAGCGAAGCAAGTAACTTCAACAAGGAAGGACTGCCGATCGTCAAGGAGCCGGTAACCCTGAAGGTGCTGACTGTACGCTGGGGAAGCATGGGGGATACATTCACCCGGAACCAGTGGCTGAAGGATCTGGAGAAGAATTCGAATGTCAAAATTGACTGGCAGGTGATGTCCTCCAATGACTGGGCGGAACAGAAGTCCATTCTGCTGGCAAGTGGTACACTTCCGGATGTGGTTCTGGGAGACCAGACCTTTTCTGACTCCGATATCGTTAACAATTTAAGCTATTTCCGGCCGCTGGATGAGTATATCGATCAATATATGCCCAATCTGAAGGCGGCGATGAAAGAAACACCGGAAATGAAAAAAATCAGCACCTTTCCCGACGGAAAAATCTACTCGTTGCCTACCCGGTTGCCGTCGCGCCCCAAAAGCTCGCGCCAGCCGGTCATCAACAAGACTTGGCTCGACAAGCTGGGTCTGAAGACGCCGGAAACACTGGATGATCTGTACAATGCCATGAAGGCTTTCAAGGAAAAGGACCCGAACGGAAACGGCAAGGCGGATGAAATTCCGTATATCGAAGTCAGCAATGACCTCATCAGTCCATTCGGCATCACGGACCTTAATAGTAATAATATGTTGGTCAAGGACAATAAAGCGATCTACTACCCTACTTCCGATGAGTACAAAGAAGGCCTCAAATGGGAAAATAAATTATACACTGAGGGCTTGCTGGATAAAGAGCTGTTCACCCAGGACGCCACAATGATATCAGCCAAATTCCAGAATCCGGACGCTCCAATCGTCGGCCTCTCGTACCAATGGACACCTGATGCTGTATTCGGCAAATGGAGCGATCAGTATGAGACCATTCCGCCAGTGGCCGGACCGGACGGCAACCGCTATACCATCGGCAATCCGATCGGGATGAATCTTAACCGCAATGAGCTGCTGATTACTACATCCTGCAAAAACCCGGAAGTGGCTGCCCGTTGGGCCGACCAGTTCTATACCAATGAAGCCAGTATACAGAATTTCTGGGGAGCGATCGGTACTGTAATCAAGAAGAATGATGACAGCACCTACACATTGATGGACCCGCCAACAGGAACCAGTGCCGATGCCTGGTATTGGGACCAGTCACTGCGCGATTTCGGCCCTAAATATGTAAGCCCGTCTTTTGAGAAAAACATCGTGCTGAGTCCTAACAGTGGTGACGGACTGAAGCTGCAGCTGGATAAGCTGGGCAGCAAGTATGTTACTACGCCTTTTCCTAACGTTATGTATACCTCGGAGGAATTCCAGGAGCTGCCTACGTTGACCACGGACATCGATAGCTATGTGACTACTATGCGTGCCCAGTTCATCACCAAAGGCGGTATTGAAGAGGGCTGGGCTGCTTATGTTAAGAAGCTGAACGATATGGGGCTGGAAAAGCTTCTCAAGATCCGTACCGATGCTTATGGCCGCTATATGAACGTGAAATAAACTCCTAAGCCTGAGAAATACAGCGACCCGCGAGGGAGGATAGGAGTCCCGATTCGTGCTTGTCGGACGAAGTGACTGATTGATAGATTCTTCATCGTGTGATAAATGCCGTCCCGCGCCCAGCTTTGTGCAGGACGGCATTTCTGCGCAGTGAACCGGATACGGACGGTGTAACTTATCCTGAATGTCCGGATAACATCAGTGAAAGTCCGGATGAGCTGTGTCTTGCCGCTGCTGCCGCCGGCCCCCTTCAAATGCTAGGGGAAGTAGGGGCGGAAAGTCCGGTTAAGACCTTCAATAGGTCCGTAAGGCATGAAAATGTAGCGATATACTGAGGGAACAGAGAGGCTTAGTTTACACAATACTTTTTAGGAGGGGTTTCATGAAATCCGGTCATAGCCATCCAGGTCGGACCTTGGGACAGATCAAGCGGAACTGGGGGCTGTATGCACTGCTGTTTCCGGCAGCGGTCCTTACGTTATTATTCGCGTATAAGCCGATGTATGGGGTGCTTATTGCCTTCAAGGATTATAGTCCGGCGCTTGGAATTACCGACAGCCCTTGGGCGGGCTTCAAGTATTTCGAGAAATTTTTTCACTCGTATCAATTTTCGGCAACGATCAAAAATACACTGATTATCAGCGTTTACAGCCTTATAACCTTTCCCATTCCAATCCTGCTGGCGCTGATGGTGAATCAGATGCGTCCGAACCGGTTCAGACGTTTTTTCCAGACTGTATCCTATATGCCTCATTTTATTTCCACGGTGGTTATGGTGGGCCTGATGATGATTCTGCTCTCCCCAAGCACCGGACTTGTAGGCAATCTGTATAGTCTGTTCGGCAAAGAAGCCCCGGATCTTATGGGCTCAGCCGGCTGGTTCAGCAGCGTGTATGTCTGGTCCGATGTGTGGCAGCATGTCGGCTGGGACAGTATTATCTTCATAGCCGCGCTGTCGGCGGTTGATCCGAGTCTGTATGAAGCTGCAACCGTGGACGGGGCAAGCCGCTGGCACAAGGTCCGTTATATCGACATTCCGATGCTGATGCCTACAGCAATTACGCTGCTGATCCTGCGGGTCGGTGGTCTGCTGGGCGTCGGATTCGAAAAAGTGTATCTGATGCAGAATGACTTGAATGCCACCTCCAGCGAAATTTTATCTACCTATGTTTACAAAATCGGGCTGCTAAGCAGCCAGTACAGCTTTTCCTCGGCCATCAACCTGTTCAATACAGTGATTAACTTCATTCTGCTCATCATGGTCAACCAGATATCCAAAAAACTCAGCGAAAACAGCTTGTGGTAGAAAGGGGAGCAGCAACATGGGAGTACTACAACAGCCTGCGGCTCAAGAGAAGATAGGGAAGATCAAAAATAACCGCTCCTCGGATACAGTGATGGAAGCCATTATGTATATCATTGCAGCAGTGTTTCTGCTGATTCTGATCTACCCGCTGTTCTTTATTATTATCGCTTCATTCAGTGATCCATCTGCGGTGGCGGGGGGGCAGGTCTGGCTGTTTCCCAAAGGGTTCACACTGGACGGCTACAAAGAACTGCTGCGCCATGAGAACATCTGGATCGGGTACCGGAACACCATTCTGTACACGGTCGTGGGCACCATAATCGGTCTGGCTGTGAACATCTCTGCAGCCTATGCATTATCCCGGAAAGATCTTGTAGGGCGCAAATATATCTCGCTGTTCTTTATCTTCACCATGTTCTTCAACGGCGGATTGATCCCTACATTCCTGACGATCCGCGATTTTCATATGTACGACACGTTTCTGGTGATGGTGCTGCCCTTCTCTGTAGGCGTGTACAACATTATCGTGGCCCGGACTTTTTTTCAGTCGAGTATTCCTGGAGATTTGTGGGAGGCGGCCCAGATTGACGGCTGCGGCAACCTTCGCTACTTCGCCAAGGTTGTACTGCCGCTGTCCAAGGCAATTATTGCGGTGCTGGGCTTATGGATTGCCGTCGGCTACTGGAATTCGTATTTCAACGCCTTGATCTACCTCAAAAATCCTAACATGTATCCGCTGCAGCTGATCCTCCGCAACATTCTGATTACCAATCAGATGCAGTCTGGTATAGGTACGGGGGAAGCTGCGCAAATTGCGCTGCGCCTGGCGAATATGATGCGCTACTCCGTCATAATTGTGGCTACGGTTCCGATCATGTGCGTATATCCTTTTGTGCAGAAATACTTCAATCAAGGTGTGATGATCGGTGCCGTGAAGGAGTAGCCTTCACCCTGACATTCTGAGAAAAGAGGTTACAAAATGGAACAAATCCCTCCAAAACAACAACCTTTTCCGGATTACTTGAGGCTCCCTTCGGAGCCTTGTGCGGATCAAGGAGCCGTCATTCAGGGAGAATGCTACCGGCTCACCGTGCTAACCCCGGAGCTGATCCGTCTGGAGTATAGCGGACAGGGAGTCTTTGAAGACCGGGCGACCCAAACGGTGTTGAACCGTGATTTTCCTGTTCCTTCATTCAAGGTCATCGATCATGGGAACAAGCTGGAAGTGGTGACAGACCGTCTGCATCTAACCTATGACAAGCAGCCGTTCTCCCGGCACGGGCTGAGTATTCGGGTCAGAAATGCTTCGGGGCACCTAATGAGCGTCTGGTACTTCGGCGATACACCGCAGGATCTGGGTGGTACAGCCCGCACACTGGATAATGCCGACGGGGCCATTCCGCTGGAGCATGGACTTCTGTCAAGGCAAGGGTACACCCTAATAGACGACAGCCGTTCGCTGCTGCTGGAGGTAGACGGGAGGGTGGAGCCGCGCGGTCAGGAAGACTCAGATCTGTATTTTCTGGGCTACGGCCACGATTATCTGCAATGTCTGAAGGATTTCTACCGTCTCTGCGGCCGGACGCCGCTGCTGCCCCGTTATGCCTTGGGCAACTGGTGGAGCCGGTATTACCGGTATTCCGAAGAAGAATATAAAACGCTGATCCAGCGGTTTGCCATCGAGCAGATTCCCTTCACCGTAGCGGTCATGGATATGGACTGGCATCTGGTCCATATTGATCCGCAGTATGGCAGCGGCTGGACCGGTTATACCTGGAACCGTGAGCTATTCCCGGACCCCAAGTGCTTCCTCGGCTGGCTGCATGAACAAGGGCTTCGGGTCACGCTCAACGTCCATCCCGCTGACGGGGTACGGGCCTTTGAAGATCCTTATCTGGCGATTGCGGCAGAGCTTGGCATGGACCCTGAAAAAGGTGATGCCGTGGAATTTGACATCACCGACCCGCAGTTTTTGCTCGCCTACTTCAAGTACCTGCACCATCCGCTGGAGGAAGAAGGCGTGGATTTCTGGTGGATCGACTGGCAGCAGGGCGGGATCACCCGTGTCCCCGGACTTGATCCGCTCTGGATGCTGAACCACTACCACTATCTGGACAGCGGGCGGCGTGGGGCGCGCCGGATGACCTTTTCCCGATATGCCGGTCTAGGCAGCCACCGTTACCCGGTGGGCTTCTCCGGGGACACGATTGTCACGTGGGAATCCCTTGATTTCCAGCCTTATTTCACGGCTAATGCTTCGAATGCAGGATATGGCTGGTGGAGCCACGATATCGGAGGCCATATGCTGGGCTATCTCGATGATGAGCTTGCGCTGCGATGGGTGCAGCTTGGTGTGTTTTCCCCGATTCTACGTCTGCATAGCTCAGCCAGCCCGTTCAACAGCAAGGAGCCATGGCGCTTCAACCGGATGGCCGAGGAGGCGATGAAGGACAGTCTGCGTCTGCGCCACCGTCTGCTTCCCTATCTGTATACCATGAACCGCTATGCTAGCCGGGAGGGGCTGCCGCTCGTCCGGCCGATGTATTACCATCATCCGGAGCAGCATGAAGCTTATGAGGTGCCGAACGAATACTATTTCGGTACAGAGTTGATGGCCTGTCCGATTACACAGCCAGTACATCCTAAGACGGGGGTGGCGGAATTCAAGGCATGGCTGCCTGAAGGAGTATGGATCGATTTTTTCAGTGGAAGAGTGTATGACGGAGGCAGAAGGCTGTCGCTCTACCGCAATCTGGAGCATATTCCCGTGCTGGCGAAGGCGGGGGCAATGGTTCCGATGGCGGACCTGACGGAGTATACCTCATCGGCCGCTAATCCGGGGCAGCTGGAGCTGCGGGTATTTGCCGGGGCCAGCGGCAGCTTTCATCTCTGGGAGGACGAAGTGGATAGTGCCGAAGACCGGGACGAACAGTGGTGCGATACCGGAATTACCCTGGAATGGGGAGAAGCGGCAGTTCTCACGATTCAGCCTGCCCGGGGGAACAAGGCAGCCGTGCCGGAGCGGCGGAGCTGGAAGCTGTACTTCGTAGGCTGTGCCGATACGCAGGTGCAGGTCGTCACTGGAAGCGGGCCGTTTGGGGTTGAAACTGCGTATGATGATGCTGCTCACACGCTGACAGTCACCGTTCCGGCTGTGGCTGTGGCTGAATCCCTGAAAGTAACCCTGGCCGTAGCCCGGATTGCTGCAGGCGATATAGCTAACGAAGTCTTCGCGCTGCTGAACCGCTCGCAGATTCATTTCCAGCTGAAGGAGCAGATCCTCCGGCTGGTGACGGAACTGGAGGTGCCAGCAGCGGTGCTTGCAGCGCTGGCTTCTATGGATCTCGAGCATTCTCTATATGGTGCATTGTGTGAAATCCTGACTGCGCGGCTATAAGGGCGACTATAGGTGTAGGAAGCACCGGAAGTACTAAGGTATGTAGACGGCACGTATGATTATACCTCTCAATGACTTGCACACCTGCGATTGTCCATCCTCTCGGCCTTGCTTAGCCAGAATGTATGGAAAAGCTCGTCATCACCCGCCGTAAAATGGTAAACTAGCAAGTATAGTATTTTACGGGGAGTGAACTTCTTATGAAAAAGCTTGCTGCCGGCTGTCTTGCCGGTGCGGTACTGATGATTAGTACTCAGGCGATTGGAGCCTCTACAAGTCTAGTAGGCAAGACCATTCAAGCAGAATACACCGTAAACGTATACGGCAAGAAGCTGGCCGACAAGGCCATTGTCATTGATGGAAAAAGCTATGCACCGGTGCGGGCCATCGGAGAGCTGGCAGGCTATAAGGTCTCCTTGTCCGGCAAGACCATAAGTCTGGACGAGAAAGAGATTATATCTTCGTCTTCACTGGCTAAGGCCGAGAGCATCACTATTGGACCCCTGCCCACGATGGCACCAGATTCTGCAGTAGCAGTGACCAAAAGCAAAATCAAGGCGATTGACAGCCAAATCGATAATGTAGTCGATAACATTCTGTCCACCAGCAGCAAGCTGAAACTGGACCCGTCCAATACCGAACTGAAGGACAAGCTGGAGGAGTATAAAGCGGAATATGGCGACCTGCTGAAGCAAAAGGATGCGGAGCTGCAGAAATAGGACATAATATCTCATAAAAGATGCCGCCCCGTCATTTCTTTACGATGACACAGGGCGGCTTTTTGACTCACGGCAGCACCCATTCTTATAATCTATTATTATCTGCAGGCCACTGCTATTATTGTCATCCGCTGGGAGTAGCGTCATTGGTGGCTTCTATCGTCTGTGGTTGCGCTCCGGTGCTTGCCGCCTCCTGCCGGTACCCGCCGGGCGGTTTGCCAATGATCCGTTTGAAGACCAGGTTGAACGTTTTGGTATCGTGGTAGCCGACCTGCTCCGCAATGAGCGGAATGGGGGAGTGTAGCTGCTGGATCAGCAGAACGCAGCTTTTTTGAATCCGGACATTTTGCAGGAAATGATGGAAGGTCTGGCCGGTGTGCGTTTTGAACAGCCGCTGAAGATGCCGCTCGCTCCAGTCAAAGGTCCGGGCAAGATGGGACAAGGTAAGGTCTTGGGCATACTCCTGCTGGATATAGTGGAGAATTTGCAGGAATTGCGTCGGTCTGGTCACCGGAAAGTGCAGCTCATTATGCTGTAACCTGTACAGGGTGACAACCAGCTGAATGAACAGGGTCAGCAGATAACTGCCGGAACCGGTCTGCGGGAGATTGTACTCCCGGTGCAGCGAGAGGAAGAGGTTCTCGATGGAACCATTTTGGTCGGTCATGGAGAATGCGGGCACCTGCTGATTCTTGATCTGTTCGAGGTACGCTGCAATCGGCGCATCCGGAATCACGAAAGCAAGGTCATCCAGAAGCGCTGTTGTAAATAAACAATTATAGACGACGAGCGGTTCTTTAAGCGAATGGGGCGACGAAGGCCGGAAAACATGGGAGACGCCAACGGGAATGAAATACAGCTGCCCTCTGCAGGCTTTCTGAACCTCTTGTTCTGTATAATGAAACCCCTTCCCTTCGGCAACGAAGGCCAGCTCGATGAAATCATGGGAATGAAGCGGAAGCTGGTAAGTCTCCGTAGCACGGTTAACATAGAGCAGCAGATTCTTTTGGAAAAAAGCTTCGCCTTTAAGCACATGCTCTGCAGAATTCATCCGTCCATCCCTTTCTTAACGGAACTAAAAGTCCTTATTACGCAGGTGAAATGTCCTTTTCACGGGTCATGCGAAGTCATTTGATTTCTATAATTGTAATAGAAAGCGCTTCGAAATCACAAGATGAATCCAAGAAAAGACGGGGTGGCCATGGATGTTAAAGGTACAAAAATTACGTGTGGAGTATAAGGAGAATCTGGTCGGACTAGATGTGTGCCATCCAAGAATCAGCTGGCAGCTTCAATCGGAGGAGCGGAACGTGATGCAGCAGTCCTATGACATTCAGATTTCCGCAGAGCCGGATTTCAGCACTCTCCTGTGGACCTCCGGCAGAGTCTATTCGGATCAATGTACTCATGTGGAGCTGGTGGAACCGGAACTCCGTTCACGGCAGCGGTATTATTACCGCGTGAAGGTGTGGGACCGGGAGAACCGGCATACGGATTGGTCAGAAGCCGCGTTTTGGGAAATGGGGCTGCTGAAAGCGGAGGAATGGAAGGCCGGATGGATTAGCGCCCCGCTTTCTCTGCTGGATGTAGAGGCGGAGCAATGTCCGCTTGTACGCCACACTTTTCACATCGATGGCACTCCGCTTCAGGCCAGAATGTACGTGACTGCCCTGGGTCTGTATGAAATGGAATTGAACGGCTCACGGGTGGGCGACGGTTATATGACCCCGGGCTGGACCAGCTACAATCACCGGCTGCAGGTGCAGACCTATGATATTACGGGGCAGATTGCAGCGGGAGACAATGCGGTGGGTGCCTGGCTCGGGAACGGCTGGTACAAAGGAAACCTGGCCTGGGATAACCGCAAGCATCTGTACGGCGACCGCCCGGCATTGCTGATGCAGATACATCTGACTTTTGCGGATGGGGACGAACAGATCATCACCACCGGTGAACATTGGACGGTTGCCGCCGGTCCGATTCTAATGTCGGAGCTGTATCACGGTGAGACCTATGACGCCCGGCTGGAGCAGAGTGGATTCAGCAGAGCCAGTTATGATGACAGCAGTTGGTCCCGTGTAGAACTTGTCACCCATCCCAAGGAGGTTTTGGTGGCACAGGAGAATGTTCCGGTAAGAAAAATTGAAGAGATCCAGCCGGTTCAGCTACTTAAGACGCCAGCAGGTGAAACCGTACTCGATATGGGGCAGAACATGGTCGGCTGGATGAATTTTACCCTGGAGGCCCCTGGAGGAACTCAGGTACAGCTGCTCCATTTTGAGGTCCTGGATCAAGAAGGAAATGTGTATACGGATAACCTGAGACGAGCCAAGCAGACCGTTACGTACATTGCAAAAGGCGGAGGCCCGGAAAGCTACGAGCCGCGTTTTACCTTCCAGGGATTTCGTTATGTGCAGCTGCTTGGGTTTGGCGCGAACGTAGCTCTGCAGGATTTCACAGGCATTGTGCTTCATTCGGATATGGAGCCTACCGGCTCCTTCACCTGCTCCAATCCGCTGCTTAACCAGCTGCAGCATAATATCCGGTGGGGTCAAAAGGGCAACTTTGTCGATGTGCCGACCGATTGCCCGCAGCGGGATGAACGGCTCGGCTGGACCGGAGATGCGCAAATGTTCATCCGCACTTCCGCGTATCTGATGAATGTAGCGCCTTTCTTCACCAAATGGCTTAAGGATCTGGCAGCCGACCAGCTGGACCATGGGGGTGTTCCGTTCGTGATCCCGAATGTTCTGGGAGAAAATGAGCATTCCTCTGCGGCATGGGGGGATGCTGCGGTCATCTGTCCCTGGACGCTCTACCAATGCTACGGGGATAAGCGTATCCTCGAACAGCAGTACCCGAGCATGCAGGGCTGGGTTGAATATATCCGCCAGCAGGGAAGTGACGAATTTTTGTGGAATACCGGCTTTCATTTCGGCGACTGGCTGGGCCTGGATGCCAAACCGGACAGCTACAGCGGCGCTACGGATACCGATTATATCGCAACGGCTTTCTACGCGTATTCCGTTCAGTTGATGCAGAAGACAGCCCATGTTCTCGGAAAAACAGAAGACGCCCAGCGTTACTCAGAGCTGTACAGCCGTATTGTGACAGCCTTTAACCGGGAATTCATCACCCCCTCCGGACGGTTATCCGTGTCCACACAAACCGCCTGTGTGCTGGCGTTAATGTTCGGGCTGGTGGAAGGAACGGCAAAAGAACGTACCGTAGGCAAACTCCTGAAGCTCTTGGAGGAGAGCAACTATCATCTCACAACCGGTTTTGTCGGTACGCCGTACCTGAATCTTGTGTTGAGTGAGGCGGGGCACACAGATGTGGCTTATCAACTGCTGCTGCAGACGGATTATCCCTCCTGGCTGTATCAGGTGACCAAGGGAGCGACAACCATATGGGAGCATTGGGACGGGATGAAGGAGGACGGCAGCTTTTGGAGCAAGGACATGAATTCCTTCAATCATTATGCGTATGGGGCCATCGGGGACTTTCTGTACCGCCATGTCGCCGGTATTGAGCTGGATGAAGATTTCCCCGGCTACAAAAAATTTGTGATTCAACCGCAGCCGGGCGGAGATTTAACCTGGGCCGCAGCCGAGCTTGAAACGATGTACGGGCGTATCCGCTCGGAATGGAGAACAGCAGCGGATCGGCTGGAGATTTCTGTTTCAGTGCCGCCGAACGCCACCGCTGAGCTGTATCTCCCAAATGCGGGGCTGGCCCAGGTGCGGGAAAGAGATGGATTGCTGGGGCTGGCGACCGGTGTCCATTCGGCAGAACAACTGGGGGATAAAGTGAAGTTAGAGCTGGGCTCGGGCGACTATAGTTTCACTTATGCGGTGGAGCCGCAACTGTAATGAGCTGGAACCACAACCTCAATTAGCCGAGTAGGGATCATGTTATGGGAGCAAAGGGTTTTCTACAGCGGAAGGCTGTGGAAATCCTTTGTTTGCTTTTTACTTATATAAACGCTATTATAGACTAATAAAGTCTTTGATTGAGGTGGAACGATGAAGTATTCGAAGGCAACCAATTACGCGCTGCACACGATGCTCTTTCTGGTGTCTGCCGCGCCGAATAAGCCCATAGGAGTTCAGCAGCTCGCGGAGCGGCAGGGGGTATCTCCCACGTATCTGTCGAAGATCCTGACCAAGCTGGTGAAGGCGGATCTCATTGAGTCCGCATCCGGCGCGAACGGGGGATACCGGCTGAAGCGCAAGCAAGAAGAGATTTCTTTTCTGGATATCATTCATGCGATTGAAGGCACGGCTTCGTTGTTCGATTGTACGCTTAATCACTCCAGCATGTGTCCGATTCAGCAGGAGATGATCGAAGCGGAGCAGCAAATGGAGCGGTATCTGCAGAATAAGAAAATGTCCGAGCTTGCCGTGAAAATAACGGTGGACTAATCATCCGCCGTTATTTTGCGGCATGATTATAGACATAGTAAGTCTTTTAAATCTATGAAGAGAAAAATGAGCATTTAGAGAGGGATGAGCTGATATGACAACCGATTTATTCAATGCCAGCGTATGGGAAAAGGCCTGGAAAGAGGACCCGGAAGCGATGGGCAATAAATTCAGGAAGGCGGGCACGGATCTGGCACGCTCCTTTGACCACAAGGCGAAGACATTTAACGAAGAAGTGTTCAGTGAAGGGGGAAGACGCAGAAGTGAGCGGATTATCGGCTGGCTGGAAGGACAGGGGGTATCCTTTGAAGGGCTGTCCGTATTGGATGTAGGCGCGGCTTCAGGCGGGTTCACGGTTCCTTTTGCCGATAGAGGGGCGAAGGTCACAGCGGTAGAGCCGAACATTCCATTAGGCGAGCTGTTCATAGAGAATACAGCCAGGTTCCCGCAGGGTCAGGTGGAACTGGTACGTGACTTGTTCGAAAATGTGGATCTTGACGCAAAGAGCTGGAAGGGTGCCTTTGATCTTGTGTTTGTATCCATGTCTCCGGCGGTTACCGATTGGGAAAGTGTGGAGAGTGTGCTCAGCTGCGCGCGCAAGTATTGCTACATCAGTCTCAATGCAGGGGGCAGGGAGCACAGTCTTATGAATGAAGTTCTTCCTTTGCTGTCCGGACAGGAAGTGCATGCGAAAAGCTCGGATATGGCTTATTTAACCCATTTGCTCTATTTAAAGGGCTATTCGTTCGAGTCACTGATCACGCGGGAGATGAAGAGCATGGAGCTGCCACGCGATGAGGCGATTGAAGAGACCCTGCAGATGCTGAAACATCATGGATATACAGCAGATGAGTCTGCGCGGAGAATCGTTACCGAGTATGTACGCCGTACTTATCCAGACGGCAAGGTATTGATTAAGCAGGGAGGACGTTATGGCAAGGTGCTCATCCGGTTGCAGGAGCTGAATATGTATAGCAGGGCTGAAGCTGGAAAGAGCTGAGAACAGAGCGCTGAGAGCAGAGAGCTAAGAGCTAAGTGCTAAGTGCTAAGTGCTAAGTGCTAAGAGCTAAGTGCTAAGTGCTAAGTGCTAAGTGCTAAGTGCTAAGTGCTAAGTGCTAAGTGCTAAGTGCTAAGTGCTAAGTGCCAAGTGCCAAGTGCCAAGTGCTAAGTGCCAAGGACTAAGTGCTACACGAGTGGAAGTAAGGTGTATGCATGGCGGGAACAGAGTTATTAACCAGTGACCCATGGAGCGGTGAGCATCGCGGTCAGCCGGGCATTGTCTTTCTGACAAAAGATGTTATCCTAATAGATAGATCCCCACTGAGGGATCTATTTTACTATGTGGAAGGATTGATGGAAATGAGAGGGCAAGTACAAATTTTTGAGCAGGAACTGATGAAGAGAGCGGGTGAAATCTACTATGAGCCATAGTCTGGTTACGGATTCACTGCGTGAGGAACTGGTGCGGCAGCTAGTATATTTGGATGAGAATACCTTTGGCATCCTGGATCGGGTAGCATTGGAATCACCTGCGGACAGGGCGGAGATCCGTGGATTGATTCAGACGTATCAAGAGCGTGTACAGGGCATATTGACTGGGACGGGTGATGAGCTTAGGCGTTCTGCAGTGCTAATCGGCTCCTGGGTTTCTCTAAAAATTGGTCCGGAAACGCTGAAGGATGCGTATCGCATTGTTATCCCCGGTGAATCCGATCTGGATGAGTACTGTATTTCACTCTGGTCCCCGATGGGTAGAGGGCTGCTCTTGGCCGAACCCGGTCAGACGGTAACGGTCCATACCCCCCTTGGCAGCGACCAGGTGCTTGTACTGAATAACGTCTATGACTATGCATCAGCGGATGAAAAGTTGGGATGAAAAGAATGAACTCTGCAGAGTGTTTTTGCAGGGGAGATCACTGAGGTGCTGGGACGGCTGCCACTGAAAGCTAAGAGCTGGTTACCGATCGATAATTGCTGGTGAACGTAAGCGAAGTGCTGGTGACCGAAAACGATGTGGAATTTGTGCCACTAAATCTGCTGAAAACCGTCCTGACGCGGCGTTAGTGGGATTTTGTACACTTATTTTATACGGAATGACCAGTTTTGGAGCAAATCGGCCTGAATAGGTTTACTTTTTCCCACTTGCGGTCGTTTGGAAGATGGCTGGCTGGGATTAGGTTTACTTTTTCCACTTGGGTTCGCCTTATAGCCCATGCAACTTAAGATTAGCTGACAACCTTGGTCCCCTGGCGGCATAAAAAATGTATTTTACACTAAAACGGCTGCGCTGTCCTTATAGGACGGCGCAGCCGTTGCCGGTTGTATGCTATGAATGGTTGAATTGTTGAATGGCTGCGGTTAAGCGGCTGCCGCCTAGAGTTCTTCCACTTCACGCAGCCATAGAGCGGCAGAAGCATCGCTTGGCATGCGCCAGTCGCCGCGCGGTGAGAGGCTGACCGTTCCCACCTTCGGTCCGTCCGGGAGGCAGGAGCGCTTGAACTGCTGGGTGAAAAAGCGGGTGATGAATACCCGGAGCCAGCTCAACAGCTGCTCCTTGGGATAGGTATCGCCAAAAGCATGCTGGGCTAGATAGAACATTTTGGCGGGAGAAGCGCCGGTCCGCAGCATGTAATACAGGAAGAAATCATGCACTACATAAGGCCCGAGAATATTCTCCGTGAGCTGGACAATCTCTCCTGTAGCGGATGGCGGCAGAAGCTCAGGGCTGATTCCCGTGTCGATGATGTCGTAGAGCAGCTTGTTCACGGTTTCGTCCGCCTCGTGATCCGCATACCAGGCGACGACATATTGAATGAGCGTCTTCGGAATGCCTGAATTAACGCCGTACATGGACATATGATCTCCGTTATAGGTGCACCATCCGAGGGCAAGCTCTGACAAATCCCCAGTGCCGATCACAATGCCGCCGTTCTTGTTGGCCAGATCCATCAGGATCTGGGTGCGTTCCCGGGCCTGAACATTCTCATAGGTCAGGTCGTGAACATCCTTGTCATGGCCGATATCCTCGAAGTGCTGCAGGCAGGCGTCTTTGATGTCCACTACTTTGAGCGAAGCTCCGAGCGCCTTAATAAGGCCGACTGCATTATCATAGGTGCGGTTCGTCGTGCCGAAGCCTGGCATCGTAACAGCCAGTACATCGCTGGCCGGACGGCCGAGCAGCTCCATTGCCCGAACGGCGACGAGCAGCGCCAGCGTGGAGTCCAGGCCACCGGAGATGCCGATCACCGCCTGCTTGGTGCCGATGTGGCGGATGCGCTTCATCAGGCCGGAGGTCTGGATCGAGAGAATCTCCCGGCAGCGGTCGTCCCGCTGCTGCGGATTGCCGGGCACAAACGGATTCACGGCGATGCTGCGGACCAGCTTTCGTCCTGCATGATGGACGCCCGGAGCGGTATAGAACACCTCGCGGTAATTGCGTCCGCCCTTGCCGGCCCGGAAGGTTCCCATCACCGTACGGGAATACTGGATTCTCGGCACGTCGATATCGGCAATGATGATCCGGCTCTCATGGGTAAAGCGCTCGGATTCAGCGAGCATCTGCCCGTTCTCGGCGATCAGCGAGTGGCCGCCGAATACGACATCCGTAGTCGATTCGCCGGTATTGCAGCCGGCGTAGACGTAGCCTGCGACGCAGGAGGCGGACTGGCTGGTGACCAGCTGGCGACGGTAGTCGGCTTTGCCTACCAGCTCATTGCTGGCTGAAGGGTTGAACAGCAGCGTGGCTCCGGCCTGGGCGAGCAGGCTGCTCGGAGGAACCGGAACCCAGAGATCCTCGCAGATTTCCACGCCGAAGGATAGCCCGCCGCTGCTTTCACAGGTGAAGATCAGGTCATTGCCGATGGGGACAACCGCTGTACCAACCCGCAGTTCGGATATCTCGAGTTCCTCAGCCCCGGCAAACCAGCGGGGCTCATAGAATTCACTGTAACCTGGGATGCAGGTCTTCACGACAAGACCCAGAATTTGGCCTTGCTGCAGCACGGCAGCACAGTTGAACAATCTGCTCTTTATAGCAATAGGCAGACCGGCAATGACGATCAGATTGCGCCCCTCAGTAGCTGCGGTGATCTTCTGCAGTGCTGTAAGCGCAGCCTGCTGGAGCATCGGCTGCAGGAATAAATCCGCACAGGTATAGCCGGTAATAGACAGCTCCGGCAGCACCAGATATTCGACCTGATTCTCATCCGCCTGCCGGATGACATCTATAATTTGCGCTGCATTAAACTCGCAGTCGGCAACCCGCAATTCAGGGGAAGCGGCAGCGACTCTTGCGAATCCGAAATTCTGCATTTGTTTCACCTATCCTTTGTATGAATGACACGTACTAATAATTAATTGTACCCATGATGAGGTATGCATAACAAGTAGGAATGGCCGAATGGGACGTAGGATTGGTATTTTTCGCTATGGACAAAGGAGAATCCTTTGCGGAATGGGCCGGAGAAGTCACAGCATTTTATTGCAAATGAGAACGATTATCATCTATAATCACGGTATGAAAGAATGGGAGTTGATAGAGGGCCATGAATCTGAAGGACCACATTTTACTGTGGAATCACTCGTTCATAGAAATTATAGATATCCGCCGCAGTTCCTTCAGCGGCAGCGCTGCGGATGTGAGGTACAAGCTGCCGGCCAGCGCTTTTCTATATGTCATCCGCGGCAGTGGCAAGGTGCTTGTAGACGATTATATCTATGAATTCCAGAGCGCAACAATCATTCATGGCGGCAAGGGTATGGTGATAGAGATATTGCGGATAGCGGAGGCGTTGGAGTACTACTTAGTTCTATATAAATCTGTCCCAATACTTCCTGATCGCAAAAATCTGCTTCCACTTTTGGAGCGCAGCAATCCCTTTAATCACCAGTACACCTTCGTTCCAGGCAATCCACTGACATTATTCGATAAGCTGAACACCATGCATAAGGAGTGGCAGAAGGGCGGAGCGCTTGAGCACTTACAGGTCAAAGCCCTGTTCTATCAATGGGCACACGAGCTGCTCTGGCAGCTGCATGCCCAGAACCTTGAGCCGCTGAGACCAGATCCGCTCGATCTGGCCATCCGGTATATGCAGAATCACTATAGTGAGCCCATCACACTGGAAAAGCTGGCTGAATCCTTAGGCAGCAGCCGCAGAACGTTGTCCAGACTGTACAGAATCCTCCTTCAGACCAGTCCAGCACAATACTTAATTCGCATCCGCATGGAAAAAGCGCTGGATTTGCTGTTGAACACAGAAGCCAGCCTGCATGATATTGCAATCGCTGTGGGGTATCCGGACGGATACTATTTTGGGCGGATGTTCAAGAAATTTTATGGAGCCTCACCTGTAAAATACAAAAATTCACTCCAGAATACGGAGCGTTGGCCGGAAATGTCATCCGTAGTTGCCAGATATGACATTGCCGATGATGTTTTCCTTCGTTATATTGATTATGATAATCATTATCAATATAATTCAGAAGGAGCATTATCCATGTTCAGAAATACGAAACCCTCTCTTTTACTAACCCTGTTGGTATGCTTCGCCCTAGTATTAAGTGCCTGTTCTTCAGGAACAGGAAGTTCATCCGCTTCCGGCACCCATGCTCCGGTTACTTCTCCATCCGCTTCAGCAGGCGCTGCCGCCGCCATGGAAAGTCCTGTTGCCGATGCTGAGACCCGCACGATTTCCACTGTAAAAGGAGATATTGAGGTCCCGGCGAATCCGCAGCGTGTAGTCGTGCTCTATCTGCTGGGCGATGTGCTGGCACTGGGCGTGAAACCCATAGGCGTATCCGACGTGTACGAAGGAGCCGCATTCGAGGCGGAGCTGAAGGATGTGCAGAAGCTGGGAAGCTGGTTCGAAGCGAGCCCTGAAGTCATTCTCTCGCTGAATCCTGATCTGATTATCGTTCCATCGGAGGATACTTATGAAGCGCTTCATGACATTGCTCCAACCGTGGTGGTACCTTTTGAGACGATGACCGCTGAAGAACGGGTCTCCTTTATTGGACAAGTGCTTGGTAAAGAGGAAGAGGGCAAGAAGCTGTTCGAAGGGTTCCACGCCAACGTAGAGGAAAGCAAGCAAAAGCTTCAGGAAGCCGGCATTCTTGACCATACCATATCGATTATGGAAGGCGGCAATGACCGCAGCATGGCCGTGGTCACACGCAAACAGTTCGGCCGCGGCTCGCAGGTGATCTATGAATACCTGGGAATGAAGGCGCCGGAAATGGTTCAGCAAAAGATCGATTCCGCCACCGGTGGAGACGGCGAACCCGTGTCCTTTGAAGTGCTCGCGAAATACAGCGGGGACTATATCTTCCGGTCTTCCTATAAAGGGATGGCAGATCTGACCCAGGATCCGATCTGGAACAGCATTCCTGCGGTCAAGGAAGGCCGGCTGATGGAGATTGATTTTGGACTTTCCTACTACAGTGATATTTATTCGCTCAACGCCCAGCTCGATTATATTGTGGAGAGCTTGCTTGCAGCCCCGAGAGTGAAATAATGAACCGGGCTAATATTTAAGGAAGGGGAACGCATAAGCCGTTAAAGGCTGATGCTGTTCCTTTTTGCTGCATTCCGATTGTCTGCCGGTGTTGGATGAATACCCGTTCAGTCCTTTTCCATAATGAGGGTATACAATGAATATAACACGTGTTATACTCTTGCCGAGGTGCTGATATGGGCAAAAAAAGAGTGACCAGCTACGACGTTGCGAAGCTGGCCGGAGTATCCCGCAGCGTAGTCTCTGCGGTACTGAATGATACGCCGGGCATCGGCGTCAGCGCGGAGACCCGCGAGAATGTGCTGGCGGCAATCCGCGAATTGAATTACCATGTGGACGCCCAGGCGCGGAGTATGAAGACGGGCCGCAGCATGAGTCTGGCTGCGTTCGGCGACACACGGCATCCGCTGTTCATGCGGCTGCTGGAGGGCATGCAGCAGGAATGTGAGACGCATGGCTATCACATTCTGCTCTGCTCGCCGGGCCACCGGCCGGACGGCGAAGCGAGAGATGAGCTGGTGGATCTCTACCGCCAGCGGAAGATTGATGGCATCGTGACGCTGGATGATACCAGCTACCACGATGAGGAATGGGCCGCCAAGGTCAGCGAGGCGGGCGTTCCGTATGTTTCCGTGGAAGGCTATGCTGAGGCGGAAGGAGTATGCTCTGTACTGGCCGATTACAAGGGCAGTGTGGAACTGGCTCTGGAGTATTTACTTCGGCCGGGAACCCCGCAGCTGCTGGCTCCGGTGTATGCTGAGGTGTATCATAACGGCGTCCGCAGCTGGGCGGAGCGGACCCGCAGGGAAGCCTATACAAGCTGGTGTGGCGAACGGGGCATGAGCCCTTTTTGGTTCCGGCTTCCCGAGCTGAAAGGGCGGGTGGATTGGGAGGAATGGCTCCTGAAGCTGTCGGAGATCGGGAAGCCAATGCCGCCGCTGCTGGTGAATTGGTCCAGCGGAATTCCTGATTTGTACCGGGCAGCAAGTAAGCTGGGTCTGCACATCGGTGAAGAGCTGCGGGTGATGGCGGCAGACAACACAATCCAGGGCCACCGTCTGAGCCTGCCGGCCTTAAGCTGTGTGGAAATCCCCTACGTAGGCATGGGGCAAGAAGCGGTCCGCCGTGTGCTCAAGCTGATTGAAGCCGGAGCTGCCCCAGAGAAGGCCGGAAAGATATGGCTGCCAGCGGTGTTAAGGGCAGGCGAAAGCGCGTAAACGGTTAGCTGTCCTTTGACAAGGGCGGCGCAGCCGTTTCCATTAAATATAACACGTGTTATAAGAGGAGGATGGGCAAATGTTTTGGACTGAGGAGAAGCTGGCTGCCCGGCTACGGGAGCTGGAAGGATATCGTTACCGTGAGATTGCCAAGCTGAATGATTGGCTGGCGGTGGAGGATAAGGATGGGGCGAATGGGATGTACCCTCCGCAGCTCGAAGGAGACAGCAAGCTTCAGCACGGGGATTACTGGACCGGACGGGATGTGTACATCTGGCTCCAGCGGACCGTGGAAGTGCCTGTCGGGTGGAAGGGGAAACGTGTGGTCGGAATTTTTGACTTCGGCCGGACCGGAGGGGGCAATAATAGCGGCTTCGAGTCGCTGCTATATATTGATGGCAAGCCTTTTCAGGGCGTGGATTCTAACCACCAGGAGGTCTTTCTGGAGAAGAATGCCGCAGGGCAGACGCTGGACTTCACTTTCCGCTTATGGTCGGGACTGGAAGGCGGAGGACGTCCGGTTCCCCAGGAGCACCGGATCGTGCGCGCAGAGTTGGCTTGGCTGGATGAGGCAGCTGATAATTTGTATTATACCGGCCGCGCGGCCCTCTCCACATACAAGCAGCTTGCGGATAATCAGCCGGAGAAGCAGGAGCTGCTGATGGTGCTTAACCGGGCATTCCACAAGCTGGATTGGTCCAAACCGGGCAGCGCAGACTTTTACATTTCCGTCCAGGAGGCGGAGTCACTTCTTCTGGAGCAGCTGGCACTGATTGAGCATAAGCATCCTGTAACCGTAACCGCAATCGGCCACACCCATATCGATGTGGCGTGGTTGTGGCGGCTGACCCATACCCGGGAAAAGGCGGCACGTTCCTTCTCCACCGTACTCCGGCTGATGAAAGAGTACCCGGAATATATATTTTTGCAGACCCAGCCTCAGCTATATGCCTACATCAAGGAGGATTACCCGGAGATCTATGCAGAAATCCGCAAGCGGGTTGAAGAAGGGCGCTGGGAAGCCGGTGGCGCAATGTGGCTGGAGGCGGATTGCAACCTGACCAGCGGGGAGTCACTGGTGCGTCAGATTCTGTACGGGACGAAGTTTTTCCGGGAGGAGTTTGGTGTGGACTGCAAATATTTGTGGCTGCCGGATGTCTTTGGCTATAGCTGGGCGCTGCCGCAGATTTTGCGGAAATCGGGAATTGATACATTTATGACCACCAAAATCAGCTGGAGCCAATATAACCGGATGCCCCATGATACGTTTCACTGGAGAGGCATTGACGGCAGTGAAGTGCTCACTCATTTCATTACCACACCTGAAGGGCCAAACTCCGGCGCCTGGTATTACACTTATAACGGGCTGATTGAACCTTTTTCCGTTCAGGGGATCTGGGATCAGTACCGGGACAAGAATCTCAACCGCGAATTGCTACTCTCTTATGGATACGGCGATGGGGGCGGGGGGGTTAACCGGGAAATGCTTGAAATGCGCCGTCGGCTTGATAAAATGCCGGGGATTCCCGCAGTCCA
The DNA here is from genome assembly GCF_001909085.1 of Paenibacillus sp. P32E. Taxonomy (NCBI): domain Bacteria; kingdom Bacillati; phylum Bacillota; class Bacilli; order Caryophanales; family Paenibacillaceae; genus Paenibacillus; species Paenibacillus sp. P32E. The sequence goes on along the minus strand of NZ_LVYY01000013.1, from coordinate 8,293 downwards.
GACGGGCCGGGCAGATGAGTATTTTGAGCGCCTGAATGAAACGGTCCGCAGTACCGACCAGTATGTTCATACCTGGGACGGGGAGCTGTACCTGGAATATCACCGGGGAACGTATACGAGCCAGGCCTACAACAAACGGATGAACCGGAAGCTGGAGCTGCTGTACCGCGAAGCGGAGTGGCTGCAGGTGCTGCTTGCTACCGAAAAGGGTGGCTTCGGCAGCTATCCTGCGAAGCCGCTGCTGGAAGGCTGGCATACCATCCTTCGCAATCAGTTCCACGATATTATTCCCGGCTCCTCCATCCATGAGGTGTACGAGGACTCCCGGCTGGAATATGCAGAAGCGGAGCGGATTGGCCGCGCGGCGGCTGATGCTGCGGCAGAAGGGCTGACCGGGTTATCCGATTCACGGCAGGCAGTGCAGTACACGGTATTTAATGGAGCCTTCTTCGAGCGGACTGAGCTGGCAGCTATTCCTTATGAAGCAGCGGCAGGGGATTTGGAGTGGAGCACTGCGGACGGCCAAAAGCTAACTTCCCAGCGTGCAGGGGATGAATGGCTGGTGGAGGTTCCGTCCGTTCCGATGCTGGGCAGTACGGTTATCACTTCCCGGTCCGTAGCAGACCCCGCTCAACTGCCGTATGCAACAGATTCTGCTGATACTGCTGATACTGTTGGAGGAAAGATTGGCGCTCCGGAAGGCCAAGCCTTAATGCCAGACCGTCCGGTTCCGTTCGAATGGGAGGATTTGCGGCTTACAACGCCGTTTTATGTGTTGGAGTGGAACGAAGCCGGGCAGCTGAGCCGGATCTATGACCGGCGGGAACAGCGGGAGGTGCTGGCTCCAGGTGAGAACGGCAATGTGCTTCAGGTCTTTGAGGATAAGCCGAAGATGTTCGATGCCTGGGATATTGACCTGTTTTATCAGGAGAAAATGCGCGTAATCACCGACCTCCGCTCCGTTGAACGGATAGAATGCGGCTTGATTGCCGCGGTGCTGGAATTTACCTGGAAATATATGGACTCCACCATCATCCAGAGGGTTAAAGTGTACAGCAGAAGCGCACGGATAGATTTCGAGACCTGGGTGGACTGGCATGAGCAGCATCAGCTGCTGAAGACTGCTTTTCCGGTTGCGGTGCGGGCTACGGAAGCCACCTACGATATTCAGTTCGGCAACGTAAAGCGGCCTACACACTGGAATACAAGCTGGGATTATGCACGTTTTGAAAGTGTGGGCCATCAGTGGGCTGATTTGTCGGAGCGGGGTTATGGAGTCAGCTTGCTGAACGACTGCAAATACGGCTACGACATCAAGGATCATGTGATGCGGCTGTCGCTGATTAAGTCGGCAACCGAGCCCGACTGGCAGGCGGATCAGGGGGAGCACCGCTTCACGTATGCTCTGCTGCCGCATAAGGGGGACTGGGCAGCGGCAACCACAGTGCAGGAGGCCTGGTCACTGAACAATCCGCTGCATGTGGTTAAGGGCGGTTACTCTAACGGGGCTGGCAAATCGCTGATCAAGACAGACAGTTCTGGCATAGCCGTCGATGCCGTCAAAATGGCGGAGAATGGCGACGGCTTCATCGTCCGCTTGCATGAGTATACAGGCACTCGCAGCACCGTAACACTTAGCAGCGATTATCCGCTTCATTCCTGGCAGGAATGCGACTTGATGGAGCGGCCGCTCGGCGAAGCTAACATTGGGCAGGCGGTTACCCATGAAATGAAGCCTTATGAGATCAGTACTTTTATCGTCAGATTCTCCGGTTAGACTTCATCATACAGCTTCCGCAGAAAATCTGCGCTCTCCTGCACATACTCTTCGGGCGTACTCTCCAGAATGCCTTGAATATGCGGCCGCTTATATTTCATGTAATGGAGCAGTGGAGCAAAGTTCAGCAGGCCTTGGCCTACAGGAACAATCACGACCTGACCGTCTCTGATGGTGTAATCCTTCAGGTGTATGACGGCAATACGATCGCCTAGCAGCTCCAGCGCTTCCGCAATCACGGCATCCTGCTGCCGGTAATTGTCTACGGTCATCAGATTGGCGCAATCGAGAATGATCTGCAGATTATTGGAGGGAACCTGCATGAGCAGACGCAGCGCTAGCTGTGCGGTATGGAGCGGGTGATTGATCCCTGCTTCAATGCCTACCGTTACACCGAAGCGTTCGGCTTCTGCCACCATTGCCTGCACGGAAATGACTGCCTGCTGGAAAGCTTCCTCCGTAAAATTAGCGGTTGTGTATCCTTTGCCCACACTGCCTGTTTCCGTACCTACCAGGCTGGCACCGAAATCCCGGGCCAAACGGAGGTGGGTACTAAATGCATCCAGGGCCAATGTTCTTTGGGCGGGGTCAGAATCAACGATATTCACATAGCAGCCGAGCACAGCAATACGGATACCGGCCTGCCGGAAGGCATCACCGAAATGGGCAGCGGTACCGGGACTTAAACTGGATATCGCGGGGACACTCTCCGGAAAAGACTTATGTACAGCGAACTGAATGTGTGTGAAATGGTACCGGCAGAGCTTGGCGGTTAGCTCCGCCAGAGGGTTCTGGCCAAAATCATGGGCGCGTATCCCCAGGTGAAGCGGTGCAGTCATGATAGTCCCTCCTGTTTATTAATAAATAGAATCTATATTGAAGCACATAAGCCGCAAGCGGGTCTGCTTGCGGCTTATGGCCTATGGTTCCATGCGATCAGATCCATCCATTTCCCGGTCAGCGGCAAGACTTACGGCTTGGAGACGACCTCTGCTGCTCTAAGCCCTGACCGCCGCAAATATACACTCAAGGCAGTCAGCTCTGCAGACTGCCGGATCGCCCCGGCGACCAGGTCAGCCACGCGGGCAGCGCCTTCCTTGGAGAAGTGCGTATCATCCGTGATGCCCACCGGATAGTTGGGATGATCGTTCGCGGGCAGATGCATGAACAGCTGCCGCGAGCCTTCTTCTCCCAGCGCGCGATATAGCTGCTGGGATGAAGCAAAAATATCGAGCAGCGGCGTACCGGTCTGTGCTGCGACCTCGCGTACCGCTTCCGGGTACGGCCCGATAGCGAGCGGGTCAGGCTCGCCGCCTGAAGTAAACCGGCGGCGGCTGACCGAAGTCAGCAGAACAGGATATCCGCCGTAGTTGCGGGCGAAATCAATGAACGTGAGCAGATTTCGGCGGTACTCTGTAGCGGGATCGGTATAACGGGCAGGGTCCTCTACCTTCTGGTCATTGTGTCCGAACTGGATCAGCAGGTAGTCGCCTGACCGGAAATCCTTGGCGATATCCTCAAGCCGGCCTTCTGCCAGATAAGAGCGGGTACTGCGCCCGTTAACCGCCCGGTTGTCTACGGTAATCTCAGGGCCAAAATGCTCCTGAAAGAATTCACCCCAGCCTGTCATTGGCTTCTCGCCCCCGCCTTTCTGAGCGGCGGTAGAGTCACCGGCAATGTACAGTGTAGGCATAATCGGCTTCCTTTCCCGGTTCAAGAGTGTACAGCGCTGCGGGCTTCGAAGCCGAAGTATCCTGCGGCATTACTGTAGGATATTCCTTCCACCAGCTGTCCCAGCAGTGTCTGATCGTCCGGTGCTTCACCGCGCTCTGCCAGTTCACCCAGCAGCTCGCAGAGTACGCGGCGGAAATACTCGTGGCGCGTGTAGGATAGAAAGCTGCGGGAGTCGGTCAGCATGCCGACGAAATTACCCAAGAGGCTGTTATCAGCCAGTAAGGTCAATTGGCGGCGCATGCCGTCGCGGGTATCGTTGTACCACCAGCCGGAGCCAAGCTGAAGCTTGCCTGCGGTATCCTTTTGATAGCAGCCCATCAGAGCCAGCAGGGCAGGATAGTCTCCCGGGTTCAGCGAATAGAGGATGGTCTTCGGCAATCCCTTGCCGCATTCGGCCCGGTCCAGCAACTGCGAGAGTGCCTCAGCCAAAGACAGATCGTTAATACCATCGTAACCCGTATCCGGCCCAAGGCGCTGGAACATCGGCGTATTATTATTGCGGAAGGCGTGCAGGTGCAGCTGCATGGTCCAATTGTGATCATGATACATTCCGATCAGCGCCGACAGCAGCTCTGTCCGATAGACAGTGATCTCTTCCGGTGTCAACATCGTACCTTCCAGCCTTTTGGCAAAAATCCGATCCACCTGTGAGGCATCACCAGCCGCCTGATAACGCAGCACGTCGAGTGCATGGTCAGACAGCCGACAGCCGTTCGCGTGGAAAAATTCCACACGGCTCCGCAAGACTTCGACCAACGATTCATAATTGGCTACAGGTACTCCTGCTGCTTTCTCCAGCCGGGCCAGCCAAGCCGGGAATCCTTCGGCGTCGATATTCAGCGCTTTGTCGGGACGGAAAGTCGGGAAGACCTGAAAGTCATGCTCCGACTCCTTAAGCAGCCGGTGATATTCCAGCGAATCTGCCGGGTCATCTGTGGTGCAGATGATTTTGACATTCGAATTCCGGATCAGGCTTCGCCGGGTATAGGCCGGTTCAGCCAGCTTGCGGTTCACTTCCTCCCAGATGGCATGAGCGGAAGTTTCGTTCAACAGTTCATGAATTCCGAAGAATCGGCGCAATTCCAGGTGGGTCCAGCTGTATAGCGGGTTGCCAATTGCCTTTGGAAGCGTACGGGCCCAAGCCAGGAATTTGTCATAATCGGAAGCATCACCGGTAATATGGGATTCAGGAACCCCGTTGGCCCGCATAAGCCGCCATTTGTAATGATCTCCGGCCAGCCAGGCTTCCGTCAGGTTATGGAATGCCTTGTCTTCATAGATTTCCTTCGGGTCGAGATGGCAGTGATAATCGATAATCGGCATGGTTTTGGCATGATCATGGAAAAGCTTGCGCGCCGTTTCGCTGGTCAGCAGAAAATCGTCATTTAAAAACATCGTGATTCTCCCTTTACTTGGATTAGATAAGGATTAGAGCGTAACTCCGGTTTTGAAAATCGCCAGCTCGCGCACTTCATTCTGCTCGTTGCGCGTTTTTTGTCCGCTCGCTACATCGATGATGTAGGCGATGAATTCCTCCAGCACATCGGCCATCGGGCGTTCCAGCAGCGGTCCGGCATTGAAGTCCATCCAGTGGCCTTTTTTGGCAAAAAGATCATTGTTAGTCGCCACCTTGACCGTTGGCACAAAGCTGCCGAACGGTGTTCCCCGGCCAGTTGTAAAGAGCACGAGCTGGCAGTCCGATGCGGCAAGGGCGGAGGCCGCCACCAGATCATTGCCCGGGGCCTGCAGGAGACTTAAGCCTTTGCGGCGCAGCTTCACGCCATAATCCAGCACATCCACAACGGGCCAGCTGCCAGCTTTCTGGGTGCAGCCTAGTGATTTGTCTTCCAGCGTACTGATCCCGCCAGCCTTGTTGCCGGGAGAGGGATTCTCATAGACCGGTTCCCCATAGGAGAGAAAATACTGCTTGAAATTATTTATCAGAGAGACGATGTCTTCATAGACCTCACGGCTCTCCGCACGTGCCATCAGCATTTTCTCGGCACCGAACATTTCAGGGACCTCTGTCAGCACAGAGGTTCCGCCCTGGGAGATAATGAAATCCGAAAAGGCACCCAGCAGCGGATTGGCGGTAATGCCGGAGAATCCGTCGGAGCCGCCGCATTTCAGTCCGACGTTCAGCTCGCTGAGCGGAACCGGCTCGCGGGCATCATTTCTCGCTGCCTCGTATAGCTCTTCGAGCAGAGTGAGGCCTGCCTCTACCTCGTTGCCTACCTCTTGGGCAACGAGGAATTTGACCCGGCTCTCGTCATAGTCACCCAGCATACTGCGGAACTCGGAGACGATATTATTCTCGCACCCGAGACCGAAGACCAGCACGCCGCCGGCGTTCGGATGATTCACGGCATCCAGCAGAATGCTCCGGGTCATGCGGTGGTCATCGCCAAGCTGCGAGCAGCCGTAAGGATGCTTGAGTACGGTAAAGTTATCGAAGCCGCCCAGATCCGGGTGTTCTGCCTTGAATTCCTGCAGCATCTGCTCGGCAATGCCGTTCACACAGCCGACCGTGGGAATGATGAACAGATCGTTGCGGATACCCACCTTGCCGCTTGCGCGGCGGTAGCCCTGAAAGGTCAAATCACGTTGCGGATAAATGACCGGATGAAGCTCGGGAAGATATTCATATTCTTCTTCTCCTGCCAGATTGGTCTTGATGTTATGCGTATGGATCCAGTCACCTGCCCGGATCGCTTCGACCGCATGCCCGATGGGGTATCCGTATTTAGTAATAACGTCGTTCACGGCAAAGTCGGTTAATGCGATTTTGTGGCCCTGCGGGATATCCTGGGCAGCCTCCAGAGTGAGTCCTTCCAAAGAGATCTCTTCACCAGAAGCAATCGGGCGCAGCGCAACAGCTACCGTATCGCGGGGATTCATTTTCATTAATTGTTTCATGCTGTCCCTCCTTATGGGCAATGATGATTAGGCTTCCGAACCTACCAATTGCTGCAGCGCCGCACGGGTGTCGGAGCTTTGAAGCTGGCGCAACTGGGTGTTAACCGCTTCCGTAAGACCCGGCACCTTGGTCAGATCTTGACCCCACAGGCTATCTTCCTTCAGGATCGCTGCAGCGAATGTGGAGGGATTGCTCCACGCCTGATCGAAGACCGCCAGCACTTCAGCACTGTCCTGACGCTTCACGCGGTCTCCACGGTAACTGAGCAGCAGTGCGGCGAAGGCTAGCGTAATCAGCGGCGGTAGCTGGCCGCGTTCCTGCTGATACCGGAGCAGCACAGGGAGGAGGCGGGTTTTGAATTTGGAGATGCTGTTCAGGGAAATCGAGGCCAGCTCATGGCGGATGAACGGGTTTTTGAACCGCTCAAGCACAGCGTCTGCGTAGGAGAGCAGCTCCTCCTCGGGAAGATCCAGCATCGGAATGAGCTCTTCATCCAAAAGCTCGCGCACATAGCGGTAGAACGTTTCATCATTCATCACGTCCTCCACGGTTTCGAGCCCGGCCATCATGGCAAGGGGAACCATGGCCGTATGCGGGCCGTTCAACAGATGAACCTTCCGCTCACGGTAGTGGGTCATGTCATCTGTAACGACTACGTTCAGCCCGGCCTTGGCCAGGGGCAGCCGTTCAGACAGCCAGGACGGGCCTTCAATGACCCAGAACAGAAACGGCTCTGCGGTTACCATCAGCTTGTCGAGGTAGCCCAGCTCGCATTCCAGTTCAGCGGCCTTGTCACGCGGATATCCCGGAACGATCCGGTCAACCAGACTGCAGCAGAAGGTGTTCTCATCACTGAGCCACTGCAGGAAGGCTTCACCCAGATTCCACTCATTAGCGTACTGCCGCACAATTTCCTCCAGCTTCTCGCCATTGCGGTCAATCAGCTCGCAGGGGATGATCACGAAGCCTTTTTTGCCCAGCTCAAACCGTCTGTGCAGTAGGGCGGTCAGCTTAGCAGGGAAGCTTGCAGGCGGCGCATCCTCCAGCTTGTCTCCGGGGTGATAGGCGATGCCTGCCTCTGTCGTATTGGAGGTGATGAACTCCAGTTCGTCATTCTCGGCCAGAGCCAGATAAGTCTCATAATCGCTGTAGGGATTGATCACCCGGCTAACGCTGGTGATGATCTCACGTGAATTGACAGGCTGCTGCTGCATGATGCCGTTCAACAGCACCGTGTAAAGATGATCCTGCTCGGCCATCAGTCCGCCGAGTCCCTGGCCGATAGGCACAACAACGGCCGCGCTTCCGTTAAACAGGCCTTGCCGGTTCATCTGCTGCAGCTGCCAGTCAACAAAAGCACGCATGAAATTCCCTTCCCCAAATTGGATCATCCGTTCCGGATATTGCGGCAGGCCGGGCTGAGTGGTTCTGGATAAACGCTGTGTCATAAGTGTTCAATAATCTCCTTTATAAGGTATTGTAATAGTGCACACGTGAACATTTTATCTAAAAAAAGAGAGGCTCTTTTTTTAACCGGATGGAGCTGGCAATGAGTACTCTTCTTATCCCTATAGCTCTTAACAGCGCTTGGGAAGTCAGATTACGCTGATCCGCAAGTATAAGTGGAAATAGTAGAACTATTTCGCAGGGAAATACTCGATTACAGAGATTAGTGGGAATATGTACACCTAAATCGCCCAAAATCTTCATAAATGAGCAGATACCACCGAAGTAAGTTTACTTTTTCCAACTATTACATCTCGGACCCTCTGACATAGCTGATTTAGTTCTACTTTTTCCACTTCATATAGAGTAACTTATACTTTCAGAGTGGGGTGAGTGGGGTGAGTGGGGTGAGTGGGGTG